>JACMNB010000058.1 GCA_014378845.1 Methylotenera sp. | reverse complement strand
TATTGATGAGCCAAGCGGTTATGGCATTTTGTTTGATAACTTTTTGACTAGCCTTTCAGTAGCGCGGCAATTAGCCGTGTCTAGCGCAAAAAATCTATCCCATTCTATTAAAAATACGCTAAAAAAATCATCCGAATCAGACCCTTATGGCACCAGCATTACGCGCAGTGTAAAAGCATTTTATGACACATTAGATGGCATAAGCGACCCGCGAGTGGATGGTCAATTTGGCGTTAATGTCATCGCCATGTGCGAAAAAATTACGCAACAAGCTAATTTTGAGCCGTCAAGCGCGCCCAAGCAAGCTTGGACAGTGCTGCCGCCGCATGTAAAACCCACTATTTTAGTCATTGGCGGTACTGGGTTTATTGGCAAATATTTGGTAAAAAAACTGTGCGAGAAAGGCCATGGCGTGCGCGTCGTGACTAGAGGCATGAGTGCAGGCAACATTGGTTTAGCGGGCTTGCCCGTCGAATTAGTACAAGGCGATATCGCAGAAGCCGAATTTATGGATAAAGCGCTTGAAGGCATTGATGTGGTATACGACCTTGCCAAAGCCAGTGGGGACAAATGGCAAGACTATTACCAAACTGATGTTTTGGTAACTAAAAACGTTGCAGAGCGCGCGCAAAAACAAGGTGTTAAGCAATTTATTTACACTGGCACGATTGATTCATACTATTCAGCCAATGCAAATAGTGTGATTACGGCCGATACGCCGCTTGATGCAAAAATGAAAAACCGTAACTTGTATGCAAGATCAAAAGCCACTTGCGAGGCTTTGCTATTAGATATGTATAAGCAATCTAATTTTCCTGTGACGATTTTTAGGCCTGGAGTGGTGATTGGCAAAGGCTGCCCACCGGCGCATTGGGGTGTTGGCATGTTTCAATCCGAAAGTCGCGTACAATTTTGGGGTTCTGGTGAAAACAAGTTACCGTTAGTGTTGGTTGAAGACGTTGCAGAAGCGCTTGTTTTAGCTTTAGATAAACCAAACCTCGCGGGACAAACATTTTTATTAACTGACGAGCCGTTTTTAAGCGGCCGGGACTATGTCGAAATTGTTTCTAAAACTTGCGGTACTAAATTGCGCGCAGAACCCACGCCAATTTGGAAGTTTTTTATCATTGACGTTTTTAAAGAGGGCGCTAAAAATTTAATTAAGCATCCTAATCGTAAAGTACCCAGTTACCGAGATTGGGATTCCCGCAGCCACCGCGCCCAATACGACAGCAGTAAAACCAAACAAGTGTTGGGATGGCAGCCTGCAGGCACTAAAGAGGCGTTGATAGAAAGAGGAATTATTTCTGCAGTAAAAGAGTTTATTAAGTAATTAACAATACCGATAACGTGACGATAAATACTACTAATTTTGAAAATGCTGAGGTGTCTAACTCAGTGCCAGATTGGTCTCGAGAGCATAAATCATTTTTTACTTGGGATCCTTCTCGTTCACTGCTAGCTAGTATTCGCGCCTATCAATATTATGCTTCATCAAACTCTTTACTAGTCAGACTGCCCAGAAAAATCGCGGTATTTAGACATCTATTTTGGAGCGTGATAACCGCGGCCGATATACCGATTAACTGCAAAATTGGCGGCGGTTTATTAATCCCGCACCCCAACGGTATTGTGATTCATCCTGACGTAACCATAGGCGTTAATTGTTTAATATTTCAGCAAGTTACTTTGGGCTCAGTTAGTGAATGTACAACCCCTGCTATTGGTGGTCATGTGGATATTGGTGCAGGCGCAAAAGTTTTGGGGGGAATTCAAATTGGCAATGATGTAAAAATTGGCGCCAATGCAGTCGTGTTAATTGATGTTCCTGACGGTAATACAGCGGTTGGTGTTCCAGCTAGAATAATAAGTCACTAAACGCAAAATGAAAATTAGTGCTTATTATCCCAATTACTTTAAAGACTATGGTATTGCGCATGCCAGCTATTATGTGTTGAAAGGCATGCAATCTAATCATGTCGATATTAACTTGATGGGCATTACTTCTGAAAAGATTTTTTCTGATGGCTTCTATCGTGACGCCATTCCAAAATGGGCTAAGTCGGTGGTGTATAAAGCGCTGCCAGATCAAACTATTCTTAAATTAGCAGAATCGATTTTTTTGAATTCGCTTAGTCAAGATGTTGATTTCGCTTATTTATGGCCAGGGGTTTCACATGGCACTTATAAAAGTATTAAAAATAGTGGCCATAAAATTATTTTTGAAGGTGTTAATTCTCCAGCGGGCAATATTAAACAGATTTTAGATGTTGAATATGCTCGCCTCAATTTACCTGCCGCTCACGGCATATCGCAACAACAAATTGATGATGAACTGGCAAGAATTGCTTTATCGGATTACGTCTATAGTTGTAATCCCATCATGAGAACCTATTTTGAAAATATTGGCGTACCAAAAAATAGTATTTTAGATACCTCTTTCGGATTGAGTACAAGCGCGATACTGCCTGACCAAGATTTAGAATCACAAAACCTATCAAAGCCACCTACGTTTCTTTTTGTCGGCAGCATCGGCGTACGTAAAGGCGCGCATTTATTGTTAAAGTATTGGGTTAAATCCAATTTAAATGCAAAGCTTAAACTGGTTGGAACAATCGAAGAAGTATTAAAACCACTCGTCAATCAATACCTAACTGACGCGCGTATTGAGCACATTCCATTCACTTCTGACTTAGTTAGCGTGTACAAAAGTGCAGATGTGTTTATTTTGCCAAGTTTAGAAGAGGGCAGTCCACTGGTTACTTATATGGCTTTGGGAGCTGGCTTGCCAGTGATTGCTAGCCCAATGGGGAGTGGTCATATTATTGCAGATGGCGTTGATGGGTTTGTGATTGAGCCGCATGACGAGAATAAATGGGTTGACTGTATGCGTCTTTTGACTGAGGATGCCGGGTTAAGGAAAAAGCTAAGTCAGCAATCAAAACAAAAAGCGCTTAATTACACATGGGACGTTGTAGGCGCAGATAGGCTGAAATCACTCGTCAAGGCTGAGGCAAAAAAGGTCAATCATCATCAAATATGAAAATACTAATGCCATGTAACAGCGATTGCGTAAACTGCGAATATTTTCATGTTACAAATTCTAATTAAATTATGCGCATTACTTATTTAATCAATCAATATCCCAAGGTTAGTCATACCTTTATTCGGCGCGAGATTTTGGCTTTAGAAAAGCAAGGTTTTGCAATCCAACGCCTTGCTTTACGCGGCTGGGATGAAAAGCTCATCGATTTAGACGATATTGCCGAGCAGCAAAAAACAACTTATGTGCTCAAAGATGGGGCTATATCGCTACTATTG
>JACMNB010000006.1 GCA_014378845.1 Methylotenera sp. | reverse complement strand
CACCTCTTGCTCGCTTGCATCGCGCAGCACGCCGTAGGCAATATTATTAAAAATAGTGTCGTTAAACAAAATAATGTCTTGGCTAACCAGCGCAAATTGACTGCGCAGATTTTTAAGTTCTAAGGCACGAATATCAATGCCGTCGAGCATAATTAAGCCCTGTTGAAGCTCGTAAAAGCGGGGCAACAAGTTTACCAGCGTAGTTTTGCCACCACCAGAACGCCCAACCAGCGCCACTTTTTCGCCAGGCGCAATGTTAAAGCTGACATTATTAAGCGCAGGATTTTTAGTGTTGGCGTAATTGAGCGTTACATTTTTAAATGTTATTGCGCCTTTTGCGCGGTCTATTGTTTTGTCGCCTTCGTTAATTTCGGCGGGTGTATCAATCACCTCAAACACGCTTTGCGCGGCCGATAAACTAACTTGCAATTCTTCATTAACCGCAGTTAGATTTTTAATCGGCGCAATCAACATTAATAATGCGCCAATAAATGCCGCAAATTCACCCGCGCTAAAACGGCCCACCGCGTAGTACACCACCAGCCCAAGCGAAATTGCCGCCAATAGCTCAACCACCATGCTATTTAAACTTGAAAGCCGTGCCAAGCGCACCTGCATGTGGCGGTTTTTGCCCGCAACTTTGGCAAAACGCTTGAACTCAAAATCGGTCGCGCCAAAAATTTTTACAATGCGTTGCCCCGCAATCGCTTCTTCTGCGGCCTTGGTCATCTCGCCAACCGATTGCTGCGTGTACTTGCCCGCCTCGCGTATTTTTGGCGTCATTTTCTTTAAATAAAATGCCATAATTGGCGCAACTAATGCAAAAATCAGCGTCAATCGCCAATCGAGATACATCATATAAGCCAAAATGCCAACGGCCGTTAGCGTATCGCGCACCACAGTTAACACCACTTTTGTGCAAGCGCCCGACATTTGCTCGGCATCATAGGTGAGTTTTGAAATAATTAAGCCTGCAGAATGCGCATCGTAAAAAGCAACCGGTAACTGCATCAAATTTTTAAAAGTATCGCAACGCAATGCCTCGACAATGCGCCGCGCTATCCAGCGCATCGAAAAATTTGAAAAAAAGCCAGAAATGGCGCGCAATGCCATTAGGCCGAACAGCATAAATGGCAATAAACGCATTTTGTCAGGCGATTGCTTAACAAAACCTTCATCGGTCACTTGCTTGATGGTGGCTAAAAAACCTGTGTTGGTGGCTGATAAAATAATTAACGAAAAAATACCGAGCGCAAACACAAATTTATAACGCCAGGCATAACGCAGCAGACGCAAATACAAACCTTTTGCGTTGGCGATGTGCACTGGTTTTTGAGCGGCTTTTTCAGCAGCTTTTTCTAGGTTGCTAACTAGGTGGCTAGTCGGTTTTGACATTCAGTATCGGTTTTGACGTTCAATAACGGTTTTGACCTTCAACAACGATTTAAACGCTGTCGTCAAAGGCAGAATGCATAGACTAAACGATGCGCGTCGATATTACTCAGCGCCAATTTGGGTGGCAAACGTAATATGCGTGTAGTTGGCTTGACGCGCGGCTTCCATCACGTTAATCACACTTTGGTGCGTGGTTTTTGCGTCGGCGTTAATCACAATGGTTGGCTCTTTACCATCGCCCGCGGCCTTAGTGAGCGCGCTGGCAATACTGGCTACATCTGCACTGTCTAACGCTTTACTATTCACCATGTAACGACCTGTTGCATCAACCTCAACCGTAATAACGAGTGGTTTATCTTGTGGGCTATTGGCTTCAGCCGTTGGCAGGTTAATTTGCAATTCGCTGGTGCGCGAAAACGTTGCACTCACCACCAAAAAAATAATAATCACCAATAATACGTCGATTAAAGGCACAAGATTCATCTCGAGCTCTTCGTGACGTCTGCCGCGTTGAAAATTCATATTAAGTAGACCTTATAGGCTTTATTGCTAAATTTAATAAATCAATTCGCTTTCAAATCGACTGCAGACAAGGCATTTTTGTGAAGGCCGTACATTAAGTACGACGAACAAAAATAACGCAGTATTCGCGTCGATTTCAAACGAATTAGTTACGTTGACCGTGCAAAATTTCAACTAACTTAATCGCCTGTTGTTCCATATCCACCAGCAAATCATCCACTTTACTGCGGTAATAACGATACGCAATCATCGCTGGCACGGCCACCACAATGCCTGCCGCCGTGTTGTAAAGTGCAACTGAAATACCGCGTGCAAATTGCGCTACATCGTGGCCGCTATTGGTGAACGAGCCAAATAGCTCGACCATACCAATCACCGTACCCAGCAAGCCTAATAACGGTGAAACGGTAGCGATAGTGCCTAATATGGGCAAATAACGCTCTAATTTATGGGCAACCGCGCGGCCTGTTTCTTCGATGGCTTCTTTGGTTACTTCGCGCGAATTTTTACCGTTTGCCAGCGCGCTGGCAAAAATTTGGCCCAGTAATGAATGCTGTTCTAATTTATGCAGCGTTTCTTTGGTTACGCCGCCCTGCCCCAACCACTTTTGAACTTCTGGAAGTAGATTACCTGGTGCAACCACATCGCGCCGCAGCGCAAAAAAACGTTCACCAATAATCGCCAACGCCACAACCGAGGCAATAATCAACGGCCAGATTGGCCAACCCGCAGCCTTAATAATTTCCCACACAGCAATACTCCTTAATCATTTAAAACTGTCGTTACTTTAGCTGGAAGCGGCCGTTTCGGCAAGTTTCTTTGTTTAAATCTTTGTTCAAACCTAGAATGAAAAAAATAGTTAATCCTAGTTTTTAATGCTACTTTTTAATTATTGCCTAATTGCCAAGCTTTTAACAAATACTTAATTGAGTGAATTGCTTCGTAAACCTATTAATATTCGTCATGCCAATATCGTGGCTGCGCTTGCCGCCAAGCCTGTATTTGCATAGGCTTGTCGCGCGCAAAATCTATCAGCAGCGCGCCTGCGTAATCGGAGCGATATTCAATCACCCCACTTGCTTCATAGCGCTTTTCTATATCTGGCTTGGGATGCTTAAATCGGTTTAAATAACCCACTGTAAAAATGACTTTTTTGGCGCCAACCGCTTGCACAAAATTAGGGCTTGACGACGTTTTGCTGCCGTGGTGCGGGGCGATTAAGACATCGCTTTTTAGCGTATCTGCATTAATCGCAAGCAGGCTGGCTTCGGCTGGCTCTTCAATATCCCCTGTCAGTAAAATACTGCCAAATTGGCTGGTGATTTTCACCACGCAGCTTCTATTATTATCGCTTAAGTTTGCATCCTCGTAGCTTTGCAAACTTGGGTACAGCACTGCAAATTGCACGCTATCCCATTGCCAATGTTGGCCAGCTAAGCATTTAAGCGCGTTTGTAGGCAGTTTAAAACTGTCAGATTCTGTAAATGAACTGGCAAACCAGCCCACAGGCACTTGGGCGAGGACAGAAGGCGCGCCGCCGCTGTGGTCGATATCATTATGGCTCACCATAAAACCATCAAGTTTTGTAACGCCTTCGCCGCGTAAATATGGCACGACAATGCGCCCGCCAGCGTCCGATTGCTGGTTAAATTTTGGGCCAGCGTCATACAATAAAGTATGGTTTGCGGTTTTAACCACCACACTTAAACCTTGGCCAATATCTAGCACCGCAACTTGCATGGCGCCAGTTTCTGGCCGAGGCGAGTTGGCAAAAAATAGTGGCATTAACAAAACTAAACCAAGCCAACGCTGCGGAAATCCGCGCGGCAATAGCAACCACAATACGCCAAATACTGCTGAAACTGTTGCCCACATTGGCGGCGCGGCTTGTTGCCATGTGGGTAAAGCGGCTAGCCAATTCAAGCCTTGCATACACAGTGTTAAAATAAAATGTGCCGCCTGCAAAATAAAATCGAGATGAATAATACTGCCTAAAATCGCCAGTGGCACGACGATTAAACTAATAATAGGAATCGCAAATGCGTTAGCCAGCGGCGAAACGATAGAAGTTTGCCCAAATAGCGCAATTAGTAAAGGTAGCAAGCCCAGCGTAATCGCCCACTGCGTGTGCACGGCCTCTTTAAACCAGTGCTGCGCCGATAATCGTCCCACAGAAACGTAGCTAATAATGGCTACTGCGCTAAACGATAGCCAAAATCCAGCAGCAATACTCGCCCACGGATCCAGCAAAACCACCACCATTAAGGCGATGGCTAAGGCACGTGAAATCGCCAAATTTTTGCCCCATAACAAGGCCAGCGCAAATGTAATCAGCATCATCAGCGTACGCTGGGTAGGCAGCGACATGCCCGCCAATAAAGAATATAAAACAGCAACAATTAAGCCAACAATAGTCGCCGCTTTTCGCGTGGGCATGCGCAGCACCAAGCTCGGTACGCGACGCCAAATAAATGCCGCAATTGCATATGCCAAGCCGGCTAGCATGGTAATGTGCAAGCCAGAAATGCTCATTAAATGGTTGATGCCAGTACGCAAATACACGCTCCATTGCGCTTGTGTAATTTGGCTGTCATCACCAATTACCAAGGCGCGAATCACGCCTGCGTAAGGCTTATTGGCTAGCGCTTGGTTAATTTGGTTGCCCACTTTTTCGCGCACCCGTTCTACCATATAACTGGGGCGCCACACAAAATTGCTGAGTTTTTTATAGCCACTTTTATTGCTAATGCTGCCCGTGGCGCGAATATTATTTTCAAGCGCCCAGCCTTCAAAATCATAGCCGTGTGGGTTGTAAGTGGTGTGCGGCCGCTTAAGTTTTACCGTTAATTGCCAACGCTCGCCCGCATGAAAAAAATTGAGTTTATTTGCTTCATTTTTTAACGTTGCAGAACCATTATCACCATAAAAATTAAGTGAAATATGGCACGGAATTTGCAAAGTTTTGCTGGACTCTTGAGTTAGAACTTTTTCAACATCAAATTGAAAACGCTCACCTTTTTCGGTGATTTCAGGCAACGCGGCAACACTGCCAACAATATTGATGCTTTTTTGTTGCCATTCTTTAGGCAATTCATCCTGCAAGCGAATGGTTGCGACTGTTGCCGCCCACAAAAATCCGAGCAAGCTGGCAAAAATAAAAATGCTGACATTTTTTAAATAATCAGCATAATCAAATGAAAATGTGCGTGATTTAAGCACAAAGAATAACGCAGGAATTAGCGTCAAAAGCCAATACAGGCTTGGCAAAGCAGGTTGCTGTTGCAATAGCCATGCGCCAAAAACAAAGCCTAATGCAAACTTAATCATTGGCTGGTTTGATTATTTTAAAACGGCGTAAGTTTGCCGTCTTCTAGCCGATATTGGCGCTGCATTTTGGCAGCCAGCCCTAAATCGTGCGTTACCACTACCAAGCTGGTATTTTGCGCTCGATTAATTTCCAATAATAATTCAAACACTTGGTTGGCGGTTACGCGGTCAAGGTTGCCAGTGGGTTCATCCGCCAATATACAGGCAGGTTGCGTGACGAGCGCGCGGGCCAGCGCGGCGCGTTGCCGCTCCCCGCCAGAAAGCTCGCCAGGCATGTGTTCTAGGCGATGCCCCATGCCGACTTTTTTAAGCATTTCAATGGCTAAAGTGAGTGCCTGCTCTCGCGGCAGTCGGCGAATGAGCAAGGGCATGGCCACATTTTCAATCGCGGTAAATTCTGGCAGTAAATGGTGAAACTGGTATACAAAACCCAAATGTTGATTGCGTAAATTGCCTTTTTGCGTCTCGGATAATTGGCTTAAATTCTGCCCTGCCAGCTCGACAATTCCATTTGTTGGCGCGTCTAAACCGCCCAGCAAATGCAGCAGCGTACTTTTGCCCGAGCCTGACACACCAACAATGGCAATTTGCTCGCCGCGGTTCACGTTTAAATCAATGCCGTTAAGCACGGCAACATCAAGCCCAGTATAGGTTTTGGCGAGGTTTTGGCAATTGATGATGCTATTTTTATTCATATCTAAGCGCCTCAGCTGGATTGATTTGTGAGGCCTTATAACTGGGGTAGAGCGTCGCCAGCAAGCTTAAGCCAAACGACATTAGCACAATCGTAATCACATCGTTCCACTCTAATTTTGACGGCAAATCGCTGATGTAATATACGTCTTTAGCCAAAAATTGCACGTGAAACAAGTTTTCAATAAACGGCACAATCGTATCAATATTTAAGGCTACAATCACGCCAACCACCGCGCCTGCTATAGTGCCAATCACGCCAATTAGCGAGCCTTGCACAATAAATATACCCATAATACTGCGCGGGCTTGCCCCAAAAGTGCGCATAATGGCAATATCGGCGCGCTTGTCTGTCACCGCCATTACCAAGGTGGACACGATATTAAACGCGGCAACGGCGACGATTAAGGCCAAAATAATAAACATAACGCGCTTTTCCATTTGCACCGCTTTAAAAAAGTTAGCGTGTTGCTGCGTCCAATCGGTGACAAAGTATTGCGATCCGACAGTATTAGTAACAGTATCGCCCGTTGCTAAGTCTTTGTTAACATTGCTTAAAAGTGGGGTTGATAACGATTGATTAAGCTGGCCGCTGACTTTTGGGGCATCGTCAATTTCATCGATTTTTAGGCGCACGCCTGAAACCGTGCCATCCATACGATACAGCTTTGCGGCGTCATCCATGTGAATCAGCGCCAAACCCGCATCGTATTCGTACATGCCAATTTGAAATAAGCCAACTACTTTAAATTGTTTAATGCGCGGCACAATGCCTGTTGGTGTAAATTGGCCTTGCGGCGACATCACCACGACTTTATCGCCCATGGCTGCGCCTAAGTTAAAGGCTAAATCACTGCCCAAAATAATGCCGAACTCTCCTGCTTTAAGGTCATTTAGGCTGCCCGCTTTCATGTGACTGCCCAAATCCGCCACTTTGTCTTCTGCTAGCGGAATAATGCCGCGCACAATGGCGCCTTGCACGCCCTCACCAAAACTTAGCATGCCTTGCGCAGTAATATAAGGCGCGGCTTCGCGCACTTGTGGGTTTTGTTTAATGCGCGGAATTAATGCTTGCCAGCTTTCTAATTTATTATTAGCGCCTGTGACTTCTATGTGCGAGGCCACGCCCAAAATGCGGCTTCGCAGCTCGGCCTGAAAGCCATTCATCACCGAAAGCACGACAATTAATGCGGCTACGCCTAGCGCAATGCCCACCATGCTGGTGAGCGAGATAAACGAAATAAAATGATTTTTGCGTTTGGCGCGGGTATAGCGCAAGCCCACAAACAGCTCGAAGGGTAATTTGGACGTGAAAGACATAGGCAGAATCATATCATTAAAACCTTGACGGTTTTAAGTGGTAAAGATTCTTAAGTGCTGTAAAAATACTGCTGTAAATATACTACTGTAAAAATAGTGCTATAAAAATAACACAGTAAAAATTGTCATCAAAACTTGTGCGCTAGTTTACATTGGCAAAGCCACACACACCCAATCGCGATGTTTCATTAGTGGCAAGCCCATTTCAAACACTTGGTCATCGCCGTTCCTGCTGATTTTCACCTTATTGCCACGCTTATACTCACTTCTGGGCACAATTAATGAGGCGCGCTGCGATGCATGACTGCCTTGCGATTCAATATAAACGCCAGAAAATGAGTCTAGTAGATCTAAATCATCGCCTTCATCCACAAAATAACCTTTCACCACTTCAGCACTGGTTGCAGCAAAATAATGTGCTTGACCTTGCACACGGTCGATTCGTACAAAAGCGCTGTGCGAGCCTAATATTTGCATGCCAGCGCGGTAGTTGCCATCGGCTTGTTTACGCACACTTTTAATTTCTGCAATCATAAATAAGTCTTTTTCATCCGGCACGATATAACCGACTAACTTGCCTGGCTCTATCCACTCGCTCACCGATTTGCCTAAATTAACCCCAAAACCATTGGCACTTTCATCTACCACCAACCAATTTTCAGAGCCTAATTGACTGTGTGTGGCTGGTTTTTGCTGCTGAGTTTCATGCACTCTGGCAGCAGTATCACTTGTCATTTCAGCATCCTGCGCGCCATCGTGGCTAAACATAGCCCAGCTATCTAGTTGCGGATTGATAGTGCTTAAGCGGTTGCAAATATTTTCCAAACCATGGCTAATGTTAATCAGCTTGTTGCGTTTATTGCGCTTTTCACTTCTACGCTGACGCTCATAGCCCTCTACGCACCAATCAACCCGTAGCTTTTTAAATAACTGCACCATCATCTCGGTAGGCGCTATTTTTTCTAATTTAAATTCTTTCAGACTTTTTTGCGTCATTACATTGCATAAATAGGCTTCAATCAAATCAACCAGGCGCTGCGTTTTCCAAAAGCGATAATTAGCGAATTTTTCAATCGCTCGAATACGCTCTGGCCCAATATCCGATTCTATATTAACAAAAAATTGATATTTATCGTCTTTATGTTTGGTGGTAATAACAGGGTTGCTGGCCCACACTTTGAGCACTTGTTCGGTCAATTGAATTTGCACGCGGCTGTAATTGCCTTTTTGCAAGGTATCCATCATAAAACCCTGCTTGAGTAGAGAAGCAATACTCATTTCTTTTTTATGAAAATCATACAAAAATAAATTGGTGTTCATTATTGCCAAATTTTCGGCGCATCTGATGACTTTATATACATTACTCCAAGTGCCGCTGGGCGCTGGCTGATCGTCAAAATAACGCCATTTTGTCATTGCAAAAGTTGCATTTAAATAACGACAAGCAATCAGATTGATTTTTTCAGGACTAAAAACAATTTTATTTTGCGTTAAATACACATCAAAAAACTGCTTATAAGCTGCACAAAGATGCCGATGGTATGAGTAAGCGGCTGCATACAAACTTTCTTCTACTTTTTTATTTAATTTCAACGTAGTCATATACTTACGTAAAATATTAATTGATGTTTGATAGGTTTTTGTATCTATTTCAAGCAGCAAATCCATGTCAATTTGCAGCTTGTTATCGACTGCTAAGTGAATTTTTGCCAGTTTTGAAGTCACCAAAGCCAACGCATACAATTCGTCCTTCGACGTTAAATCATTCATCCATTCTAGATTTTTTTCTAGTTGATGATGCTGAAAAGCCGATTGAATTTTATGCTTAACCATCGCTAACATATGGAACCTTTAATTGTTAATATTGTTTGGTGTTAAGGCTTTTGCAACAAGCATGCCAATATTGTTAAGGCTTAGTTTTCGCATTCCAAATTAACTATTCCTGCTAAAATGCAGCTATGTTTACAGGAATCATTCAGGCCGTTGGCCATATAGACAGCAGCAGCAGCGTGGGCGACAACATTGAGCTTTCAATTGAGGCCGCAAATCTAGCGCTCGCGGACGTGCAAATTGGCGATAGCATTGCGGTGAATGGCGTCTGTTTAACGGCGACAAATCTCACAAAAACCCATTTTACAGCGCATGTTTCTGCCGAAACGCTTAAAGTGACGGTTGGCTTAGGGCAGCAACAAACTGTCAATTTAGAAAAAGCGTTACGCCTAAGTGATAGGCTGGGCGGGCATTTGGTGAGCGGCCATGTGGATGGCGTGGGCGAAGTCACTCAGTTTACTGATTTGGGTGACAATTGGCTGCTGGCGATTCGCGCGCCGCACGAAATTTCAAAATACATCGCTAAAAAAGGCTCAATCTGCATTAACGGCGTGAGTTTGACCGTTAATAGCGTTTCGCAAGACACGTTTACCATGAATATTATTCCGCATACATTAGAAAACACCATGTTTAAACAATTACAAATCGGCAGCCTAGTCAATTGTGAGATTGACCAAATTGCGCGCTATGTAGAGCGCATGACGCAGTGGACAACTGAAAGTGGAAACAAGTAATGCCTCTTAACGCTATTAGCCCAATTGCAGACATTATCGCCGACATCAAAGCAGGCAAAATGGTGGTCTTGGTGGATGACGAAAACCGCGAAAACGAAGGCGATTTTGTCATTGCGGCAGAATTTGCCACCGCGAAACACATCAACTTTATGGCCAAATTTGGCCGCGGACTCATTTGTTTGACTTTGACGGAAGCGCGCTGTAAACAGCTTAATTTGCCGCCGATGGTGCTTAAAAATGGTACGCGGTTAGGCACTAATTTTACGGTATCAATTGAGGCTGCAACTGGCGTCACGACTGGCATCTCTGCGACTGATCGCGCCACAACGATTCAGGCCGCAGTTGCCAAAAATGCTAATGCAAAAAGTTTGGTTAGCCCAGGCCATATTTTTCCACTTGGCGCGCTTAATGGCGGCGTATTGGTGCGCGCAGGCCACACCGAGGCCGGTTGCGATTTGGCCGCGCTGGCAGGTTGCGAGCCAGCCAGTGTCATTTGTGAAATTTTAAAAGATGACGGCGAAATGGCGCGGTTGCCAGACTTGGTGGAAATCGCGCAGCAACACGGCATTAAAATTGGCACGATTGCCGATTTAATCCGCTATCGCAGTGAAAATGAAAAGCTTATCGAACGCGCGGCAGAGCGTATCGTTACAACCCCTTACGGCACAATGCAATTAGTGGCCTACCGCGATAAAATGGCCTGTGAGACGCACCTAGCCTTGGTAAAAGGCACGCCAAAACCAAATAGCGAATGTTTGGTTCGTGTGCATGAGCCTTTGTCTGTATTTGATTTGCTTGATAGTAGCAGCTGCACGCATAGCTGGAACATGCTAGATGCCATGAAAGCTTTATCTGAAGCCGATTGTGGCGTGATTGTCATGTTACATCATGCGGAATCTGGCGATGATTTAGTCGCGCGCATTCAAGGTGCCGACGAGCCAATTCGTATCAATCAAGAATTGCGTACCTATGGCATTGGCTCACAAATTTTAGTGGATTTAGGCGTTGGCAAAATGCGCCTAATGGCCACACCACGCAAAATGCCGAGCATGATGGGCTTTGGGTTGGAAGTAACAGGCTATTGTGAATCACCTAAATAAGCAATAACGATACCATGCTAAATGATAAGCGCATGATTAATCACCGTTATTTATAATATTAGTTCATTTTTGATTACTTAATTTATGGTAAAATAATGTCATTGGAAAAGTTTAATCTTACAGGTCAATTTCTCATCGCGATGCCCGCCATGACAGACCCTTATTTTTCTAAAACCGTCACTTACATTTGTACGCACAATCAAGATGGCGCCATGGGCGTTATCATCAATCGTCACTCTGACATCACCGTTGCCAAGCTTTTTGAGCAAATTAAGCTACAAACCGAGTCGCTAAGCCTACTTACCAAAGCCGTGCATTATGGTGGCCCAGTACAAACTGAGCGCGGCTTTATTTTGCATACCATTTTGCCTGCGCCGCATGATGAATTTAACTCGACTGTTGTTATCAACAACGCAGTTGCGCTCACCACCTCAAAAGATATTTTAGAAGCAGTAGCTGAAAATAAAGTTGTAAAAAATAACGTGCCTAATAAGATGCTTATCGCCTTAGGTTATGCGGGCTGGACGGCAGGTCAGCTAGAAGATGAGATGGCGCAAAATGCTTGGTTGAGTTTAAAAACTGGTTTAATTGAAGAAGCACAAGCGCTGATTTTTGATGCGCCTAATGACGATAAATTTGATTTGGCAATGGGCATGATGGGCTTGAATGTTGCCAACTTTTCTCACAGTGCGGGGCATGCTTAAATGACGCAAAGCCAAAAAGTAAACCAAAGTAGCTTAAACCCAACTAGTTTAAATCAAAGCCATTTACCCATTTTAGAGCGCAGCTACCCCGATATTGCTGGCACAGTGATGGCGTTTGATTTTGGCGAAAAACGCATCGGCGTGGCCACGGGTGAAACCATGCTTAAAATGGCGCATCCGCTAACGACTATTAATGCTGAAGAAAACGAAATGAAGTTTGCCCAGATTAGCGAATTGATTAAAGACTGGAATCCAGCTTTGCTGGTGGTGGGTTTGCCTATGCACATGGATGGAGAAGCGCATTTGCTGACACAGCTTTCAAAAAAATTTGCACAGCGGCTAGAAGGCCGCTTTAATTTGCCTGTTGTGATGGTGGACGAGCGTTTAAGTTCTGTTGAAGCCGCGCAAAACCTAAGCGCAGCGGGCGTTAAAGGTATTAAACAAAAAGCCATATTAGACGCGGTGGCCGCGCAAAGTATCTTACAATCGTACTTCGCAATCTTATTTTGATAATTTAACTTCAACATGACTTTACCAAACCCAGAAACCTTACTTGCAGATATTAGCGCCCAAATTAAAATGCAAATTGAGTCGCTTGGCGCGGCCAATTGCGCGCTGGTGGGCATTCACAGTGGCGGCGTTTGGCTAATGGATAGCCTATTAAAATCATTAAAATCAGAAATTGGCTTAGCGATTGAAAGTGGCACGCTAGACGCCGCCATGTACCGCGACGACTATAACCAGCGGGGCTTAAAAGCTGAACCAAAACCAGCCAATATCAGTTTTGATATCACTGATAAACATATTATTTTAATCGACGATATTTTTTACACTGGCCGCACCACGCGCGCGGCGATGAACGAACTGTTTGATTATGGCCGCCCTGCTTCGATTACTTTGGCTGTGTTGATTAACCGCGGCGGGGCTGAGCTGCCAATCGCACCCAATATTTGCGGTGCAAATGTTGCCTTAACAGCCAATCAAAGCTTGCAATTATCGATCGATACTAAAAATAAACTACATCTGACTTTAGAGGCAGCGAATGTTTAATCCGCAACTCAATACTGAAGGCAATTTAAAGCATTTGCTGACCATTGAAGGCCTGCCAAAACGTATTTTGAATCAAATATTGGATACCGCCGAAACCTTTGTTGGCGTGGCCGAGCGCGACATCAAAAAAGTGCCGCTGCTGCGCGGTAAAACCGTGTGCAATATCTTTTTTGAAAACAGCACGCGCACCCGCACCACCTTTGAAATCGCTGCTAAGCGCCTATCTGCCGACGTAATTAATCTTAACGTTGGCACTTCCAGCCAATCTAAGGGCGAAACGATTTTAGATACTGTAGATAATCTAATTGCCATGCACGCCGATATGTTTGTGGTGCGCCATGCGCAAAGCGGCGCAGCGCATTTTATTGCGCAGCACGTGCCAGATGGCATTAGCGTCATCAACGCGGGTGATGGCCGTCATGCACATCCCACGCAAGGCTTGCTGGATGTTTTTACTGTGCGCAAATACAAGCCCGATTTACATAACTTGCGTGTCGCTTTGGTGGGCGATGTGCTGCATAGCCGCGTGGCCCGTAGCGAGATTCATGCACTCACATCGTTAGGTGTGCCTGAAGTGCGCGTGATTGCGCCAAAAACCTTGCTGCCAGTCGATGTTGAAAAGTTGGGTGTACACGTATTTCACGACATGAAAGCTGGCTTAAAAGATGTAGATGTCATTATGATGCTGCGCCTGCAGAACGAGCGCATGAGCGGAGCGCTGTTGCCAAGTGCACAGGAATATTTTAAGACTTTTGGCTTAACGCAAAAAACGCTTAACTACGCCAAACCTGACGCTATCGTCTTGCACCCTGGGCCAATGAACCGCGGTGTGGAGATTGATTCCAGCGTCGCTGACGGCAGCCAATCGGTGATTCTGCCGCAAGTTACCTACGGTATTGCGGTGCGTATGGCGGTGATGGCGCTTCTAGGTTCTGGCTATCCGTCAAGCCTACAAGCGGCTGGCGGCCAACCAAGCCAAACAGGCCAACCAAGTGTTGGCGGCGGCAATGGCGTAAATAGTAATACTGGGGGTTCGGCATGAAAATTCACATCAAAAATGGCCATTTAATCGACCCTAAAAATAAAATAGATGCCAAGCACGATGTATTTATCGTGGCTGGCAAAATCGCAGGTATTGGCAATATGCCAGATGGTTTTGTCGCCAACCAAACGATTGATGCAACTGGCCTAATCGTTGCGCCAGGCTTGGTCGATTTGTCGGTTAGGCTACGTGAACCAGGATCAGACTACCAAGCCACCCTGAATAGTGAATTATTAGCGGCGGTGGCTGGCGGCGTTACAAGCCTTGCTTGTCCGCCCGATACCAACCCAGTGCTGGATGAGCCAGGCTTGGTAGAAATGTTGAAGCACCGTGCAAAACTACTCAATTTAGCCCATGTTTATCCACTTGGCGCGCTTACCCGTCAATTAGAAGGCAAGCTCTTAACGGAAATGTACGCGCTCACCCAAGCGGGCTGCGTGGGCTTTAGTCAAGCCGATACCACGATTACCGATACGCAAGTACTTTGGCGCGCTTTTGAATATGCCGCTACTTTTGGCTACACCTTATTTTTGCGGGCTGAGGATTATTATTTAGCCAAAAACGGTGTTGCGCACGACGGCGAAATTGCCAGCCGGCTTGGCCTAAAAGGCATTCCCGCGGCGGCCGAAGCCTTAAGCATTGCCAGCATTTTGCGTATCGCGCAAGAAACTAAAACGCGCATTCACTTGTGCCGATTATCGACGGCTGAAGGTGTCGATTTAGTGCGTCAGGCCAAAAAACAAGGCGTGCAAGTGACGGCGGACGTCAGCGCGCAGCATTGTCATTTAACCGATATGGATATTGGCTACTTTAATACGCATGCTAACCTTAAGCCGCCATTACGATCAAATCGCGATAAAGCTGCGCTATGCCAAGGCCTTAAAGACGGCATCATTGATGCCATTTGCAGTGATCACACGCCAGTGAATGACGATGCAAAGTTACTGCCATTTGCCGAAGCTGAAGCTGGCGCAACAGGTTTAGAGCTGTTATTGCCGCTAGCATTAAAATGGGCCATGGATAATAAAACCACTTTATTTGACGCGATTGCAAAAATCACCAGCCAACCAGCCAGTATTTTGGGTATCTCGGGCGGCGATTTAAGTTTACATGCAGATGCCGACGTTTGCATTTTTAACCCGCAAACCGAGTGGAAAGTAAATGCAATTCAGCTTAAAAGTAAAGGCAAAAATACGCCATTTTTGGGTTTAGATATGACGGGCAAAGTTGAGTACACTTTCTTACATGGCCAAATTATCTATGCGCAGGTATAAACCCAAATGTTAATTTTTGTTATCCATGCACTAATTGTGTTGGATTAATCTTGACGTGTGTTCAAAAGACGCAGATAGTAGGCGCGTAATAATAAGTTTTAACGAATATTCACAACCTTAGCGTTTTTTTTTTGGTTTATTTTATTGGTTGTCATTATTATTGGGGAGTAAAAATGAGTTCACTATTAAGTACTTTTTCATGCTGTTTTTGGTGGTTTTTGCTGGGCGCTTTACTGGGTTGGTTACTACATCATTTATTAAGAGGCATGCATAGTACACCATCTGTACAACAAGTTCATACACCAGCGCCTGTTGCAAAAATGGCAGAGCCTGTTGTTTCTGCGCCAGTTGTAAGAGCGGTTGAACCAACACAACCTGCAGCGCCAATTGTTGCTGCTATTGATTTAGCTGCTGCCAAAGCGGCTGGCTTTGCACTTAAAAATGCAAATGACCTCACCATTGTAGAAGGCATTGGTCCAAAAATTAATGAGCTGTTCACTAACGCTGGTATTAAAACGTTTGCGCAGCTTGCTAGTGCAACTGTTCCGCAAATGCGCAAGATTTTAGATGATGGCGGCTCTCGCTTTCGCATTGCCAACCCTAGCACTTGGGCACAGCAAGGTGCACTAGCCGCGGCTAATAAATGGACTGAGCTCAAAAAATTGCAAGATGAGCTTTCTGGCGGTTTAAAAAAATAACTTGAAAGGTGAAATGCGATGAATAACAATCTATCCGTGCATCCTAACCAATCCAGTTATGCACTTTGGACTTGGTTAATTGCACTATTACTGGCAATAATTTTACTGTGGATGCTGTTTAGTGGGCGCGGCCCAACAGGCGCATGTTGCGGAGCAAGTGCCGCAGTGGTACCTGCTGAGGCAATACCTGCTGTGCCAATTACGCCAAGCGGTAATTTTTCTTTTAACGCAAACTGTACTCAGTTTAACAATACTGGCGATGCAACTGCCTATGCTTGGGTAGCGAATGCAGATGCGATAAAAACATCATTGTGTGGCGGTGAAGGTTTAAACGCTGCTGGTGATGGCAAAAATGTCGTGTTAACTGGCGTGGTTGATTCTGAAGCGACTAAAACCAAAGTGGGTGAAGATGCAAAAGCGCATTTTGGCGATAGCGTAACAATTGATAACCAAATTACCGTAAAAGCGGCCGAGCCTGTGGCAGTGGCAGTACCGCCAGCGGCTAAACTCTATTTTGCAACGGCTAAAACTAATCAACCTGCAGATAGCGCAACGCAACTTGCGCCGATTGTGGAATGATCCAAATGCAAAAGCGGTCATCTCTGGTTTTCACGATCCTAGGGGCGGAAAAGCGCGCAATGAGCAACTGGCGCAAGACCGTGCACAATCAACATATGATGCACTTGTTGCGGCAGGTGTTGATGCATCTAGAATCGAGCAACGTAAACCTGTTGATATTAATGGTGGTAGCGATTTAAATGAAGCAAGACGTGTAGAAGTGTCAGTTGAATAATTGAGCAATGTAAAAAAGCCGATGCTTCCATCGGCTTTTTTATTAGACTTTTATTGGCACAAGTTCTTTTAATTCGCCCAATATACCGTATTTAAACCATACCCAAATGATCTAGGCCTGAAGACAAATCTTTATTGTGCGCGCCTTTGCCATGCAGTTTAACTTTTAAGCGTAAATCGTTTACTGAATCGGCATTACGCAGCGCATCTTCATAACTAATCGCGCCAGATTCATGCAAATCAAATAAAGCTTGGTCAAATGTTTGCATGCCTTGCTCTCTCGAGCGGCCGATGATTTCTTTAATCTCGTGTACATCGCCTTTAAAAATCAAATCAGAAATTAAGGGCGAGTTAATCATAATTTCAATCGCTGCTGCGCGGCCAATTCCATCGGCTTTGGGAATCAAACGCTGCGACACAAAAGCGCGCACATTCAGTGATAAATCCATTAACAATTGGTGACGCCGCTCCTCAGGAAAAAAATTAATAATGCGGTCTAACGCTTGATTGGTACTGTTGGCGTGTAATGTTGCCATGCACAAATGGCCCGTTTCAGCAAAGGCAACCGCATAATCCATGGTTTCGCGATCACGAATTTCGCCAATCAAAATCACATCTGGCGCTTGGCGCAGCGTGTTTTTAAGGGCGATGTGCCAACTATCAGTATCGACGCCAATTTCTCGCTGGGTAATAATGCAATTGTGATGCTCGTGCACAAATTCAACGGGGTCTTCAATGGTAATAATGTGCCCAAAACTGTGCTCGTTACGATAGCCCACCATTGCCGCCAGCGAGGTGGACTTACCCGAACCTGTGCCACCGACAAAAATCACCAAACCGCGCTTGGTCATAGCAATATCTTTTAATATTTCTGGCAAGCCTAAATCTTCAAATTTAGGAATTTTCGTGGTGATGGTGCGAAATACCAAACCAACAGAGCCGCGCTGAATAAACGCATTGACGCGAAAGCGCGCCACGCCCGGCATGCCAATTGCAAAATTACATTCATTGGTCGCATCAAATTCGGCGGTTTGCTTATCGTTCATAATCGAGCGGGCAATCTCGCGCGCTTGCTGCGGCGATAACACTTGCTGGCTGATTGGCGTCATTTTGCCATCAATCTTCATGGCGGGCGGAAAACCTGCCGTGATGAACATATCAGACGCTTTTTTACCTAACATTAAGCGCAGTAAATCAAACACAAACTTTTCGGCTTGCCCTTTTTCCATCATGTATTCCTATCTACTATTTTTGGCATTTTGACTTAACAATATTAACCGACTATCGAATCTTTATTGGCGGCTTTGGTGCGCGCTTCAGCGGCAGAAATCACATTGCGCCGCACCAAATCTTGCAAGTTTTGATCGAGCGTTTGCATACCAATATTTTGACCCGTTTGAATGGCCGAATACATTTGCGCTACTTTATTTTCGCGAATTAAGTTACGAATCGCTGGCGTGCCTATCATAATCTCGTGCGCGGCCACACGGCCTTGCTCATCTTTGGTTTTGCACAAAGTTTGCGAAATAACTGCGCGCAGCGATTCTGACAACATCGAGCGCACCATTTCTTTTTCTGCGGCAGGGAACACATCGACAATACGGTCAACCGTTTTTGCGGCCGAGCTGGTATGCAGCGTGCCAAACACCAAATGGCCAGTTTCTGCGGCGCTTAAAGCCAAGCGAATGGTTTCTAAATCGCGCATTTCACCCACTAAAATCACATCAGGGTCTTCACGCAGCGCGCTTCTTAACGCATTTTGGAAAGACAGCGTATGCGGGCCCACTTCGCGTTGGTTAATCAAACATTTTTTAGATTGATGTACAAATTCAATCGGGTCTTCCACCGTTAAAATATGGCCCATTTCATTTTCGTTCACGTAATCAACCATGGCCGCTAGCGTTGTCGATTTACCTGAGCCTGTAGGCCCGGTCACCAGCACAATGCCGCGCGGGGTGTTGGCAATTTCTTTAAAAATCGGCGGGCAATTGAGTTGCTCTAGCGTTAATATTTTTGAAGGAATTGTGCGAAACACGGCGCCAGAGCCGCGATTATGGTTAAACGCATTGACGCGAAAGCGCGCTAAATTAGGAATCTCAAACGAGAAATCGCATTCCAGTGTTTCTTCGTACACCTTGCGCTGGCCATCGTTCATGATGTCGTACACCATATCGTGCACCTGTGTGTGATCCATGGCTGGCACGTTGATTTTACGCACGTCGCCGTGCACACGAATCATCGGTGGCAACCCTGCCGAAAGGTGCAAATCTGATGCTTTATTTTTAACCGAAAAGGCCAGTAAATCTGAAATATCCACGCTGTGCTCCTGCTATAATTAAGCTCTTAATGTATTACTTAAAGATAAATGTTTAAAGTCCTTGAATTATGACCATAATTGCCGATTCCTTGCAAGCAATTCAAGCAAATATTATTGCCGCAGAGCATTCAGCCGGGCGAATAAACCACACGCTTTTATTGGCAGTTAGTAAAGCGCAAACGGCTGACAAAATGCGCTCGGCCTATTTGGCGGGGCAGCGTGCCTTTGGCGAAAACTATGTGCAAGAAGCCATTACCAAACAAGCGAGCTTAAGCGACTTGGCGATTGACTGGCATTTTATTGGCCCCATTCAAAGCAATAAAACGGCGTTAATCGCGCAACATTTTGATTGGGTGCATTCGGTTGATCGTCTAAAAATCGCGTTGCGATTAAACGAAGCGCGGGGGCAAAATGTCGCGCCATTAAACGTGTGCATTCAAATAAATAGCAGCGATGAGATTAGCAAAAGTGGCGTGGATATTGAATCGCTGGCGGTTTTGGCTTTGGCAATTAGTCACATGCCGCAGCTTAAATTGCGCGGCATCATGGCGATTCCCGCGCCTACAAAAGACCTTGCAATACAACATGCGCAATTTAAAATAGTGGCTGATGTGTATAAAACGCTTAAACAAAAATTTGAGCTAGACACCTTATCAATTGGTATGTCAG
Source organism: Methylotenera sp. (assembly GCA_014378845.1). Lineage (GTDB taxonomy): Bacteria > Pseudomonadota > Gammaproteobacteria > Burkholderiales > Methylophilaceae > Methylotenera_A. Next base: position 14,658 of record JACMNB010000006.1, on the reverse strand, counting down.
ATGATTATGTGGTGGCGATTGCTGAAGGTGCTACTATCGTGCGCATAGGTTCTGCACTCTTTGGCGCCAGGATATAGACAGCCAGGGTATGGACAACCAGGATAAACAAGAAGATAAGTAAGCGAGACTAATTAAATGAAACTAGGCTTTATAGGTGGCGGCAACATGGCGCAGGCGTTAATTGTTGGCCTTAAAAATCAACAATTTGTCATGCAAAATATTACGGTGATTGAGCTGGATCCCAATAAACGCGCTAATCTTGGCCAGTTAGGTGTAATCGCAACCGATACATTAACCAGCGTAAAAGATTGCGACGTGATTGTATTGGCGATTAAGCCGCAGCAATTGCCCACTATGGCCAAAACGCTTGCCACAATACTCACAAAGCAGCTTGTTATTTCGATTGCGGCTGGTATTCGTTTAATCGATTTATCGCGCTGGCTGGGCAATTACACCGCCATTATTCGCGCCATGCCCAACACGCCCGCGCAGATTCAAGCGGGCGTTACTGGTTTATACGCCATGCAAAGCGTGAGTAATTCACAAATTGCTTTGGCCGACCAAGTATTAAGCGCGGCTGGCGGCACTTTATGGCTAGATTCTGAAGAAAAATTGGACGCGGTAACCGCGATTTCTGGCAGCGGGCCTGCTTATGTCTTTTATTTAATTGAAGCGCTGCAAGCCGCCGCGCTGGCCTTAGGTTTAAATGCCGAACAAGCCAAACAGTTAAGCATTGCCACCTTTAAAGGCGCAAGCTTACTGGCCGATGCTAGCAATACGCCAATTAATATCTTGCGCGAACAAGTCACCTCAAAAGGCGGCACAACTGAGCAAGGCTTGCTGAGCTTGCAAGAGTCACAAGTGACACAAGCGATTGTGTTGGCTGCGCAAAAAGCTTGTGAGCGCGCTAAATCGCTTGGAATAGAACTTGGCCGAGAGGATTAAGACTGAGATGACTAAGATTGCGATGACTAAGATTGAAATGGCTAGGGCTGTAATGACTAAAAACATAATGCCTAAAAATATAATGACTACAAATGTATTGAATAGTGGAGCAAATAAATGATTTCTTCTGCATTTAATTTTTTGCTAACCACGCTAGCTAGTTTACTGACGCTATTGTTTTTATTGCGTTTTTTTATGCAGTTGCTTAAAGCGCCGTTCAGAAATCCACTCGGCCAAATGGTGATTAGCCTAACCGATTTTGTTGTAAAACCCGTGCGCAAGCTTATTCCAAGCTTGGGTAAAGTTGATTGCTCTACATTATTATTGGCATTTTTAACGCAGCTTTTGCTACAGATTGTCTTGTTAAAGCTGCGCGGCTTACCGTTTAGTATTGAAGGACATTCTGCTTGGCCCAGTCTGCTTGGCCTTAGCCTTATTGGCGTTTTGCGCACCAGTTTGGATTTGTTTTTTTACGCGCTGTTGCTACAAGTGATTTTAAGCTGGGTAAATCCGCACACGCCGGTTGCCGATGTTTTGGCTAGCCTCACTAGGCCAATTCTAGCGCCCTTTCAGCGCATGTTTCCCACAGCTGGCGGCATTGATTTTTCGCCGATGGTCGCGATTATTTTGATACAAATGATCAATATCTCTGTTGTAAAAACGCTAGAATCACAGTTGTTAACAATTTTTTAGGCGGCAAGGTCACTGGTTTAGTCATTCAGCCTGCAATTGCATTTATAATAAAGCGATGACAATGAATACCTTAGAAGCCAAAGTTAATCAATACCAAGAATGGCGTGGCAGCTTAACGCAAACCATCAGCGATTATCGAGATTGGCTAGCCAAAAGCGAGCATACCGACGCAATTCAAGAGCTTCGCTTGTACGACGTGCTAGAAATGCTAAAGCGCGATCAACTGGTGATGGCGTTTTTGGCTGAATTCTCGCGAGGCAAAACCGAGGCGATTAATGCGCTATTTTTTGCTGACTTTAATCAACGATTATTACCAAGCGAGCCCAGCCGCACCACCATGTGCCCAACTGAAATTTTTTGGGACGCGCGTGAAGAGCCTTGTATTAAGCTATTGCCAATTGGCACGCGCGCCAGTAATGACAGCCTTACCTATTTAAAAACAACACCAAACGCGTGGCAAAAATTTAGGCTAAATTTAAATTCGCCTGAAGAGATGAAAGAAACGCTGCGTAAACTCATCGACCAAAAAGAAGTGACGCAAGGCGAAGCAGAAGAGCTGGGCCTGTTTAATCCGCAAGATGTGGGCATGGTGCACGAGCTGGAAACGCAAGGCCTTTTAAAGATTCCGGTATGGCGTCACGCCATTATTAACTACCCGCACCCATTACTAAAAAGTGGTTTGGTGGTGCTGGATACGCCTGGCTTGAACACCTTGGGTGCAGAGCCAGAATTAACGCTCAATATCATCCCCAATGCGCATGCGGTGCTGTTTTTAACCGCAACTGACACTGGCATTACGCAATCGGATATGCAAATTTGGAACGAGTTTATTAAAGGCCGTGCCAAATATAAATTGGTTTTATTAAACAAAATTGACGTGCTGTGGGACGACCTAAAGCCCAAGCAAGACGTGCTTAACGAGATTGAAAAGCAAGTGAACATCACTGCGCACCAGTTGGGCATTTCGCCCGAAAGCGTGTTTGCAATTTCTGCACAAAAGGCCTTGGTTGGCAAAATTAAAAAAAATGAAGCGCTGATTAAACAAAGCGGCATTTTAGAGCTAGAAGCTACGCTGGGCGACCAAATTATTCAAGCCAAACACGAGATTTTGGGCCGAACTGTTGCCAGCGAATGCAGTGAAATGATTAAAAATTCGCGCAAATTAGTACAACAACGGTTAACCGTTTTGCGCGAGCAAATTATCGAGCTGCGTGCCCTGCGCGGCCAGAATATTGATGCATCGAAAGATATTTTGACGCAGGTGTTAGAAGATAGAAAACGCTACGAAGCGTCGATTCCCACTTTTAACCAAGCCAACGATAAAGTGAATCTTATCGGTAAAAAGCTACTGCGCCACCTAAGCTTATCGTATTTAGATAGCTCGCTATCTGAAAGCCGTCAAGCCATGGGCGATAGCTGGACGACGATTGGTTTAAACAAAGGTATGCGCGATTTAATGAAGCAGGCCAACGATTTGGCGACTAATATTACCAAAGAAAGCACCGATATTAAAAAATTGGCGGATAATATTTATAAAGTATTTCAAACCAAACATGGTTTTGAAGTATTTGAGCCGCCGACACTTGAAATGTCTAATTTTATTAATAATATGAAGGCCTTAGAGCAAATTACTGATGACTTTTGTAGTGACCCGCTCAATGTATTAACCGAAAAACACTTTTTAATTCGTAAGTTTTTTTTAGGACTGGGCACGCAAACGCAAAAAATATTTGAGCAAGCCGAAGCCCAATCCAAACGCTGGTTAGAAGATGTGCTTGCCACGCTTAAAACGCAAATTGCCGCTTATAAAACCACGTTGGATGAACGCACCAAAAACTTGACTGAGGCCAAAGCCAGCTCGCAGGCCTTAGATTTTAGGCTGTCGATTGTAGAAAATGAATATGCGACGATTGCCAAACAAAGCCAAACGCTTGATACCATGTTGTTACAACTGATGAAAGCAGTGCAACCTGCCATAAAAGCCAAGGTTGCGGCAGAGGCGGATTTATTAAAACCGATGGTTAAAACACTCAACCTGCCAGATATGCCTTTTATCAGCGTTTCTAACGCGTCTTCAATTTAAAAGTGTGGTTTATAGTTTGAGCTTAAAGTTGGGGCTTAAAAGTTTGTGTTCAAAACTTCCGTTTGAAACTAAGGCTCAAATCCAAATAATATCGAAGCTTTCGCGCGCGTATTGCGCATCAACCTGTAGCGTTACGCGCTTATTGATAAAGTCAGACAAATTAGCCAAACTTTGCGCTTCTTCGTCTAGCAGTAAATCAATTACGTCAGTTGATGCAATGATTTTAAATTCTTTGGCATTAAATTGTTTTGATTCGCGTAATAACTCACGCATAATTTCATAACAAATAGTTTGCGCGGTTTTATGTTCGCCGCGCCCACTGCACACTTCACAAGGCTCGCACAGCAAATGCGCTAAACTTTCTCTGGTGCGTTTGCGCGTCATTTCCACCAAGCCTAGCGCAGTAAAGCCATTAATATTGGTGCGTGCGCGGTCTAAATCCACCGCTTTTTGCAGCTCTGCCAGCACGGTTTCGCGCTGCGCATCTTCATCCATATCGATAAAATCGATGATGATGATGCCGCCCAAATTTCTAAGCCTAAGTTGGCGCGCGATGCACTGCGCGGCCTCTAAGTTAGTTTTAAAAATAGTGTCCGATAGATTTTTACCGCTGACAAAACTGCCTGTGTTTACATCCACTGTGGTTAATGCTTCGGTTTGATCGAAAATCAAATAGCCGCCAGATGTTAGTTCTACTTTCCGAGAAAGCGCGCGTTCGATTTCTTTTTCAATATTATAAAAATCAAAAATCGGCCGCTCGCCCTGATAATGGTAAAGCGGCTTAACCGCCTTGGCTACATAGAGATCGGCAAATTCTTTTAGCTGCTCATACATGGCTTTAGAATCCACGCGAATACTGACCGTTTCGTCATTGACCACATCGCGCAACATACGGCGCGGCAAGCTTAAATCGTAAAAAACCAGCGAGCGTTCGCCTGCGGTTTTGCATTCAAGCTGGATTTTTTTCCACACCTTGTATAAATATTCAATATCCGCCAGTAGCTCCTTGTCTGTGGCCGTTTCGCTCATGGTGCGGATAATAAATCCGCCTTCATGCTTTTCTGGCAACAGCCCCAGCAATCGATTACGCAGCAATTCGCGCTCGTCCTCATCCTCTATGCGCTGCGATACGCCAATATGATTTTGATGCGGCAAAAATACCAAAAAACGCCCAGCAATACTGACTTCTGTGGTTAAGCGCGCGCCCTTGGTGCCAATTGGCTCTTTAATGACTTGCACGATAATATTTTGGCCTTCGCGCAGCACCTCTTGAATCGGCCGCTCAATAGTTGGCTCGCCGTCAATGTGGCATTCCATCACATCGGCCGCGTGTAAAAACGCTGCGCGTTGCAAGCCAATTTCTACAAAAGCCGATTGCATACCTGGCAGCACGCGGCATACTTTGCCGCGATACACATTGCCGACAATGCCCAAGGAAGAGCTGCGCTCGATATGTAGCTCTTGCGCTATCCCTTGTTCTAGCACCGCCACACGCGTTTCTTGCGGCGTTACGTTAATTAAAATCTCTTGTCCCAATTGTTTGATACCTTCAAATTTTATAGCCGCAAATTTTTTCCAACAGCATGGCCGTTTCATACACAGGCAAGCCCATCACGCCTGTATAACTGCCTTCAATTCGCTTAATCCAACTGCCCGCCAAGCCTTGAATCGCATAGCTGCCAGCTTTATCCATCGGCTCGTTGCTTGCAATATAGGCGTTTATCATAGCATCGCTAAGCGGCATCATCGTCACCAGCGTGGTATTTAATGCGGTTTCACATTTGCCATTAAATACCAGCGCAATAGCAGTATGCACTTGGTGCGTGCTATTTGAGAGTTTTTTTAACATATTAAAGGCATCGGCTTCATTTTCTGGCTTACCAAAAATCTCGTTATTTAAGGCTACAGTGGTGTCAGCTGCCAAAATTGGAGAATTTAAGTCTGGTATATCTGCAAATGGCCCGTTAAGCTTTGCCGCAATCGCCAGCGTTTTTTGTTCGGCCAGGCGCAATACATACTCGTTTGGCGGCTCAAGATTTAAAACCGTTTCATCAATATCGGCGGGGATTACAAGGCAGTCAATGCCCATTTGCTTAAGCAGCGCCACGCGGCGCGGGCTTTGTGAGGCGAGAATAATTTTTTTAGTACCATTTGCATTCATACGCGTACTTTAGTTGAGTGCATGCCATTTTCAAAGACAAACTTAACGCTTAAAACAAAAGTCTATTTCTGCTAGCCTTATTTCTATTAGATAAGCTTTAGCGTTAAAATAGTTAAAACTTTAAAAGCAACTTATCGTGCAAACTAATCAATGAAATTAATCAGTGAAAACTAATCAATGAAAATCAGCCAATGAAAATTAGCCAATTCAAACCCAACACCACCGTTGCTGCGATTATCGAGCAAAACGGCAAATTTTTGCTGGTTGAAGAAGTAACCGACCGTGGCAACCGTTACAACCAGCCTGCGGGCCATTTGGAGGATGACGAAACACTCATTCAAGCGGTGATTCGCGAAACCATGGAAGAATCGGCCTATGAGTTTACGCCAACTTTTCTACTAGGCGTTTATCAATGGAAGCACACACTTAACGACACCACTTATTTGCGTTTTGCGTTTATTGGCAAGGCTGGCGTGCATTATCCGCTGCAAGAATTAGACGACGGGATCGTGCAAGCGGTGTGGATGGACATTGATGACATTCGTGATAAAGCCAGCCTAATGCGTAGCCCACAAGTATTGACTAGTATTGAAGATTATATAGCAGGCAAGCGCTATCCATTGGAAGTGATTACTAACTTATAAAGCTGTCATTGTGGGCTTGACCCGCAATCTAGTCGCTTTACCAAGATGCTGAATCGATTTCAGCATGACAAAAAGGATTAAATTTTATGAGTAAAAAAAAGGTAGTTGTAGGACTTTCTGGCGGCGTAGATTCTAGCGTAACAGCGCTACTATTAAAACAACAAGGTTACGACGTGGTCGGCCTGTTTATGAAAAATTGGGAAGATGACGACGATGATGAATATTGTGCATCCAAGCAAGATTTAATCGACGCGGTATCGATTGCCGACAAAATTGGCATTGATATTGAAGCGGTTAATTTTAGTAAAGAATACAAAGACCGCGTGTTTGCCAACTTTTTAAGCGAATACGAGGCTGGCCGCACGCCAAACCCCGATATTTTATGCAATGCCGAGATTAAATTTAAAGCGTTTTTAGACCACGCCATGAGCTTGGGCGCCGATTTAATCGCCACTGGCCACTATGCGCAAGTGCGCGAAAACCCGCTAAAACCTGGGCTTTTTCAGCTGATGAAAGCCGACGACGGCAGCAAAGATCAAAGCTACTTTTTGTATCGCCTAAATCAAGCACAATTAAGTAAAACCCTGTTTCCATTAGGAAAATTACTAAAACGTGAAGTGCGAGAAATGGCACAACAAGCGGGCTTAATCAACCATGACAAAAAAGACAGTACGGGTATTTGCTTTATTGGCGAGCGGCCTTTTCAAGAATTTTTAAGTCAATATTTACCAAAAAAACCCGGTGATATTAAAACGCCAGAAGGCAAGTTAGTCGGCACGCACGACGGCTTAATGTATCACACGCTGGGTCAACGCCAAGGCTTAAAAATAGGCGGCAGCCGCGACAGCAATGGCGAGCCGTGGTTTGTGGCTGCTAAAGATATGGCAGCAAACGAGCTAATTGTGGTGCAAGGCCATGAACACCCGCTGTTGCAAAGCGACGGCTTAACCGCCAGCCAACTCACATGGATTGACGAAGAAGACCCAATCACCAACTGGGTGTATGCCGCCAAAACGCGTTACCGCCAGCCTGATGCACCGTGCGAAATTGATGCGCTGGACAAAACAAACGTTACCGTAAAATTTGGCCAAAAACAATGGGCAGTGACGCCAGGGCAAAGCGCCGTGGTGTATGAGAGTAATGTTTGCTTAGGTGGCGGCATTATCACCGCCGCGATTTAAAAGTATGTTTGGCGGAATAATTGCTGCTGCTATTTAAATAAATTAATGTAAAAAATAGCTGCTCTGAGAGCCCCATGGATATTAGCCTGAAGGCACCTCTTATTTGTCATTCTGAGCGCAGCGAAGAATCCAGCTTTTAGCACCAACCGAACTTCTGGATTCTTCACTACGCTCAGAATGACGGAATTTGAGGGATTTTGATTTGGTAGGAGCGATTTTTAAATCGCAAAGCCTTTTTCGCGCAATTAATTGCGCTCCTACAGCCCTAGCATTCGCATGGTGTTGACTTTAAATGCCCTGCTGCCGTGCCGAGCATCGTAGACAAAGCAGGAGTTTTCGGCGAGGACTGTCACAACCGACTTAGCGCTTTAGCGCTTAGCGAGGTTGGGGAAGACCCTTGCGGTCTTAAGAGTGTTGCAAGCCCGAGTTCCGCAGCCGCCTGCTTTGGCGAGAAGCGCAGGGAATTTGAAGGCCGTGGCAGGGGGTATCTTTTTTTTTGGGTACTTTATGCAAGGACTAAGCAAAATAAAATGCTTGGCTTAGAGGCGAAAAATAAATATTTACATAAATAAGCGGTGTGCAAATAAAAATCAATTTGCACACTCTACTTGGTTAAAAATTTAAGCCAAATCTAAAAATGTATCGCGTTTTAAATAGTAATCCAAACACTTTAGCTGCTCTTCATCGCTAGCATTTGGTTTTTGGTCAATAGCCACATCAATCACATCTTGAATATTCTCATCCGAGCAAAAATACCAAAAGCCATTGTCATTTACTATTTGTGGAAAAGCCTCATTGTCCTCATCATCTACATCCACTGGCGCAGCAACAAACACCCGGTCTTGCAAGGTTGGGTCGGGCGCATTATCTAGCCAGTAAATACTGTAATCAACGTCTCTTTCGCACTTAGTTTTTACTAATGCAAATAAATCCGGTAGTGTATAAAAAGCATTCAATTTAAGCATATTTTAAAGCTCACCTCATTTCGAAGCTCTGCAAGCCAGCATCCATAAAGTTTGCAGAACAATTTAAATTTCACGCATGCTTATTGCATGAAAAATATTAAGGAATCGGCATTGTCATTTTAAAACTAGGCCGCTTCACCAAAATGCCATAGTGCTTGGCCAAATTCGGGTATTTATCTTGCCATGATTCTGGATTAGATGGCAAGTGCTTAAAGCGCAAATCCACATAACCCAACATACAGCCCAGCGCAATATCGGCCAAGCTAAAGGTCTCATTTACGCACCATTTTTTCTTGGTAATATCTAAATTAAGCACTTCTAAACCGCGCATGACTTTTTGAAGTTGCCTATCAATAATCGCTTGTGATTGCTGCTCTGACGGTCGGCGACCTTCTAGCATGGCGGCAATAGCCGCGTCGGCAATGCCATCGCTCAGCGCCTCCCAGCGGCGGGTGGCAATTTTGCTGGTGTTGTCTTGTGGAATCAAATGCTTGCCAGGTGCGCGGTTATCTAAATATTCCACTATCACGCGTGAATCATATAGATTATCGCCATCATCCAAAATTAATACCGGCACTTTTCCAAGCGGGTTGTGGTTGCTCACGATGCAAGCGGGGTCGGCCAGCACCACTTCTTGCAGCTCTAAATCAATGTGTTTTTCGAGCGCAACAATGCGTACTTTTCGGGCATAGGGGCTGTTAGGCGTATGTAAAAGTTTCATGGTGTTAGGGTGCTTTTTTAAATGGCTATCTGCATTATAATGCAATTATGCATACATCTAAATCAGCGGCTCTATTTACCCAACAATATCCACGCGGATCAAATGCGTTTACCGATTTAGTCAACCAAACCGTGTTTACTGCCATGTTAGAAGATATTGGCAGTGGCGATTTAACCGCTTTGCTGATTCCTGAAGAAAATACCGCAGAAGCCACCATTATCTCGCGCCAAAATGCCATTATATGTGGCATCGATTGGCTTGAAGCGTGTTTTCACCATGTGAATAAAGATATTAAAATCAAATGGTTAGTTAACGAAGGTGAAAAAGTTGCAGCCAACCAATTGCTATGCAAAATTAGCGGCAATGCGCGCGCTTTGTTAACTGCCGAGCGTACTGCGCTTAATTTTTTGCAACTGCTGTCTGCCGTGGCAACGCACACACGCCAATATGTGTTGGCGGCATCTGGCACTAAAGTCGATATTTTAGACACGCGCAAAACCATACCTGGCTTACGTTTAGCGCAAAAATATGCGGTAACTGTGGGCGGCGGCAGTAATCAACGGTTGGCTTTATATGACGGCATTTTAATTAAAGAAAACCATATTGCCGCTGCCGGCAGTATTGCAGCGGCCTTGGCGCAAGCGTCAAAACTCAATAGCAATACCAGCATTCAAATTGAGGTAGAAAATTGTGGTGAGCTGCAACAGGCTTTAGCCGCGGGCGCAACCAGTATTTTGCTGGATAACTTTAGCATTCCCGACATGCGAGAAGCGGTTAAGCTCACCAATGGCCGCGCCTTGCTTGAGGCCTCTGGCAATGTTGATTTAAGCTCGGTACGCGCGATTGCGCTGACTGGTATAAATCGCATCTCAATTGGCGCGCTTACTAAAAATATTTGCGCCATTGATTTATCGATGCGTATCAAATAATATGCCTGTAACTGATTGAATTAAAATAAATTTTTAGGGCGGAACTTTAAAATCGCTAGTTTATAAACACTACCTAAAACCACGATGACTAAAACGACCAATATTTTAAAACCAAAAACCAAATTGAGCTTGGGCGACTTATTGCGCATGCTGGTAAACGATGGCAGATTAGATAAAGCTGAAGCCGAAAAGCTGTATAAAGACCGTAAAATGGATAGCAGCAACTTGCATCCAATTATTATTGTTGGCGAACAAAAATGGAAAGATTTTCGCGCACCGCACAAAGTGATGAACGCGGATTTTTTATCACGCTGGCTGGCAGGCCAAGCTGGGCTTGAGTTCTACCATATCGATCCGCTGAAACTCGACTTTACTTCTGCCGCGCAAATGGTATCCAAAGCTTATGCCGAGAGACTTAGAATCATGCCGATTTCGGCCAAAGGCGGCGAGGCAACCATTGCTACGGCCGATCCGTATCATGCTGACTGGATTCCCGATTTAGAGCGTATTTTAGGTATGCGCATTAAATTAGTTATCGCTAATCCTCTAGAAATAAGCCGTTATCTACCCGAAATTTATAGTTTGGCGCATTCTATTAGCTCGGCCAACACGGCCAAGGCGGGCCAAATTGTCGGCGTGCAAAACTTTGAGCAATTGGTTGAACTTGGCAAAGATAAAAACTTAGATGCCAACGAGCAACATGTTGTCAATATTGTGGACTGGCTATTTAAATATGCGTTTGAACAGCGCGCCAGCGATATTCACCTAGAGCCACGCCGCGGCACGGGCATGATGCGCTTTAGAATCGACGGCATACTGCATCAAGTGTATCAATTGCCGAGTAATATTATGAATGCCATCACGAGCCGCATCAAACTGCTGGGCCGTATGGATATGGTTGAAAAACGCCGCCCGCAAGATGGTCGTATTAAAACCTTAAGCGCGGATGGCACCGAGATTGAGCTGCGCTTATCCACCATGCCAACCGCGTTTGGCGAGAAATTGGTGATGCGGATTTTTACGCCCGACGTCATCGTACAAGATTTTATTCAGCTAGGATTCTCGCAAAAACAAGCCGATTTATGGGCGCAGTGGACGGCGTCGCCCAATGGTATTATTTTGGTGACTGGCCCCACTGGTTCTGGCAAAACGACAACTTTATATTCCACACTTAAACAGCTCGCCACGCCAGAAGTGAATGTCAGCACGGTAGAAGACCCGATCGAAATGGTAGAGCCTGCCTTTAACCAAATGCAAGTAACGACGAATATTGGCCTCACTTTTGCCGATGGCATTCGCACGTTGATGCGCCAAGACCCCGACATTATTATGGTGGGTGAAATTCGCGATATTGAAACGGCTGATATGGCGATTCAAGCCGCGCTGACTGGCCATTTGGTGCTATCAACGCTGCACACCAACGACGCGCCTTCTGCAATTACGCGGCTGCTTGATTTAGGCGTACCAGCTTATTTAATTCACTCTTCTGTTCTGGGCATTATGGCGCAGCGCTTGGTGCGCACGCTATGTGCAGTTTGTAAAGAGCCGCACGAAATTACTGATGCAGAATGGGCTTCTATCACCCACCCATTTAAAGCCGCAAAACCCGCCAGCGTGATGAAAGCGGTTGGCTGTATTGATTGCCGCAACACGGGCTACCGCGGCCGAAGCGGTATTTACGAAATGCTCACCATCACGCAAAAATTACGAAAACTTATCAAACCAGAAACTGATTTATTGCAATTAAGAAATTTAGCTTATCAAGAAGGCATGCAACCTTTGATGCTTAATGGCGCTGAAAAAGTGGCGGCTGGCACAACCACGATTGAGGAGTTGCTAAAAGTAGCGCCGCCCTTAGATCAGTAAATTGACTCATTAACTTTGATCCGACTTTCTGCACAAATAAACAAACTTAACTCACCTACCCTTGATTTTTGCTGATTTTGGGTGGGATTAAAAGCCGCTAACCTTGACCAAATGCCGCTAAACGGTTAATGTTTAGGGTTCAATTATTCATCATTTAATGCAAGGTTTTATGGCAACACCGTCAAAAAACGCTAAACCTAATCCTGTTAGCGCTCAAACCCAAGCTGAAAGCGCTGCCAATAGCATCGGCATTGCCGATTCGCACAAAAAATCTACTCACGAAATAAGTGGCGCAGAGATTGTGATTCGCTGTTTAAATGCCGAAAAAGTCAAATTTGTGTTTGGCTACCCTGGCGGCGCGGTGCTGCACATTTACGATGAAATTTATAAGCAAAATGGCTTTAAGCACATTTTGGTGCGTCACGAGCAAGCAGCTGTGCATGCGGCAGATGGCTTTAGCCGTGCCACTGGTGAAGTGGGCGTAGCGCTTGTCACCAGCGGCCCTGGCGCAACCAATGCCATTACTGGCATTGCCACGGCGTATATGGATTCGGTGCCATTAGTGGTAATCAGCGGCCAAGTGCCTGTGCCTGCAATTGGCCTAGACGCCTTTCAAGAAGTGGATATGGTGGGCATTACTCGGCCATGTGTAAAACACAACTTTTTGGTAAAAGATGTGCGTGATATTGCCGCTACCATTAAAAAAGCGTTCTATATTGCCGCGACAGGCCGCCCTGGGCCTGTAGTGGTAGATATTCCCAAAGATATTACTGCACATAAAACCAGTTTTCATTATCCTGAAACGGTAGAGTTACGCTCGTATAGCCCTGTGTTAAAAGGCCATAGCGGGCAAATTAAAAAAGCGCTTAAATTATTGCTTGAAGCCAAACGGCCGATGATTTACACGGGCGGCGGCCTAGTTTTAGGCGACGGCGCATCAGAGTTAGTCAAACTTGCGCGCGCGCTGGGCTACCCTGTCACCAATACCTTGATGGGCTTAGGCGGCTACCCCGCCAGCGATGCGCAATTTGTGGGCATGCTAGGCATGCACGGCAGTTATGAAGCCAATATGGCGATGCAACATTGCGATGTGTTAATCTCGGTTGGCGCGCGTTTTGATGACCGCGTGATTGGCAACCCCAAGCATTTTTTAAGTCAAAAACGCAGTATTATTCATGTCGATATTGATCCATCGAGCATTTCAAAACGCGTAAAAGTTGATGTGCCAATTGTTGGTCATGTGCAAGCGGTGTTGGCTGAAATGAACGAATTGCTCGCGGCTGAAAAAATAGCATCAAAGCCTGATATTGCCGATTGGTGGGCGCAAATTAATGAATGGCGCAAAGTACATGGAGGAAGGTACGAGAACTCCAGCTTAGTGATTAAGCCGCAATACGTGGTTGAAAAATTGTGTGAAGTCACTAATGGAAATGCGTATGTAACCAGCGACGTTGGCCAGCACCAAATGTGGGCTGCGCAATATTATAAGTTTGAAAAACCGCGCCGTTGGATTAACTCGGGCGGGCTTGGCACCATGGGTGTTGGTCTGCCTTACGCTATGGGCTGCCAATTTGCCGATAAACATGCAGATGTGGCTTGCGTAACGGGCGAAGGCAGCATTCAAATGAATATTCAAGAGCTTTCTACCTGCGCGCAATACGGGCTGCCGATTAAAGTAATTTTGCTTAATAACCGCTATTTGGGCATGGTGCGCCAATGGCAAGAGTTTTTCTACGCAGATAGATACGCAGAATCGTATATGGATAGCTTGCCTGATTTTGTTAAATTGGCCGAATCTTACGGCCATGTTGGCATGCAAATTACCAAGCCTGGCGATGTTGAAGGCGCGTTAAAAGATGCCTTTGCCATGAAAAGCAAGTTTGTATTTATGGATTTTATTACCGAGCAAAAAGAAAACGTGTTCCCCATGGTAGAAAACGGGCTTGGCATTTCAGAAATGATTTTAGGTAAAGATGCCAATGGTGTGGAGTTACGATCATGAAGCACATTATCTCGCTGTTAATGGAAAATGAAGCGGGTGCGCTGTCACGCGTGGCTGGGTTATTTTCGGCGCGCGGTTACAATATAGAATCGCTTACCGTTGCACCAACTGAAGAAGCAACCATGTCGCGCATGACCATTGTCACCAGCGGCACTGACGAAGTGATTGAGCAAATTATTAAGCAGCTTAATAAGCTGATTGACGTCATTAAAGTGCTGGATTTAAACGATGGTAAATATATCGAACGCGAATTAATGCTGGTAAAAGTTAAGGCATCGCCCGCTTTTAGAGATGAAATGAAACGCATGTGCGACATTTTTCGCGGCCGTATTATCGACGTGGCAGATGGCAGTTTTACCATTGAGCTTCCCGGCTCTGGCAGTAAATTAGATGCTTTTATCGAAAGCTTAGACAAATCCGCAATTTTAGAAACAGTGCGTACTGGTGCCAGCGGCATTGGCCGTGGTG
>JACMNB010000057.1 GCA_014378845.1 Methylotenera sp. | reverse complement strand
AGCAGGAAAACTATCTTTCTCCGCCCGTAAGCGTAGCGAGCCTTCCCAAGCCAGCCTGTCAATCCACTCTGGCATGCCTAAGCGTGTACCCGCTTTATAGTTTAAGTTTTTCATCACTTCTTTTTTGATATCTTCTTTCATTTCATTTTTAACGATATCTGGCACGTATTGCACTCGTACCATTTTTTTATCAATTTCTGCATCCATGGCACCTGCAGCTGTTGGCGCTGCTGCATCTTTTGCTTTGGCTTTTTCGGCATCTTGTGCAGCTTGTTTCAGCAAATTATTCGCTTTGTCTTTGCTCAGCACCCCTTCTTGCACTAATAAATTAACCAAGCTATTGGTGGTTGCACGCAATTGTTCTAGCGATTCACGCTCGCCCGCCACAGCGTGTTGTTGCGTAATCGCCACGCAAAACGCTGCGATAAGAAGCGTTATGGGTTTAATTGAAACTGGTTTGATTTGCGGTAATTTTTTCATCATGCATTCCATTCAAATTATTTAACTTAATCTTTAAAAATTGTCTTTTTTTGGCTTATCTAATTTAGTTGGCCGAATTATTAACCGACTGATCGCGCGGTAACTCGCAACTTAACAGGCTGCGGCATATCACTTGGCGGTGCTTCTGATATTGCTGGCATATCATCTAAGGCCTTTTTAATTAAGCCATCTATTGCGGTGTCGCCTGTAGAATTAGTCAACTCGTAGCGTTGAATACGTCCATTTGATGCTATCCACACTTTAACCACAATCTTATAAGCACCACTTGCAAGTGCTTTATCTTTTGTAATCGCGTCTTCAATTTTTTCTTTAATCAAGCCGGTGTACCAATCAAATTGATGCTTATCTGGCCCTCCGCCTATGGTTTTGGTATCGCCTAAGGCTTCGCCCTTATATTCTCCTGTTGGGTTGCCCGCAGCAAAAGGGCTGTCGCCACTACCTGCTGGGCCATCCATTTTTAATACTTCAGTCGGTGGCGCGGGTGCTGGTTTAGGCTGATCCACTTTCACCTCTTTTTGCTGCGTTGGCTTTGGTATTTCTTTGGGCTGCTCTTTTGGTGGTGGCGGCGGAGGTGGCGGTGGCAAATCTTTTAAAGCAATTTTAGTCACCTTTGGACTATGTTTGGCACTGCCACCAGACATCAGTTTTTTTAGACCATAGCCAATACCCGCCAGCACGGCTAAGCCCAATAAAGCAATCAATAACCGCTTTAGCCATATGCTGGCAGGACTGTGAATTTCGTCATCTAAAATTGGGTCATGTGTTGATTGAATCATCTTAGATACCGATTTTTCCTGTGGCTAAACCGACGTTTTCTATCTCAAGCTTATTCACCAAATCAATCACGCTCACCACACCGCCATACGGCGCATTGGCTTCGCCTTGAATCATCACATTAAATTTTGGGTCTTTTGCTTTTGCACTATTGAGTTCGCTTTCTAGTTGCGCCATGCTGACGCCTGCGCCATTGATGGTGAATGTGCCAGCGGGCTGCACCTTTATAATTTTTATGTCGTGTTTTTCGGTGCTTGGCTTGTTAGAAGGCTTAGGTAAATTCATCTTTAAACCCTGCACACCCGCAGTTGTCATTAAAATAAATATCACCAATAACACATAGGCCAAATCTAACATTGGCGTGATGTTGATGGTGTCGTAAGGTTGTGCATCGTTTTGTACTTGCATAATAATTTAAACCCCTAGCCAGCTACCTTTTTAGTCACAAGGCCTACTTCAGTAATGTCCAACTTTTTGCAAATGCCTAACACTTCAGAAACCTTATCAAAATGTGCCGCTGCATCACCTTTTAACACCACTGGCAAATCAGGATTGCCACTTTTATATTCCGCTAATCGAGATTCTAAAGTTGCCATATCAACAGGGTAAGCATCTAAATACACGCTACCGTCGCTGGTAATGGTTATCGCCCGCATTTGCGGCTTGGCCAAAGGCGCAGAGTTCACGGTATTTGGCGTTTCTACTTTCACGCCTTGCACCGAAGCGGTTGTCATGATGATAAAAATCACCAATAGCACGTAAGCTAAATCCAACATCGGCGTGATATTAATCTCGTCGTATAGCTGGTTCTCTTCTTTTATGCCTTCTGACATGGCTTATTCTTTACCAAACAGTTCTGCGGTACGCGTCACAAATTCGTCCACAAAAATCTGCATGGCAATAGTGATATTTTTAATGCGACTGGCCAAATAGTTATAGCCAAATAAGGCTGGAATCGCCACCGCCAAGCCTGCAACCGTAGCCAATAAAGCCGCCGCAATACCTGGCGCAATAGCGTTTACGTTTACGTCACCTGCCGCAGCAATCGCTGCAAAGGTAATCATTACGCCAACAACCGTGCCCAGCAAGCCTAAAAATGGCCCACCTGAAATCGCAATCGTCAGCAACACCATACCTGCATTTTGCTTTTGCGTTTCGCGCACCAAATCAGCATCAATCGCAGCTTTAATCGCATCCATTGAGGCACCACTGAGCGAGAGTTTTTGGCCTTCATGTTCACGTTTTTTAATCTCACGCAAACCTGCTGTGTAAAGTTTATACAGTGTAGAGTTTGGATAGCTCGCATTTTTATCTAGCGTTAATAAGTCTGCTTCGTTGGTTTTTTGGAATCGCGCCAAGAATTTTTTGTTATCTTTATCGGTTTTAGAGACCAACATAGCCTTTTTGAACATTACCCAAGCACTAATAGCAAACATGACCGCCAAAATTCCAATTACCACTTTTGCATCGATTGTTAAGCTATTGATTAAAATAGCTAAGTAGTTTGGCTCGCCACCTTCTTCGCCGCCTTCTCCTGCTTCTGCCTCAGACACTTTAATCAACGCACTCTCTACGCCTTGACTGCTGGTTGCCAACTTCATCCAGCCTAAACTGCGCGCAACGTTTGCAATTTGCAACTCATCCATTTCACCAGTGTAGCCATCACCAATTTTAATATCAGATTCGGCATCAACCCCAGGCACCTCACCAGAGCCAACCTGCACACCATCCACATAAATATTGGCTTTGCCGCCTGCAAGCGTAAAAGCCACATGCTGCCAAACTGCTGCTTTTAAATCGCCACCCGTAATATTGCTACCACCAACATTAAGACTTAGTTTTTGATCTTCAATCTTAAAACTGACCGACTCTTTTTGGCTATACAACTCAGCCTTTTGCGGCAGGCTTGCAGGTTTTATCCATGCTGACCATGAATATCCTGCACCTGCGCTAACTTTAAGCGCGGGGTTTACAGAAATTACCAGCGGTTTTGCGGCAAACACTGCTGACTCACCTATAAGCCCTGCTTTTTGTACTGTAATTTCACCGCCTGGCTGTAAAGCAGTGGCAGAATCATCTTGAAACAAGCTTTTTTCTGCAAAGTGAAAATTGGCTACCGTGCCAGCAGCATTAATAACTTTTGCGTCACTGGTGCTACTTGTGGCTTTTTCGTTACCGTAATATGCATAAAAATGCGCATCTTTATCCTCTGCTTTAATGCTTGGCAGCATTACCCACACAATCGCCAACTCGTTAACGGCATCAAATTTTTCGATAAAATACTTAAGCTCAGTTTTATCGTCGGCCGCCACAAAACGCAAATCAGAGCCATCTACATTCACCGCAGTAAAATCAAAATTGCCCGAATGCAAACGCACTACCACTGGCACTTGGCTTGCAGCTTCAGTCACACCTTGCGCATTAATGCTAATTTTTTTGTGGCCTGTCCACTCTTTGTTCCACTCAGCAAAGCTTGATAGCGGCAGCAAACTTAGCATCACTATAGCTATCAACATCCATCTTTTCATACATTCCATCCCTAAATTAAATAACTGTTTAATATTTATTTTATTGGTTTAAATCTTCATTAAAACTCATACCAAAGTCGCATATGACTAGCAAAATCGCCTTGTTGCGTGTTTAAGCTATCCTTTAACGGCACGGCCAAATCCACATCAAAGTTCCAATTTTTAAAGGCTTTCATACGCAAGCCAACGCCAGTGCCAGACAAAATTGAGGCTTTAGCATCAAAGTTTTTAATACGCGCTATATCGTAAAAAGCGGCTAATCTAAAGCTTTGTAGCCAATTTTGGCTTTTAAATAATTCTGGGCTGCGCAGCTCTAAAGTGGAGTGCAAGGCTTGGTCGCCTGAATCTTCAGCCTCTAAATAACCTCTCACGTTATCTGCACCGCCAGCCAAATATTGCTCGTTAGAAATTAATGCTGCATCAGAGAAAAATCCATCTAATTTAATATAACCTTCAAAGCCTTTTGGTAATGCATGTGTGTGTTCCAATTCAGCTTTTGCAATAAAAAAGTTAGGCTTTGCACCTAGTCTTTTATTATCAAATTCCGCCTCATCTGCCACCAAGCCCCGTAAACCAAAAAGAACGCCTGCATTCACTTGTGTTTTATTAGCACCCTGTTGCAAGGTGGCGTTGTACGCGGCTGATAACGGCATATAGGTAATTGGCGAATCAATATTGCCACCAAATAAAACCGTTTGTCCAAAATCTTTATAATCCAAGCCAAGAGAGATTGAATGATAAAAGTTATCTAATGCGGGCAAAGGCTTAATCAAGCGCACGCCCAAAATGGTGCCGTCACCCAGCACATTAATACCGCCTACAGTAGCCACATTACTTTTAGAGCGCACGCCGTATAGTGCTAACAATATATCGCTGTTATCAAAGCGCATTAAATAGTTGGCAGATAGCACTTTAACTTCATCAATATTTTCAGGTGAAATTTGAAAGCTTAACGACAAGCTATGCTCGCGCTGCCACAAATTATCGTAGCGAATTGAGCCGCCTAAACGCGATTTAGTGGTATTTTGGCTATATCTGTTGTTAAGTTCTAAGCTGGCATGCAAGGGCAGTTTATCTTCTACTTTCAACTCCACATCGACAGTGCCAAACGCCTTGCCTGCTTTTAAAACTGGGGTTACACGCCTATCTGCAGTGCGATTTAAACGTGCTACATCTTTTTGCACATCGGGAAAATAAGGCACTTCACCTTCTTTAACGGACGGTGACAACTCTTTAATGCGACCTAGCGAATAATAATTTGAATCTTTAATACGCAGCTTTGCGACCTTACCTTCTGTCACATTTAGCTTAACGATTTTACTATTCACTTCTTGCTCTGGAATATCGACAAGAACCGTTAAATAGCCTGCTTGGTGGTAGGTTTTTTCTAGCGCATCGCGAGCACTTTCGACATCATCAATGGTTTTTTTCTCACCCATGTGTGCGTAAACGGCGGTTTCAATTTGTGCATTACTAAGCTTGGTATTGCCTTGCACTTGATATTCTAAAATATCGAAGTAATTAACTGGCTTATTGTCTGCCGAAACTTTCTTTTCTTCAGCTTGTTCTACTTTTTGATCAGATTGACCATTTTTTTTATCTGTTTGATTTTCTTTGGTTGCTGCTTTTGGTGTGGATTCTGTAGGACTAGTAGCAGCACTGTTATCTAGTACTGATTCAGCTGATTTTGTGATTATGGCATCAGTTTTTGTATCCGCAATTGCATTTTCCTGTGACAATATACATTGCACAAGCAACAAAAATATACAAATAACCGCATGTTTTTTATAGTTATTTCGCTTGTGCATAACAAGATTAAGCCCTAGTAACGAAGATGGTTTGGAAAAACTTCCAAACCATCATTAAGGCTTATATGATAATTACTTTTTGTTACAGCAAGGTTACGAAGTGACTACACTATTTGGAATCACTCTCTTTTTTATTTTTTCCATCTTTGGTTTTTTCATCGCCAATAGATTTAGATGGCGATGTCGATTCGTCGCCTAAAGAAATCACTTCTACACTAATCAATGATAATAAATCGGCCATTTTGCTGTTTTCGCCTAGCTTATCGGCCGAGCCAAGTTGGTCACCTTGCTTGCTTGCAGCATTGGAATCTGCAGAAGCGGGTGCATTAAAACTAATATTGACTGTAGTAACTGCTGGCACGCCACTTGAACTACCACCAAATTTAATGTTATCTGCGCCTAATACGCGCGTAGCAGCTATCAGT
>JACMNB010000056.1 GCA_014378845.1 Methylotenera sp. | reverse complement strand
TAAAAGATTAAGTTCTTTTTTGGGGTCTACTTTACGTTCTAGCCCGCGCTTCGCGCGGACTAGAACGTGCGAATAAGCGTGAATTCATTGCGCACGCGGCGCGTGCCAGAACCCGCAATGAATCACACTCCCCTACGGGGAGGTGCTTATTCGCACGTTAGGCGCTCTTCAAGTCAGATAACTTCCCTATGAATATATTATTATTGATTGTTGCAGTTATTGGACTACTTGTAGGCTTTGCTTTCCTGATGTCAAAACATAATCCAGATCCAAATGACTTTGATAAAATTGAGCAAGTGGTTAATAACCATGGTAAATATACATTTACTTTCACTCTCTTTTGCATTATCAATAGTGTAATTCCTGGTGCTTGGGGTATGGCCTCATTAGCTCGGGGCAATGGCTAATCGGAGGCGCAGTAATACTTATTTGGGTTTATCCATATTGGTTGTTGTTAAGCTATTTAAGTAATCGATCATTATTAAAAATGCGTCTTGGGTTCTCGCTACCATTAACTTTATTTGTGTTGGCTGTTTCTTTCTTCGCAAGTCAGCCTAACCCATCCATCAAGCGGGACTTGCTACCGCAAGCCCCTTATGTCAAACGTTCTAGCCCGCGCTTCGCGCGGACTAGAACGTGCGAATAAGCGTGAATTCATTGCGCACGCGGCGCGTGCCAGAACCCGCAATGAATCACACTCCCCTACGGGGAGGTGCTTATTCGCACGTTAGAAAGCAATAAATGACACCACATCAAACGCTTGCCACGACAGTTCGTTTGTTTGCCATTTAGCTATTTCTTTACTACATCTCAACAACGCTGGGCAGTTACCTGCAACTACGTAAACACAGCCCCGATGACACGCTGCTACCATTATTTATTGGGCTTGGTAGCACCTTAATTGTTTGTGGCTTATTGTGGGTTTTTCCTATAGCTTTAGCAAAAAAGATTCTCCCTGAAACAAGTAGTATCGAGAATAACCAAACAAACCTTTTTGAAGGTTGGTTTTCTGTTGGTTGTAGCCTTATTGGTGTGTGGGTTCTTGCAAAAGCACTGCCTGCGTTGGTAAGTTACATCACCAGTGACTATATCGGTCAAAAACTCTACCCTGAAAGTTATGTGCAAAACCCAGACTGGTTGTTAATGTTGTATTTCAATATTTTCCAGTTGTTATTTGGTCTTTGGTTGTTTTTAGGTGGCAAAGGCCTAAAGAAAATATTGTTGTGAGCTAGGCATGCTTAGTTTGCTTTCTAACCCATCATTCAAGCGGGACTGGCTAAAGCCAGCCCCTTAATTCAAACGTTAGGTGCCAAACCCATGCTTCACACTGACCAATCAAAATCTACTTCCACTACGATTTTGCTATCAGTTGGCGTAACTTTGTCTTTAGGTATCTTTTTAGCCACCTATTTCACGTATTTTTCACGCCACCAATTACATATTTCTGGCAGTTATCTACCATTAGTCATTGGTGTTATTTCATTTTCAGGGCTTATGTTTTGGCTCAGTTATCTTGCTTTAATCTCACAAAAATCTACAGCCCGCTTTGTTAAGGCGGCTAGTTTTTCTTTGGTACTTACAGTCGTATTTATTTTTATGCTTTCCTTCTTAATTTTAAATACAATAGGGTCATAAAAAATTGTCACCTAACCCATCCATCAAGCGGGACGCGCTAAAGCGCGCCCCTTATGTCAAACGTTAGGCGTCATGCTTAGCCACCACAAGCTCTTGATTCGCGTTGCTGAGGTAGTCGCTCTTGTAGCGACCGGGGTTGCCTTCAGCGTAGCTACCTACGCGCATACCCACCCCGCAGCTACTGAGCCCTTTGAACTCGCAGTCATCGCAATGTTCGCGTTGGATATGTTCAGCTTCGGAATCGCCTGCGCTCTCGCAGGCGAGTTCGTGCGCTCGGTGAGGCAACCAACCACGCTTCCCGATCGCTATCGCGGCCTGTCTAGCGCAAAGATCACCGGTCTGTTCAAGTGGGCGCCGATCGCGTACAAACTGGCCGCAATCGTTGCAATCATTGTCGTTGTCATCACTGGTTTCACAATAGGCTCTGTCGAATGGTCCTCCTCAGAGGCGTTCACGCCGCAACTTGCCGTTGGTGCCATGCTGTATCTCGCTGGGTTCTTCCTTTTCGCACTGCCCGTACTCGGTTCCGCCGCAAGAATGCCCGGAGCCTACGAAGACAATGTTGCTGTTCTCCGCCGTGACGCCTAACCCTTCCTTCAAGCGGACGTGCCTTCGGCACGCCGCTTAAGTCAAACGTTAGCAATCAAGAAAAGGTATATGGAATCAGTTGAGCATAAGCTTTCACAATTCTTTGGAGCCTATTTCCATCAAGATTGGCTAGAAGATACATCAACTTGGGAAGAAGTGGCTGAGCACTATGCAAAGAACTCAGATAAACCTTCAATTAGACTTATTGCCCTAGAGATAGAGAAACTTTCAAAAGTAGATATTGCTGAGTCAGAGCTTTTTGAATCGGTTCAACAAATGGGTTGTTTTTATTTCGCGAGTTCAGCTACTAATTTTCGCCTTTGGCTTAAAGAGCTAGCCAATCACATGCATAAATTGGTGAACAGAATGCAAGTGAAAATTAACGCCAACATGGTTGACCAAGAAACATTACACATCGGCGATGTTTTACGTAAACCATTCAAAGCCCTTGAGCAGTCGCTATGCAAAGAATACGGTGGCACAATGGAACATCTTTGGATAGATTTTGAATTGATTGATAGAGAGCGTCCGCCATATTCATTTCGGTTTCAAAAAAGAGTATCTGGTCGGAGTAACCTGACTGGCATTGATTTTCCTGATAGTTTTAATGTTTGCCACTTCAGTGTAACACCAGACTTTACTGTGTTATTGAAACTTCCAGATGAAGAAATTATTAAATATGCTTTAAATCTAATTTATCTATCAACCTCTGTACTTATAGATAATAGAAAAAAACTAGGTGAGTTTGATGCTGATTTATTTCGTTCACGGTTCTTAACCAACTGTGATTCATTAGGGTATAAGTTACATGCTTGCTAACCCCTCATTCAAGCGGGACTGGCTAAAGCCAGCCCCTTAACTCATACGTTAGCTCTCAGAGATCCTGGCATGCACCTTCAAAAACGCACCATTCTTGCCGCCGTATGCGCAGCACTCGGCTTGGGCGTGGCCACCCTAGCATTCGCCGTTCCTGGCCCCACGGCATGTGCCGTCATAGGATTGAGCGGGCTCGAATCGCTTCCCGACGGAACAATTGTCGACCAAGGAACTCTCACGCAACAGCAGGTGTGAGTCGCGGGGCTTTTGTCTACGGCTAGGGGTCGTATCGGGAGCGTATTCGGCACTCCGCGGTCGAAACCTATCATCGTTTTCTTCAGCAACCCAGATGGTTTTGGCCCGTTCAAGCTCAATAGCTTTGCCAGTATACAGTTCATCGGCGGTCGCGCTTGCGTCATGGTTGGGCCAAACGGGCAGAACATTGACGTTGTCGCCCACGAACTTATGCATGTCGAGTTGTTTAATCGGGTAGGCTATTGGCGAAGGTTTACCGAAGTTCCAGTTTGGTTCGACGAGGGTATCGCCATGCAAGTGGATTACCGGTCACGCTACGAGCTACCCAAGAACGAGCCTGTTGACACGGCCTACGTGCGACGACTGGAAAGTGCTCGGCAGTTCTTCGTGCCGAATGACCAACAATTGACCCAGAACTATGCTGCGGCGAAACTTGATGTTTCGCGATGGCTATCTGAAGCTGGTGCTCAAAGTCTCTACCAGCGGTTGGATCGCATTCGGGCAGGTGAACCGTTTGCTGAGGCCATTGCCCCGTGAGCTGAGAGCCAACTATTCGTTCCAGCGGACTGCCTTCGGCAGCCGCTGAACTCAAACGTTAGAGTGCGCGAAGCGCACTCTAACGTGGTGGCGAATTGTCCGACTTCGGAGTTGGCGCTACGCGCCCCCTAACTCCTCATTCGAACGTCACCGTTACGCGGCTTGCGCCCGCGCTTAATTCAATCTATGCTTCGCATATCTTTAATTAATTCGGGTGACGCTCAATTCGCCACCACGTTAGCCATAAAGCAAATATTGGCTTAAAATAAGTATGTTTTTATTGAAAGGCTCAACATGGAACTTACTGCGATATTAACCCCTGCTATTGAAGGCGGTTTTGTAGCTTCAAATCCTGAAACAGGCACTACCACTCAAGGTGAAACTGTCGAGGAGGCTCTTTTTAACCTTCGCGAAGCAACGGAGTTGTTTCTAGAAGAATTTCCTGTGCATATCGGTGGGCGTTCTTTATTAACTACATTCGAAATTTCTGTTCATGCCTAGTTTGCCGCTTGTTTCTGGCTCAGAGGCTGTTCGAGCTTTGAAACATCTTGGTTTTATTGTAGCTAGGCAACGTGGCAGCCATATTGTAATGCGCAAAAATTCTCAAGGTTGTGTAGTACCAAATCATAAAGAAATCAAAATCGGTACGCTTGGCGGTTTACTTAAGCAAGCTGGCGTATCGATTGAAGATTTTATCATCGCACTAAATGCCTAACCCATCCATCAAGCGGGACGCGCTAAAGCGCGCCCCTTATGTCAGACGTTAGGCATTTAAACCAAGTTACGCTAAAATTTGTCTATGGATTTTGAAATTATTGGCAATATTAGGCAGGCGGAAACTTTTGCGCGCGGCTCAGGTATAAGGGAATTACCAAGACTTCGTAAAATTTACGGTATTGGTAATTGGCGCAAGCGAAAAGGCATGGCGTCCATTCGCCTAGCTGACGGCTCACTGCGAGAAGCTGAAATTCATTGGTACGAAGCTACTGGTATTGGCAAGTTAGAATTTAAAATTAAACGTTACTTGGACACATAAATCATGACTAAACACGAATTTGTTATATGTATAGATAATCACGGATACGAAGCCTCATTGGAAATGCGTAAACTTTATGAAATCATTGAAGATGCAGACGCTGATAAACATGGTCAATTACGAGTGATTGATGAGTCTGGCGAAGACTATCTATATTCAGCCACATTTTTTAATCGCGTTTCATTGCCAGCCAGTGTTGTTGAGCGTGTTTATCACGCGCATCCCTAACCCATCATTCAAGCGGGGCTGGCTAAAGCCAGCCCCTTAATTCAAACGTTATGCGTCTCCCAACTGAACGGAAACCGAGGAAGTCGTCTCGAACTGGCGGTTATGCGTAAATTAAGGCGAAAGCGAAGGCTCATATGATTGCTCATAACCAATATAAAGCAAATACAGGCTACTTAAAACCATGAATCTAAAGCACAGCTAATGCGCTACAAACTCCGCATCCGCCTTAATTCAGCACATGCGATAAGATGATGGTGGTGATATCATTGCTAGGGCCAAACAGCGCTTGCAGGTGCAAGCTTAATGGCCACCCGTCAGCAAATGTGTGGCAAAGCAGCGGCCTCGCCTGTGGGGCTTGGCAAGCATAAGAATACCTACCAATATTCCGAATTTTTTAACGCTCCGCTCAATTATTCTAAGGTATCCACTCAATAAAACGGTTGAAAAACTGCAAATTTCTGTTATCTTACAAGCATGTTTACTCGCTTTGCGACCCACTTAACATTAATCTTACTATTTGTTTTTGCGCAAATAGGCGCACTGACGCATGAAATAAGCCATACGCAAGAATTTTTAAACTATAGTCAGCAAGA
The DNA here is from genome assembly GCA_014378845.1 of Methylotenera sp. Lineage (GTDB taxonomy): Bacteria > Pseudomonadota > Gammaproteobacteria > Burkholderiales > Methylophilaceae > Methylotenera_A. The sequence goes on along the minus strand of JACMNB010000056.1, from coordinate 8,893 downwards.
TACCAATAAAAACGGTTCAATCAAGCAAGATTTAAGCAAACAGGATTCCAGCAAGCAAGACAAAAGCGGCCATAAAGGCCACTGTGGTTTGTGTATTAGCTTTGCAAAAGTGGCTAACGGCTTGCAATCGGTTTCGTTGGTGTTCAATTCTGCAACAACGGTATTTGCATTACCCGTTTTTCTCTACCACGACTATTTATCACAAACATTCGCCGCTTACGCTGCGCGCGCCCCGCCACTAGCCTCTTAAATTTTAAATTTCGCAAGCGCGTTTTTATGTGCTTGCCGTTAACTATTATTTTTTTGAGGATTTATTATGCATCACCATCGCGCTAAAAATTCGCGCACTTTAATTGCGCTAAAACCCCTTTATTTAGTTGTAGCTAGTTTATTCATTAACCCTGCATATGCAGAAAAAGCGGATGAAATTAATTTAGCCCCCGTGGTTATTACCGGCAATCCGTTTGGCGCCAGCTTAGACGAGCTGGTTGTACCTGTTACCGTGTTAAATGGCCGCGAGTTGAGCTTACGCCGGGCAAGCACATTAGGCGAAACGCTTAATGGCATTCCTGGGGTAACCGCCACTCAATTTGGGCCGAACGCTTCGCGGCCAGTCATTCGCGGGCTAGATGCAGAGCGCGTTAAAATCATGCAAAACGGCGTGGGTATTTTAGATGCCTCTAGCTTAAGTTTTGACCACGCAGTAGGTATAGATCCGCTGGTGGTTGAGCAAATTGAAGTGGTGCGCGGCCCAGCCGCCTTGCTATATGGCGGTAGTGCTGTTGGCGGCGTTGTTAACGCAATTGATAATCGTATTCCAACCGAAAAAATAAATGGTATTAGCGGGCGAACTGAGGCGCGCTTTGGCGGGGCAGAAAATCAACGTAATGGCGCAGTTGTGATTGATGCTGGCAATGGCCAATTTGCTATTCATGCCGATGCTTATAAACGCAAAACTGATGATTTAGATATTCCTGGCTTTGCCGTGAGTAGCCGCAAAAATAATGCTGACGGTACTTTGCAAGAAAATAAAGACAAGCTTGTTAATAGTAGCGCTGAGGGTGATGGCGGCGCGTTAGGCGGATCGCTTACCTTTGATAATGGCTATATCGGCGCATCTTACTCAACGCTTTACAATAATTACGGCACGGTGGCGGAACAAGCGGTGCGTATTGATATGAATAGTGACCGCTGGGATATTGCAGGTGAATTTAAAGATTTTGGCAACTATGAGCCTGGTAATACGGGCCTTGGTAGCATCATTAACCGCGTTAAATTTCGCATAGCGCATACCGATTATATGCATAAAGAATTAGACGGCGGCGTTGTAGGTACTACATTTTCAAATCGCGGCGTAGAAGGACTTTTAGAAGCGGGTCACGCCAAAATTGGTCCTGTGTCTGGCGTGGTTGGTTTTCAATTTAACAACACTAATTTTTCTGCGCTTGGCGATGAAGCCTTTGTGCCCAATGTCAATTCGCAAAACAAGGCCATTTATGTATATGAAGAGCTGCCTTTAGGTAATGCCGAGCTTAAACACAAAATTACTTTTGGTGGCAGGCTTGGCCACACGTCGGTAGATTCTAAAGAAAATGCCAATTTTGGTGCTGGCTTAAATAAAAGTTTTAATCCAAATAGTTACGCGCTTGGCGGTTTGTATAACATTGATAAAAATTGGTCAGTTACCAGCAATTTATCTCACAACGAACGCGCACCAAGTTATTTTGAGTTGTATGCCAATGGCCCGCACTTGGCGACTGGCCAATTTGAAGTAGGTAATACTAATTTTAATAATGAAAAATCCAATGGTATCGATGTACAATTACGTTGGAAAGACGCAAAAAATAGCTTTAGTATAGGCGCGTATTACACCCGTTTTAGCAATTTCATTGCCCTCATTAATACGGGTAACGATATTCCATTTGATGGCAATATTTTGCCAGAAGCGCAATTTACTGCTGTGCCCGCCATTTTTAAAGGGCTAGAGGCTGAAGGCCGCTTTAATGTGGCTAATCATATCGACTTTTTATTGCGCGGAGATTATGTGCATGCCAAAGACACGCGCAATAATCAATATTTGCCGCGTATTGCGCCTCTGCGTTTAGGTGCTGGGTTGCACTATGCGCTGAATGGCTTTAGCGCGCGCTTGGATGCGCTACATGCTTTTGCGCAAAATCGCACTGCCCAAAATGAGCTTGCAACCGATGGCTACACGGATGTAAGCGCGCTTGTAGCCTACAAATTAGGCTTTATTGTTAATACAGGTAAATTGAATATTGAGTTGTTTGCCAAGGCCAATAATCTACTCAACCAAGAAATCCGCGAGCATGCCTCTGTTTTAAAAGATATTGCGCCCGCAGGTGAAAGGTCATTTCAGATTGGGGCTAGGGCTGATTTTTAGCGCTCAGCTTTAACGACAAGTTTTAACGCCGAGTTTTATCGACAAGTTTTAACAACAAGATATCGCATTCATAGCCAACATCGGGGTGTTGGCTATGTTAAAATGGGTTTGTTTTAACATTGATAGTGCACTTTCATGTCCATCTCCATTAACAACGCCATTGACATCGCTAAAATGCGCATTGCAGGCCGATTAGGCGCTGAAGTGCTTGATTATATTACGCCTTTTGTGGTGCACGGCGTCACTACAGACGCGCTGGATAAATTGTGCCACGACTATATTGTCAACGTGCAGCAGGCGGTTCCTGCACCTCTTAACTACGCGCCAGATGGCCATACGCCCTACCCTAAATCGATTTGCACGTCAGTTAACCATGTGATTTGCCACGGCGTGCCGGGTGACAAGGTGCTAAAAAATGGCGATACGGTGAATATTGATATTACCGTCATTAAAGAGGGTTATCACGGCGACACATCGCGCATGTTTCATGTCGGCGAGGTGTCGATTCAAGCCAAACGCCTGAGTGAGTTGACGTACAAAGCCATGTGGCTGGGCATTAACCAAGTGAAGCCAGACGCCAGTTTGGGCGATATTGGTTATGCGATTCAAAGCTTTGCCGAGAAAAATGGCTTTAGCGTAGTGCGCGAGTTTTGCGGCCACGGCATTGGCAAAGTGTTTCATACCGAGCCGCAAATATTACATTATGGTCGGCCAGGCCAAGGGCTAAAACTAAAAGCCGGCATGATTTTTACCATAGAGCCGATGATTAACGCGGGTAAACGCGACATCAAGCAAATGCCCGACGGTTGGACGATTGTCACTAAAGATCGCAGCTTATCGGCGCAGTGGGAACACACGATTTTAGTCACCGAAACGGGTTATGATGTGTTGACTTTATCTGCGGGATCGCCCGCTACGCCGCAACTGATTTAGTCAGTGTTGCCATGTCTGCCCAGCTAACGTCTAGCAATGTACTAAAACAAAATACCGCACAGTTAAAAGCGCAGTTAAAAGAGCAGCAAAATCTATTAGAAACTGCGTTTTTTCAGCATAAAAATTCCGCGCAACTACTCAAAAAAAATAGTCAACTGATTGACGTTTTTTTGAGACAAATCTGGCTGCAAGCCAATATCCATCAAGAGGTATGCCTGATTGCTGTCGGTGGTTATGGCCGGCAAGAGTTGTTTCCATTTTCTGATATTGACTTGCTTTTTTTGTTGCCAAATCAACATGATGCAATACTGAATCAGCAAATAGAGGTGATGATTGGCTTACTATGGGATATTGGCCTAAATGTCGGCCACAGCGTGCGAACAATTGACGAATGCGTAAGCGAAGCTGCGCAAGATGTGACAGTGCAAACCAATTTGCTAGAATCGCGTTTATTAATCGGCGATACAAAAAATTACCAGCTGTTTAATCGTAAAATCAATGACTTAATGCAAGCAATGGCATTTTTTGCGGCAAAATTTAAAGAGCAAGATAACCGTCACGCCAAATTCAACGATACCGCCTACAATTTAGAGCCCAACATTAAAGAAAGCCCTGGCGGCTTACGCGATTTAAATATGATCGTGTGGATTGCGCGAAGCCAACATTTAGGCAAAAGTTGGGCAGACCTCGCAAAAAATGGGTTAATCAGCAGCGCAGAGTTACGATTAATCAAACGCCACGAAAGCAACTTACAAACACTGCGCATTCGCTTGCACTATTTAGCTAAACGCCGAGAAGACCGGCTGTTATTTGATTATCAAAATGAGCTAGCGAATAACTTAGGCTACGAAACTACCCATCACAAGCGCGCGAGTGAGCAGCTGATGCAAAGTTATTACCGCAGCGTTAAATATATATGTTTAATCAATGAGATAGTTCTTAAGTCTTTACAATTTACTTTAACTATTGGCGCGCCAACTATTGTGCCGATTAATGCAAGATTTGAGGCGCGCAATGGCTTATTGGTTTTAAAATCGGCTAAATTGCTGCAAATGCAACCATCGGCTATTTTGGAAAGTTTTTTATTGCTGCAACAGCATCCCAAATTAACAGGCATGAGCGCCGATTTGCTACGCGAATTACAACGCGTTAAAAAATTAGTAAACCGTGATTTTCGTGATTCGGCAGAAAATAAAGCCCTGTTTTTAAACATATTATCGCAAGTAAACGGCGTAAACCACACCTTGCGACGTATGAATGATTGCGGCATTTTAGGGCAATATATTCCTGCCTTTGGCAAGATTATTGGCCAAATGCAGCATGATTTATTTCATGTTTACACGGTAGATGAGCATATATTAAATGTGTTGGCCAATTTGCGCCGCTTTGCTAAGCCCGCGCTTAAACATGAGTTTCCGCTTTGCAGCGAATTATTCGCAGCATTTGAAAAGCCGCATCTCTTGTACCTTGCAGCGCTGTTTCACGATATTGCCAAAGGCCGCGGCGGCGATCATTCAAGTTTAGGGATGAAGGATGCAAAACGCTTTTGCAAGCTGCATGGCCTACAAAAAGAAGATACCAATTTAGTGTCGTGGCTGGTCGATGCGCATTTAAAAATGTCGGCCACCGCGCAAAAAATGGATTTGTCTGACCCGGCTGTCATTGAACAATTTGCACAATTTGTTAAAACAGAAAAGCGGCTGCAAGCCCTATACTTGCTGACTGTTGCCGATATACGCGGCACCAGTCCTGCCGTTTGGAACGCTTGGAAAGCGCGTTTGTTAGAAAACTTATTTTACGCAACTAAGCGCATGTTGGGCGAAGAGCGCTTTAGTTTGCAGCAAACTATCGAGTTGCGGCAACAAGAGGCTGCCAATAAGCTAACTAAATATGGCCTACTTGCAAAATCTTACCAAGCGCTGTGGGATAGCGTTGGCGACGCTTATTTTGTGCGCTTTGAAGCCGATGAAATAGCCTGGCAAAGCCGTCTGTTAACGCCGCATGTTTTTACCAATACGCCCATTGTACGCGCGCGCCTAAGCCCTAGTGGTGACGGAATTCAAGCCATGATTTACACGCGTGATCAAGACGATTTGTTTGCACGCATTTGTAACTTTTTTGACCGCATGGCTTACAACATTGTGCAAGCCAAAGTTTATACCACCAATCATGGCTATGCGCTTAATAGTTTTATTGTTTTAGATCAATCAGGTAAGTCAGTTAGTTATAGTGGTTTGTTAAAGTTTATTGAGGCAGAGCTTTCTCAAAAAATAGCTGCGTGTTCGCCATTAGAAGCGCCATTAAGCGGACGCGTCAGCCGCCAAGTCAAGCACATGCCATTTGCCACGCAAATTAATATTCGCGCCAACAATCAAGGCAATCAACATATTATTGATATTGTCACGGCAGATCGCCCTGGACTGTTAGCGAAAATAGCATTTATATTGTTGCAACTCAATATTGTGTTGCATAACGCAAAAATTAACACGCTAGGTAATCGTGCTGAAGATAGCTTTTTGGTTTCAGATAAACATTACAAAGCGCTTAATCCTGCACAAATTGATGCACTATTTGTGCACTTAAACACCCTATAATTTTATTATCAACGTTTCTCAATCACAGTTTTTAGAGTCCTAACATACTGTATTTGTAACATAAAAGTAGGGTTTATAGGTATTTGAATTGTTGTTTTTATCGGTTTAAATGTGCATTGAAATGACGCGCGTTCACCTGCAAGTATTTCAATCTATTAATCAACAACAATTTGAGAGAAATTAAAATGAGGAGTAACATTTTTTTAAAACTTGTCGTCGCTGGTCTATTTGCAGCCACTACTTTAGGCGCACAAGCTGCTGATAATGATAGATTTAAAGAAAAAAACGGTTGCGGCGCATTGCCTACTCAGTCGCAGCTGAAAGCTGCTTTAGTTCAAGCAGTTGCCGATGAAACCAGCGGCTTAAACCTGCAAATGTGGGGTACGATTGTCGATCGAGATGTTATAGTTTGCGCAGTAGCATTTTCTGGCGCAAACCCCGGAGCGCAGTGGCCAGGCAGCCGCGTCATTGCTGCCCAAAAAGCGAATACAGCCAACGCATTCAGCTTAGATGGCTTAGCACTTTCAACTGCAAACTTATATGGTCCTGTACAAGGCACCTCTAACGTGACTTTTTTTACGATAACCCTTAACCAATAAATTAGCCTTGAATAATGACTATTCAAGGCTAATTGTAGGCCAAACACACTAAAGTGCATCAGCCAGTTAAGGGTAAATTTTATGAATGTTTATAATGCTTTTTGAGCTGTTTAAGCACTTCCCATTGTGATTTCATGCCTTTTGGAAACACCACAAAATCACCTGCTTTGATTGTGACCATCTCGCCGCCTGCTGGCGTTACGGTGAATTCACCTTCCAGCACATAAGCGCTTTCTGTCATGCCAAAATCCAATGGGAATTTTGATGGCGCGCAATCCCAAATTGACCAGCTAGAAACGCCTAATTCTTTTAATTTTTCTGGTGTTGGGTTGTGATCGATAATAATTTGACTCATGTTAATCCTTAAAAAAATAAATACATAGAAAATAAAAGAATAGCTTCTTAAAAACAAATGCCGCTTATAACCAAAGCGGCACTCATAAAGGCTACACTATAAAACTGGTGAGAGGTGTTGTTTATACTATGGAATAAAAGCGCCATGCAACGCTATTGCATCAGTAACAAAAAAGGATTGCCCCAATTTTTGTCCTAACCTAGTAGTATTATTATACCATTAAGTATTAAAATCTTAATCACTAGATACAATTAATAGCTTGTCAAATTTAATCAAATAGCAATAATATATCGCCCTCAAATTCTTAACGCTGAGTGAGTAAAACTGTAGCATTTACGTCAAGATGATATTGGGTAAAAGCTTACGATTTACTTGTCCGCTGTAAAAGATCTCTGCCCAAAACTAAACGTAGTGCTACATTACTTGGTAAATTATCATTACGAACTAAATAAGGCTTATTCAATAAATAATGATTTAAGTTTACTGCATCTTCGCGATAGGCTGTTTTATATTGAATATGTGTTTTCATTTCGTTAAAACGCTCAGCATCGGCTACTTTTGTTTGCACCATATTAGCAACATTAAATTTACTCGCTACTGACCTTGCCATACCTTTAACACCATTACCATTAATGATTTCAACGAACTTGTTGCTACCCCTTACATTAAAGGGTGCTATTACATTGTCAGCCAAATCAAAAAGCTTAGTGATTGCGGATATTTGTTTAAAAGTAATACCGCCTGATAGTGCTACCAACATTTCTTTAGGTGTATTGACAGTATTTATAATACTTTCAGTAATAACAACAGGATGTTCTGCATTAAGTTCATATATGCCACTTGCCGTTTGAGTCACTTTTGTTTCTGAATTGGCCTGAAGCATGCTACTCATTGAACCTTCCTTAACTACTTGTGGTTGGGAAGTAGGCTTAGATAGCTTAATCGATTCAATTTGATTATTCAAAGTTACATCTTCAGACACAGTATTTATTGGCTTTACTTTTAGTGATGCATCTACCGCTTGCATTGAGTCGCTGTGAGCAATGATTGATTGATTGCTGGTGACCAATTCTAGATTCTTTTGTGCTTGCAAATAGCTAGGCTCAAGCGTAATGGCTCGCGTAAGCACTCCATTCGCCTCTGCATACTGTTTATTTAAATAATAAGCATAGCCTAAGTTGTTGTAATTAACCGCAGTGGGTTCTATTTTGGTTACCTGCTCAAAAAGTGGTATCGATATGATATAAAGCTTTTGGTCTGCATATACAGTGGCTAAGCCAGTAATGCTTTTTGTATAGCCTGGGTCTAGTTGCAATGATTTTTGATAAGCGATTGTGGCATGACTATAGTTACCGTTTTTTTGATATAAGCGACCAATTTCATAATATTGATCTGGTCTATCGGCTTTAATTAAATCAGCATTTGTTGTTGCTTTAATGTTTTGTTCAGCTTGATAACTATTATTCAATGCAGCACTTTTATTCAGAGATGTACAGCCAACCAAACAACTGGAAGTTAATAAACACATTAATAAACTAGATTTAGTTTTCATAATATTCACCTTTTATATTAAAAATATCAATCAAGAGAAGGCTGCTTTCAGCTGCATCAAAGCTGGTGTCAAAAGCACAATAAATATGGCAGGCATCAAAAAGAACAGTAGCGGAAATAACAGTTTTAGCGCAATTTTAGAGGCGGTTTCCTCTGCTTTTTGTCTACGTTTAGTTCTTGCGGTTTCTGCATGTATCCGTAGCGCATCACCAATACTGGTACCAAACCGTTCAGATTGAATCACCATCGTCGCTAAGCCATCAATTTCTTCTACTCCAGTGCGTAAAGCTAAATTTCTTAAAGCACGTTCTCGTGTAAATCCCGAGCGTACTTCCATCAATAATAGCTCTAGCTCTTGGCTGAGAATTTCAGATTTAAGTTTAATTTCAGACGCTACTTTAGCCAAGGCTTGGTCAAAACTCAAACCTGCTTCCATACATATAATTAGCAAATCGGTTGC
>JACMNB010000055.1 GCA_014378845.1 Methylotenera sp. | reverse complement strand
CAAAGCCGCACGTAAACGGCTTAAATCGCCTTCTGGTAACTTATTAAATCGATTGTAAAGCTGATGCGCAACAATAAAATTAAGCACACTGTCGCCCAAAAATTCTAGGCGCTCGTTATTATTGGCGGCAAAACTGCGGTGAGTGAGCGCCTGCGAGAGTAGCGCGGGGTTGTTAAACTGATATTCAATTTGCGCCTTAAGCAGGTTAAAGGCGGGGCTATCAGCAGACATAAGTGCTATTTTTTGGCCGAACTGGCATTAAAATCGAGCAAAATGCTGGCGTTTGCAACAATCGGTAAAGTCACTTGATATTGCGCCTTAACCACGTTGCCCGTGTCACCTTTTTCTACAATTAAATCTGACCCTTTGATTACAGTGACATAGCTAGCAGAAGCAGCTTTATCAAAAGCATTTGCAATTTCCTTTTTGCTCATCGCGTTAAAATTATCGTCATTCGCTATGCGTTGAATGGCTTTTTTTACACCAGAAAATTCAATATAGGCTGGCACCACTTTCATACCGATTGTCGATAGAAAAACCACCGCCGCAATGACCAGCACCAACCCGATGAATGTCATGCCTTTTTGTTTATTCATTTTCATTTATATACTCCTAAATTATTTTAATCGGTTATTTGATTGGAGTGCCAATTCTGTCAAACTGTCCAATATTCATCCAGATAAAAAACGCTTTGCCAACCAAATTTTTCTCTGGCACAAAACCCCACACGCGGCTATCGGCGCTGTTGTCACGGTTATCGCCCATGGCAAAATAATTACCTTCTGGCACCGTAATGGTTTCGCCTGCCTGCAATTTAGCACCTGGCGCATCGTCATTATACTGATTAGGAATATCGTGAATCAGAATATCATGTTGCACTTCACCGAGTTGCTCTTTTGAACGGCGGGCGGTGATTGTATTTGCACCTTGCATTTCGTATTGGTAGTTATCTTCAAAGTTAACGTCCAATATTTTCCCATTAATAATCAAGTGTTTATCTTGATATTGAATTTTGTCGCCCGGCAAACCCACCACTCGTTTAATATAGTCAATGGTCGGCTCTGGCGGATAATGGAAGACAAATACATCGCCGCGTTTAGGGTGGCTGGTTTCAAAAAAAGTATTATTTAAAATCGGCACACGTAAACCATAGGTAAATTTATTCACTAAAATATAATCGCCTGCCAACAAGGTGGGCATCATCGAGCCAGAGGGTATTTTAAACGGCTCAACCAAAAATGAGCGCAGCGTGAACACCAGCAAAATCACCGGGAAAAAACTTTTAGCATATTCTACATACCAAGGCTCTTCAAGGCCGGCAGCACGCTTTTTACGCAGCACAAAAATATCCAGCAGCCAAATTGCACCAGTAATTGCCAGTATTACCACCATAAATAATGCAAAATACATACTTAACCTTTGTGTTTACTTGTTTATTTTATTAACTTTGTTAAATTGTTAACTATTTAATTAACTGTTTATTTATCTTCAACACGCAAAATCGCCAAAAACGCTTCTTGTGGAATTTCTACATTGCCCACTTGTTTCATGCGTTTTTTGCCTTCTTTTTGCTTATCCAGCAATTTGCGTTTACGCGAAACATCACCGCCATAACATTTAGCAATCACGTTTTTGCGCATGGCTTTTACCGTTTCACGCGCAATGATATTAGCACCAATTGAGGCCTGAATGGCAACATCAAACATTTGACGTGGAATCAGCTCGCGCATTTTTGCGGCCACATCACGGCCACGGCGAACGCTATTTTCTCTGTGCACAATCAAGCTTAGCGCATCCACGCGTTCGCCGTTAACCATAATATCAAGCTTTACTAAATCTGCCGCGCGAAACTCTAAAAATTCGTAATCCATACTGGCATAGCCGCGCGAAACTGATTTTAGCTTATCAAAAAAGTCTAAAACCACCTCATTAAGCGGCATTTCGTAACTTAACATTACTTGCCTACCCATATATTGCATGTTTTTTTGAATGCCGCGTTTACCATTACACAGCGTCATTACAGGGCCCACGTAATCTTGCGGCATCAACAAATTCACATTGATCACAGGCTCACGCGTTTCTTCAATGCGCGACGGCTCTGGTAAGCGCGATGGATTCTCAATTTGTACCACGCTGCCGTCTTTAAGCAACAGCTCGTATACAACGGTTGGAGCGGTGGTAATCAACTCCATGTCGTATTCGCGCTCAAGGCGCTCTTGCACAATTTCCATGTGCAACAGCCCTAAAAAGCCGCATCTAAAACCAAAACCCAAGGCAGTTGAGTTTTCAGGCTCAAAAAGCAAGCTAGAATCGTTCAGGCTAAGCTTTTCTAAGGCTGTCCTTAAGGCTTCAAACTGGTTAGATTCCACCGGATAAAGCCCAGCAAACACTTGCGGCTTCACCTCTTTAAAGCCTGCTAGCGCCTCAGCTGCAGGCCTATCCGTATGCGTGACTGTATCGCCAACTTTAGCGTCATCTAACGATTTTATACCTGCAATGACAAAACCAACCTCGCCTGCCGAGAGAGATGTTTTTTGCAACGATTTTGGTGTGAACACGCCCACTTGCTCGCACAAATGTTGCGCGCCTGTCGCCATTAAACGAATTTTATCTTTTGGTTTTAGCACGCCATCAATCACGCGCACTAGCATCACCACGCCAACATAATTATCAAACCAAGCATCCACCACCAGCGCCTTAAGCGGCCCGTCGATATTGCCTTTTGGCGGTGGCATTTTTTTGATAACCGCCTCCAACACATCGCGCACGCCCAATCCGGTTTTGGCAGAACAAAGCACTGCGTCACTTGCATCCACGCCAATTACATCCTCAATTTCTTGTTTTACGCGCTCCGGGTCAGCACTCGGTAAGTCAATTTTATTGAGTACAGCTGTTACTTCTACGCCTAAATCTAACGCTGTATAGCAATTGGCCACACTTTGCGCCTCAACGCCTTGCGAAGCATCCACCACCAGTAACGCGCCTTCGCAGGCAGACAAACTGCGCGAAACCTCATAGCTAAAATCTACATGGCCTGGCGTATCAATCAAATTAAGGTGGTAGATTTGACCATCGTCTGCTTTGTATTGCAGCGCCGCAGTTTGTGCTTTAATGGTAATGCCGCGCTCGCGCTCAATATCCATCGAATCAAGCACTTGCGCTTCCATTTCACGATCTTCCAGCCCACCGCACAAATGAATAATGCGATCAGCCAAGGTCGATTTACCGTGGTCAATGTGCGCGATGATGGAGAAGTTACGGATATTTTTCATGATTGCTTAAGACTTTTACACACAATAGGTTTAGCTATACAAACAAATAGGACGCCAATAGCGCCCTTTTCAGTAGTGGTGATTTTACTACAAATGCTTGATTAGGTTGTAATTAGTTATTCACAAAGAATATTAATTGCAGTTTGGTGCCCGGAGCCGGAATCGAACCGGCACGACCGTAAAGTCGAGAGATTTTAAGTCTCTTGTGTCTACCAATTTCACCACCCGGGCTGGGGATTTAATGCAGAACTTATTGCGGTGCGTATTTTAACACCGTATCGGCTTTTGTGACTATAGCTAGATAAAAAATAGATTTAAAAATAACATAACTAATTTTTTTTTAAATGACATTAAATAAAAGATAACCCTGTATGAATCGGTCTGGTTAAAAAAAGTCCCGGTGGGTGCTTTTTGGTAAATATGCAGTCACACTATTACTTATCAACCAATTCGCGCACAATTTGATATTGATTTGCACTGGTAGATTGTTTTTCAAATTGCAGGGTTTTGTTTACTTTATCGGTAAAACCTTTGGTGGCAACGCGCTTGGCCGCACAGACCTCACAACCTGCGCTGTCTGATTGTTTTTTAATCATTTTATAGGTTGTTACGCTGTAGTCTTGATTAAAAGTTGCCGCGGCTTTATCGCCCTCGCAAGTTACTTTTAAATTACTAATATATAAGTTGATTTTGCCTGAGGTGGATAAGCGTTGCTTGCGCTGTTTAGCCCACGCCTCGCGGCTTAAAGGCGGTTCTGGCGTAAAGTTATCTGCATAAAATTGGCTGTAACTTTCATAGTCTTTATGACGCCACGCTTCAGCCCAATCATTCACGCGTGCAGTAATGGCAACTTCGCTGCAGGCTTGCGCTGGTTTAGTAGCTTGTTTTGCCATGAGTTGATTTGTTACAGATAATGGCTTTGCGTCTGCCAACAAGGCGGCTTTTTCGATGATTACTTGAGTCGGCGCTACAGCTTCGCACACGGTTGCCGCTTCAAGATAATCTGCACGATTTAGCTCAGGCAAGCCTTGGCGCTGCGCACCCACTTTGCTTAACAAATCACCCTGCACCGCATATAGTCGTGCGTAAGCGGTTTGAATATCGTAATCGGTATTGGCATAATTACGTTTGGCCTGAAAATATTCGTTCTCGGTGTCCAATAAATCCAGCAGCGTACGTTGGCCAATATCAAATTGTTTACGATACGCCTCGCGCGCGTTTTCAATCGATTTTTGATGCGTATCGCGATAACCCAATTGCTCTTTTAACTGCGTAATATCGTTATAAGCAATGGTGACTAATTGGCGCGTATCAACACAAGCTTTATCGCGCATATCATTGGCAGTGTTCATTTTTTCGATGGATTGGCCAACAGCCGCTTTGTCAGAAAAGCCATTAAACAAGTTAAAATTAGCTGTTAATTCAAGCACATCGGCGGCATTAGTGCTGTTGCGTCCATCATTACTGGTGCCTAAATTTTTGCGCGCTTGTAAGTCTAGGCGCGGCATAAATTTGCCCTCCTTCACTTTAACTTCATCTTTAGTGGCTTGAATGTCTTCAATTGTCGACAACAGTTCTGGGTTTTGTAGATACGCTACACGCAAAGCCTCCACTGGCGTGGCTTGCGCGCCAGCTTTGTAAAATTCAGGCTGTTCTAATGTGGTTGGCGGTAACTCACCAAGCAATCGCTGCATACGCGCGGTAACATCGTGCAAATTGGTGGTTTCGGTTAATAAGTTGGCTTCGGCTAAAGCTAAACGACCCGTAGCTTGCTCTAAATCCACTCTGCGCGCCACGCCTGCATCTACGCGCTCTTTAATTTTGTCGAACAATTGTTTATGCGTGACGTAATTATTTTTTGCATAATCGACCAATTGTGTGTAGCGCAAGTTGTCGATATAGCTACGCATAAATTCCAACGTAGTATTTTGCATGGCGGCTTGCAGTTCGTAATAACGAACACGCTGCGCATGGCCTAAGCGATTGATTTCATTCGGCGTTGCCATGCCATCAAAAATCATCTGGCGTAAAACAAGCTCATTGTTCCAAGTGGGTACGGCTAAGCCGCTTGCTTCGCTACGGCCATTATCCATATCCTGCTGACGGCGATAACTTGAGGTAATATCTACTTTAGGCAGGTAACCGCCTTTGGCTATATCTTGCTCGTATCCCGCACCTAGATAATTGTGATATTTAGCTTGCACTTCAGGATTGCTAGAAACGACTTTTTCGACCAATTGCTTTAGTGGCATAAGTGGCTCGGCGTGCAGTGACTCTGCTATTGCAGCTGTAGACAACACCAAAGATAATGCTGATAAAATTAGAGTTTTCAAAAAAAATTTCCCACAAATAAATAAATAAAAATCAGCAATTATTTTGCCAAATTTATTATGCTTCTTATTGTTTTGCGAATTATAACAGCATGTTAAACTATTTATTAATCAATAGTTTAACACCAATTGTAAAAAAGGGTTAACCGTTGCCAGTTAACCCTTTTTTATACTTCCTACAAAAACTTGGCACTAATCAGTAATCAATTTATTTTTGGTTAACAAATCTTCAATAATCTCTTGTGTGTTAGGCTAATTTACAAAAAACCTTTTTTAAAAAAATAATTGGTTATGGCTTTTGTTTATGTTGGCCAGCAATTAACAATGTGGCTTTTTTTCTAACTTCTTCAAGTTGCGTCGCGGTAATTTTCGCTTTATAACTTGCCATGCGCGCCACCCAATCTAAGCTTTTTATTTGATCCGCCAGCACGGCGCCTGCTAGGTTGGCATCAATAATTACCTCAAACGGATAGCCCTTAATTTTTGTGGTTATTGGGCAATATAACATTAGCCCAGTTTTAGCGTTATAGGCAGCAGGGCTTACCACCAGCGCAGACCGTTGCCCCGCCTGCTCGTGACCCGCTTGCGGGTCAAAATGTAGCCAAACAATATCGCCAGCCTCAGGTATATAACTAGCTGCCACTATAAAAGCACTTTACCAATTGGCACGTCAAAATCAATTGAGCCATGTTCATTTTCTGCATTGACGCCAGCAAGCAAATGATGCAATGAATATTCTTTCAATTTAATAGGCTCAATAATAATCCGCCCAGCTTCCTCGCGCATATCCACTGGGTCATCCAGCAGCAAGTTGACCGATTGCATAATGCTGCTAGGGATGCGGATGGAAGCACTGTTACCCCATTTTTTAACCGTTAAGCGCATCCTGTTTCCTTTACTTTTAAAGCTGAATAATAACACGTATGTTTATACAATGTATATACTTTTAAGCATAAAAAAGGCCAACTCATCACAAGCTGACCTTTTAAATTGCATTTAATTAAATATGATTAACGCTAAACCGTTTAAATTTGGAGAAAATGGATTTTTGTAGAGGTATCCTCTTTTAAAAAGCGTCTGTCAAATGCAGGTTAAGTCGCTTGACAATCTATAAAATGTACATACATTGTATTTATGATAAAATTTGAATGGGATGCAGCCAAGTCTGAGTCAAATAGCAAGAAACATGGCGTTTCGTTTGAAGAAGCCCAATCCTTTTTTTATGACGAGTTTGCAGTTCAATTTTTTGACGAACAAAATTCTAACGTTGAAGATAGGTTTTTAATGCTTGGTTTTAGCGATAAGGCTCGCCTGCTAATTGTTTGCCATTGTGAGCGCAACCAAGGCAACATCATTCGCATAATCTCTGCTAGAAAAGCCACTAAAATTGAAAGTAAGTATTACCAAGGAGTGAAACCATGAAAACTGAATATGATTTATCCACAATGAAATCTCGCAAGAACCCTTACGCCGCTAAGCTTAAAAAATCAGTCACTATGCGATTAAGTGAAGATGTGATTGGCTATTTTAAGCAAATGGCTGACGAAAAAGGTGTTCCGTATCAAAGCCTTATCAATTTATATTTGCGAGACTGCGCGGCACAACACAGGAAAATAGATATTTCTTGGAAAACAGCGCCCTAACTCGTCATTCTGTACAAGCGCAGCGCGATACAGAATCCAGTGATGTAAACAGCATCATTTATCCTTTACTTTTAAAGCTGAATAATAACACGTACGTTTATACATTGTATATACTTTTTAGCATAAAAAAGGCCAGCTCATCACAAGCTGGCCTTTTAAATTGCAACTAATTAGCTATCTAATTAACACTACATCTGGTTTAGTCGGTAATCAATTTTTGTGCTGTTAGCAAATTAGCAATAATAGCTGCATCATTAGTATTAATACCTATCAAATCTGTTGCTGTAAACACAATACGCTGATCTTCATTAGCTCCCGTGAAAGCAGCACCTATATTATGACTATCTGCTGAAAAGCCCCCTGTTGAACTGATATGGATAATCGTATCAGTACCAGATTTCTCAAAGTGTAAGTAGTTTTGTAAGTTACCGCTATTTTCACCTGTAAGCAAGTCTCTCAAATCTAATTTATCGGTACCTGCTGCGGTACCAAAGTTTGCGATGGTATCTATTGCTGGGCTACCAGCAGCACCTTTATCGGCCAACTGGAATTTGAATGTATCTACACCCAAACCACCATCCATTATGTCATTTCCGGCACCGCCAATAATCGTATCATTACCATCACCAGCGTTGATCGTATCGTTTCCACTACCACCATCTATCTTGTCATTACCAGCACCTGCATTAATCGTATCATTACCCGCTCCGCCAAAAATGTTATCATCGCCGGCACTGCCTGTGATTGTGTCGTTACCAGCACCGCCAGCAATTGCATAGCCAGTTGTTGCAGTGCCTGCAGTTAGAGCTTGATCTGAATCGAAAGTTAAATTAATCGCTTGCGCAGCCGTGGTATCACCATCTGAATCTACCCCTACCGCATTAAATATTGTACTGATATCTTGTTTAGTGCTTTGTCCAGAGAGCGACGTCACCCCAAATCTATAACTAGTAGTGCTAGTGCTTAACAAATCAGTACCTAACTCAATGGTGCTAAAATAACCACCTGTAAAGTTACTCGCAGTGAGCGTTAAATAAAGATCACTATTTGTATTTTGTCCCGCTAATGAACCGCTACCCACCACATTACCCAATGCATCGTATGCGGTATACACCAATATCTCACCCGCCTTAAGTGCATCTACATTTAGGGTAATGCCTGTCATTTTAGTATCAAATGCAAACCGTAATTTTTCTGTAGCATCAATAAAATTGTTTGCAACCCCAAAGTAGCCATTACTGGTGTTGACCGTTGAGGCAAGGCCAGCTACCGTGCCAGTCGCTAGTACGGTAAATGCTTTATTTCCATCACTAAGTGTGTAGGTTCCTGCTGTATTCCCGGCTGATAGCCCGCCAAATGTTGAAGCAGTGTAAACTGGTAAGTCTAATGGTTTAAGTATGGTAATGCTGTAAGTTGAATTCAACATATTACCTGTCGCAGTAAATACCTGCGTACCATCTGTAGCGGTTGCAATTAAAGAGCCAGGTGTAGCCCCTGCTAGATATTGGAGCTTCAAGCCGTTATATAATAAATTTTGAGTACTGACCGAGCCATTTTCATTAATAACCGTTCCCATTGCATATCCATTTGCATCAACAGTGCCTGTCACAACCACTTTAGCCAAAGAACCTGAATCTGCACCCACACTCATGTGCAGGTCGCCAGTGAGTGAAGCACTGGCTGCGCTTTCAATAATGGCAGTGTTGGGTGCTGAAAGTACAATAGGGCTATCATCCTCAATACTCACCGTGAGAGTGCTTGTTGTTATTGCTAAACCATCAGAAACATTGACGCCTATTCCAAAACTATTGACATCCTCAACCCCCTTAACAGCATGATCAACGGGGCCAGATAATGTCACTGTGTAAGTGCCAGTATTATTAATAGTGGCGGTAATAATAGTCTGTGTACCGACTTTACCAATCAATGTGCCTGTGCCACTGCCTGACCAAACTATCGTTTGACCATTAGAAGTTAAAGCTGTAACTGGGCTAGTCAAACTCACTGTTAAGGCGCTGCTGTCAGGGTCAGTAATTGAGATTACGCCCGAAGCTGTCAGGCTGTTCGTAGTATCACTAATTCCAGTAGTATCAGCATTGGCACCCGCAAACCCTTCTTCAGAAACAGTTGCACTTGCAATACCAACTATCGGCGCGTCATTGGTGCCAGTCACCGTCACCGTCAAGGTGGTGGTGCTGGTCGCACCTGCCGTGTCTTTCACCGTGTAGCTGAAGCTGTCAGTAACGGTCTGGCCTTGAGATAAGGCATTGGTCGCTGGTAGCGCATTGTTCAAGTTATAGGTGTAAGTGCCATTGGCCGCAATGGTGACTGTACCGTAGGTGCTGGTAATGGTCGTGCCAACGTTTGCTGTAACGCCATTGACAGCACTGACCGTTTTAGTATCTCCTACATCAGGATCATTGTCGTTGCTAAGGACATTGCCAGTCGCACTCGGCGTGCCAGCAAAGGCAGTATTACCAGGATTAACGCCAGACTCAACGACATTCGCAACATCGGCTACCGCAATCGGTGCGTCATTGACGGCGGCCACCGATATCGCCACCGTGTCGGTGTCGCTTAAGGGGGTGCCGGCACTGTCGGTGGAGACGAGGGTCAGGGTGTCGCTGCCATTAAAGTCTAGGTTGCCTTTAT
>JACMNB010000054.1 GCA_014378845.1 Methylotenera sp. | reverse complement strand
TAAGAATCTTAAGAAATTAAAGCAAAAGGTAAGGACTTCTGTTTAGTGTTTCATAGCAGCCCAAAACAGATGGTTGCTCTTTTGCATCTTTAGACGGTGCCCTAAATGGTAAGAAAAATGCATAAAAATCTGAAAACTTATCTTAGTGAAAATTTAAATCAAACTGAGGCCGATCAACGGTTGCTGTTGGTTATATACGCCATTGTTGAAAGTGTAAAGCAAGTTGCAATCATGGTAGAACAGGCGCCATTGGCGGGGCAACTAGGCAAGCTAATTCATAGCAACATACAAGGTGAGCAACAGGCCAAGCTAGATGTATTGTCAAATAATTGTTTTGTGGCCAATTTGCAAGCTTGCGAGGCTGTTGCAGGCTTGGTTTCAGAAGAAGTAGACGATGCAATCTTGTTAGCCAGAGATGACACAAAATCCAATTATTTAGTGGTGTTTGATCCCATTGATGGCTCATCCAATATCGAAGTCAATGTTGCAGTGGGCTCGATTTTCTCAGCATTAAAAGCGCCAGTTGGCAGAGCCGCGCAGGCAACAGACTTTTTAGTAAAAGGCGCAGAACAAGTGTTTGCGGGCTATGCCATTTATGGGCCATCACTTGTTTTGGTACTGACTATTGGTGCAGGTACACAGTGCTTTACTTT
The DNA here is from genome assembly GCA_014378845.1 of Methylotenera sp. Lineage (GTDB taxonomy): Bacteria > Pseudomonadota > Gammaproteobacteria > Burkholderiales > Methylophilaceae > Methylotenera_A. Next base: position 21,731 of record JACMNB010000054.1, on the reverse strand, counting down.
TAACCGGACAACAGGCGAGTTTATCCTCACCCAAGCAAACTTACGGGTACCAGATGATACGCAAGAGTTTGCCATTAACGCCAGCAATGCGCGTTTTTGGGAGCCGCCGATTGAGCAATATGTGCAAGAATGTCAAGCAGGTACAACTGGCGTGCGCGGCAAAGATTTTAATATGCGCTGGATTGCCAGCATGGTGTCCGATGTGCACCGAATTTTAATGCGCGGCGGCGTTTATTTATACCCTAAAGATAATAAAGTGCCAATAAAAGCTGGGCGTTTGCGTTTGTTGTACGAGCTAAACCCAATGAGCATGGTCATTGAACAAGCAGGGGGCGCCGCCTCAACCGGGCGGGCGCAAGTATTAGAATTGAAGCCAACGGACATTCACCAGCGAGGGCCCATTATTATTGGTTCAAAAAACGAGGTAGAACGCATTAGGAGTTACCATCAAGATTTTGACCAGTTGCCTAGAAATAAAAACAATAATCCTAATCGATAGGTATAAAAGTGACAAAGAATGTACCACTATTGCCATCAATAGCGCCTTTAGCTGTGGCGCGGCTTTTAGCTAAATCCGGGTAAAAATGAGATTGGCTAAGCTTGGCATTGATATTTATTTTTCCCTTGCTAGTCGTATCAATAGTGCAAGTTGTAACATTGATAGTGCAAACGTAATTAAAGCAACTAATAATTAATCAGAAACTATAACAGCATGATGCGACAGGATAAACAATAATGGCACTGGTTTCATTAAGACAATTGCTTGATCACGCGGCCGAGCATCAGTATGGCTTGCCAGCTTTTAACGTGAACAATATGGAGCAAATTCACGCGATTATGCAGGCAGCAAATGAAGTGGATAGCCCTGTGATTTTGCAAGCCTCAGCTGGCGCGCGCGGTTATGCAGGCGAGCCTTTTTTGCGCCATTTGGTTGAGGCGGCGATTGAACAATATCCGCATATTCCGCTGTGTATGCATCAGGACCATGGCGCTTCTGCGGCCGTTTGTCAAACAGCGCTACGAAGCGGGTTTTCTAGCGTGATGATGGATGGATCGCTGATGGATGACGCAAAAACGCCTGCCACGTTTGAATACAATATGAATGTAACGCGGCAAGTGGTTGAAGCGGCGCACGCGGTTGGCGTTTCGGTTGAGGGCGAGCTTGGAGTGTTAGGGTCACTAGAAACAGGCCAAGCGGGCGTTGAAGACGGCGGCGGGGCAGAGGGCATTTTAAGCCATTCACAGCTATTAACCGATCCTGATGAAGCGGCGGCTTTTGTCAAAGCCACGCAGGTTGATGCATTAGCAATCGCCATTGGCACTAGCCATGGTGCGTATAAATTTAGTCGTCCACCAACGGGCGATATTTTGTCAATCGATCGAATTAAAGCCATTCATGCGCGCATACCGAATACGCATTTGGTGATGCACGGCTCGTCAAGTGTCGAGCAAGAATGGCTACAAATGATCCGAGAATATGGCGGAAAAATAAAAGAAACCTACGGCGTGCCAGTAAGCGAAATTGTCGAAGGCATTAAAAATGGGGTACGTAAAGTCAACATTGATACCGATATTCGGCTAGCCATGACAGCGACGATTCGCCGAGAAATGGCGCAGCATCCAGAAGAATTTGACCCACGCGCTTTTTTAAAAGCGGCCACCATAGCCGCCCGCAGCGTTTGTAAAGCAAGGTTTGAGGCGTTTGGCAGCGCAGGGCAAGCCGCCAAAATAAAAGTGATTCCGCTAGAGGTAATGGCAGCGCGTTATCGCAAGGGCGAACTGTCTCCAGTCATTAATTAACGCTTAACATAATTCAACCCTTTAAGATTCACAGGTAAAAATGAGACGTAAATTAGTGGTAGGAAACTGGAAAATGAATGGCCGTATTGCGCAGAATCAAGAGTTAATACTGGCGGTAATGAATGGTTTACGAGAATCGAGCAATGCAGATTATGTGCTTTGCGTGCCTTATCCTTATTTAGGCCAAGCGCAAAGCTTGTTGCACGGCTCTAACCTTGCTTGGGGCGCACAAAACGTATGCGCCAACGAAACCGTTGCACTAACGGGCGCGGTTTCTGCCTATATGTTAGCCGATTATGGTTGCAGCTATGTTATTGTGGGCCATTCAGAGCGGCGCATTCAGTTTCATGAAACCGACGATACGGCAGCAACAAGATTTAGCGCCGCCGAAAAAGCGGGCTTAATCCCAATTTTTTGCATGGGCGAATCGGTTGAAGAGCGCGATTCAGATTGGACCGAATATATTGTTGGGCGGCAAATAGATTCTATTATTCGCCGTTTTGGCGCAGAAGTATTAGACAAAGCGGTGTTGGCCTACGAACCGCTATGGGCGGTGGGTACAGACATTGCGGCTACACCAGAACAAGCGCAAAAAGTACACAAATTCATTCGCGACCGTATTGCCAAATGCGATGCAACCATCGCTAAAAATGTTCGAATTTTATATGGCGGCAGCTTAAATGCCTCTAATGCAGCGGCTTTGTTTGCAATGCCCGATATTGACGGCGGTTTGGTTGGGCGTTGCTCATTAGACGCAAAAGCGTTTGTTGATATTTGTAAATCGGCCAACTAATCCCAGACTATAAAAATCAAACCATAAAATGAATAATGACCTGCTTACAATTGGTATTCCAACAGAAATTAAAGACCATGAAAATCGTGTCGCCGCCACGCCAGAAACCGTCAAAAAAATGCTGGCACTTGGCTGCCAAGTCATTGTCCAAAAAGGCGCTGGTGAGCGCGCCAGTATTACCGATGCGGCTTATTTAGCGGCTGGTGGAACAATTGTTTCGGCCGAAGATGTTTATCAGGCTAATATTATTTTAAAAGTACGCGCACCACAAGCCAATGAAATAAGCGGGGTTTCAGCTGGCACTGCCTTAATCGGCCTGTTAGAGCCTTACAATCAAACGCAATTGCAATTAATTGCACAGCAAGGCATAACTGCGTTTGCGTTAGAGGCACTACCAAGAAGTAGCCGCGCGCAAAGTATGGACGTGCTATCTTCGCAAGCCAACGTCGCTGGTTACAAGGCGGTGTTGCTCGCCAGCCATTTTTATCAACGCTTTATGCCCATGTTGATGACCTCCGCCGGCACAGTAAAAGCAGCGCGTGTACTGATTCTTGGGGCAGGGGTATCAGGCTTGCAAGCCATCGCCACAGCACGCCGTTTGGGCGCGGTGGTAGAGGCATCTGACGTGCGGCCAGCAGTAAAAGAGCAAATTGAATCGCTAGGCGCTAAGTTTTTAGACGTGCCGTATGAAACCGAGGAAGAAAAAGAAGCTGCCGCAGGCGTGGGCGGTTATGCGCGCGCCATGCCAGCATCGTGGATGGCACGTCAGGCGGCGCTTGTGGCGCTGCGCGCTGCTGAGTCTGATATTGTGATTTCGTCTGCGCTTGTTCCTGGTAGCGAGCCGCCGATTTTGATTGATCCTGAAACCGTCGCCAAAATGAAGCCTGGCTCGGTGATTATTGATATGGCGGCAGGTTCTGGCAGCCTAACTTTAGGAAGCAAGGGCGCAGGCAATTGCCCGCTTACCGAGGCCAATCAAGTGGTTGTGAAGCACGGCGTGACTATTGTTGGCTATACAAATTTACCCAGTTTGGTTGCGGCAGATGCGTCAGCCTTTTACGCGCGCAATATTTTAGAATTTTTGAAGTTATTGATTTTAGATGGTAAATTTAATATCCCTGCAGATGATGAACTGGTAACTGCCAGCTTAATGTGCAAAGACGGTAAATTGATAGAGAAAAAATAGGAAAAAAAGCCATGACCGATTTAATCACCATGCAAAATATCACCATTTTTGTGCTGGCCATTTTTGTTGGCTATCACGTCGTGTGGACGGTAACGCCCGCGCTACATACGCCGCTGATGTCGGTGACCAACGCGATTTCGGGCATAGTCATCGTTGGCGCGATGTTGCAAACCGTGACGATTGATAGCGAAACATTAAATTTAACCAGTGTATTGGGTGCAATTGCGGTGTTTTTAACCTCGATTAATATTTTCGGTGGTTTTTTAGTGACGCGGCGCATGCTAGAAATGTTTAAAAAGAAAGAGCCAAAAACTAATGAAGCTAAATTTATTGCGGTTAAGCAGTAATGATTATCAATCCTAACTATACCTCCGCCGCTTATTTAATCTCAGCGGTGCTGTTTATATTTTCGCTTAAAGGCTTAGCTTCGCCCACTAGCGCGCGGCTAGGCAATACGCTGGGTATGATGGGCATGGCCATCGCCGTTATCACCACTTATTTTGCTGGGCATACTCTTGGCGGGTCTAATCTGATAGTCCCTCTCATTGCAGGTGCTATTGTGTTAGGCGCGATTGTCGGCACGCTGGCCGCAAAACGTGTGCAGATGACCAAAATGCCCGAATTGGTTGCGCTGATGCACTCATTTGTGGGTTTATCGGCAGTGTTAATTGCCGTTGCGGCAGTGTTTAACTCAGCCGAAAATCATACTAGCGTGCAGCGCATCGAGCTTTTTATTGGCGCGTTTATTGGCGCAATCACCTTTACCGCGTCGGTTGTGGCGTTTGGTAAATTATCAGGTAAATTTGGTGCAAAGCCCGTCATTTTTAAAGCGCAACACGCTTTAAACCTAGCGCTGGCCTTGTTGATGCTAGGCTTCGGCATTTTATTTTACTTACAAGGTAACCAAGCCGCGTTTTTAGCCATGTGCGGTGTGGCACTTATTTTGGGTGTTACGATTATCATCCCCATCGGCGGGGCAGATATGCCAGTGGTGGTTTCTATGCTCAACAGCTATTCAGGCTGGGCGGCGGCAGGCATTGGCTTTACGCTCAATAATCCTGTTCTCATCATCGCTGGAGCGTGTGTAGGCGCATCAGGTGCAATTTTGTCCTACATAATGTGTAAAGCCATGAACCGTTCAATTGTCAGTGTGATGCTAGGCGGATTTGGCGCAGAAGCCAATACGGTAAATACTGGCGATGGCACGCAAAAAGCCGTTAAATCTGGCTCGGCCGATGATGTGGCGTTTTTAATGGGTAATGCTGACACGGTGATTATTGTGCCAGGTTACGGCTTGGCTGTTTCGCGCGCGCAACATGCTTTGCAAGAGTTAACGACCAAATTAATCAGTAAAGGTGTCAATGTAAAATATGCCATCCACCCAGTGGCAGGGCGCATGCCAGGCCACATGAACGTATTGCTTGCAGAAGCCGATGTACCTTACGAGCAAGTGGTAGAGATGGAGGAAATTAATAATGATTTTGGCCAAACCGATGTGGTGTTTGTGATTGGCGCCAATGATGTGGTGAACCCCGCCGCCAAAAAAGCTGGGAACGCTATTTACGGCATGCCAATTTTAGAGGCCTATAAGGCCAAAACCATTATTGTCAATAAGCGTAGTATGGCTGCAGGCTATGCTGGGCTTGATAATGAACTATTTTACTTAGACAAAACCATGATGGTGTTTGGCGATGCTAAACACGTGGTGGAGGCTATTGTTAAATCCATTTAAATAAAAATTGTTAAAAAAATGGCTCTAGTTGAGCCATTTTTTAACCAAGGTAAGCTTTACTTTTGAGTAGCTGGCGCTGGTTCAGCAACAAAAATCTCTACGCGCCTATTTTTGGCTTTGTCCGCTGCCGTACTATTGGATGCAATTGGCTCGCGTGAGCCGCGACCATCTACCGAAAAGCGATTAGAAGCCACACCGCGCACCGCCAAGTAATCGCGCGTTGCAACCGCACGGTTAAACGATAATGGATTATTAATCGCATCAGTGCCAGAACTATCGGTGTGTCCAATAACGGTTATTGTAGAAGTAGGATTTTTAACCAGCCCATTTGCAAAGGTATTTAACACCGAACGAAAATTGGATTTGATATCCGAGCGGCCAGAATCAAAAGAGATATCACTTGGAATATCCAATTTTAAGCGATTGTCGGGCGTTTGCGTAACCGCAACACCTGTGCCCGCAGTCGCTTCTTCCATTTGTTTTTTCTGCGCTTCCATGCGTTTAGACCACACATTGCCAGCGATGCCGCCGCCCACACCGCCAACCGCAGCGCCAATAACAGCACCTTTAGTACCGCCAACAACAGCGCCAATCACCGCGCCGCCAGCCGCACCAATGCCCGCACCTTTAGCGGTGGTTTTTTGTGATTCTGTCATAGTGGCGCAGCCAGCTAGCGTAAACGCCACTAAAACTGCAGCAACTAAAGTTTTTTGTTGAGTTTTATACTGAGCTTGATTACTCAACAGCTTATTTTGAATGTTCGTTTGCATGATTATTCCTTCCTAAAGTTAAAATGTTCAGTATTGTTTAAGACAAATGGGCAGAAAGAAAGTTTGCAGATTGCAAGGCGCCTAATGCTTTTGTGCAATCAAGAAAGTCATTAAAACTCCACCATTTCAAATTCAGCTTTGCTTGCACCGCATTCGGGGCACAGCCAGTCTACAGGCACATCGGCCCACGCTGTACCAGCTGCAATACCTTCTTCAGGCCAACCTTTTTCTTCTTCATAAATAAGCCCACACACCACACACATCCAAGTTTTCATGCTGATTTCCTTTTAATATTAATTCGTTAGTTTAAGTGATTTGTAGATAGTTTGTCGGCTTACACATTGAAAGCTTACAACTAAAAAGCCCGCTTAAGCGGGCTTTTTAGTTGTAACAGTATTATTTTAAATCAAAACGATTAAGATTCATTACTTTAACCCACGCATCAACAAAGTCATGCACAAACTTCTGCTCGGCATCAGCGCATGCGTACACTTCGGCAATCGCCCTTAATTGACTGTTTGAACCAAACACCAAATCAACAATAGTGCCAGTCCATTTGATTTCACCCACTGATCTTCCGCGTCCTTCTAATACCCCTGCTGGCGCGGGCGATTTTTGCCACTTGGTATTCATATCAAGCAGGTTAACAAAGAAATCATTGGTCAATGTCTCGGGTTGTTTTGTGAAAACGCCATATTGAACTTGCGCAAAGTTTGCGTTTAATGCGCGCATACCGCCAACCAATACCGTCATCTCTGGCGCTGTTAATGTCAGTAGATTAGCACGGTCTAACAGCATTTCCGCTGCCGATTCCTCTTGACCATTTCGCACATAATTACGGAATCCGTCTGCTGTTGGTTCTAGCACGGCAAACGAATCTACGTCAGTTTGCGCTTGTGATGCATCACTACGGCCTGGCGAAAACGGTACTTTAACGGCCTGACCAGCCCTTTTTGCTGCTTCTTCAACAGCGGCGCAGCCGCCCAAAACAATCAAATCAGCCAGCGAGACCTTTTTGCCATCAGTTTGCGCACTGTTAAAATCATTTTGGATGGCTTCTAAGGTTTGTAGCACTTTCGCTAGTTCAGCGGGTTGGTTTACTTCCCAATTTTTTGTGGAGCAAGCCGGATGCGCGCGCCGTTTGCGCCGCCGCGTTTGTCACTGCCGCGAAACGTTGCTGCAGATGCCCAAGCGGTAGACACCAGCCGAGAGATAGATAAACCAGAATTAAGCAGTTTGGTTTTTAAAGAGGCAATATCCTCCTCACCAATAAGGGCATGATTAACGGTGGGAACTGGATCTTGCCAAATTAGCTCTTCTTTAGGAACAAGCGCACCCAGATACCGCGTTATTGGCCCCATATCACGGTGCGTTAATTTGTACCAAGCACGCCCGAAAGCATCAGCAAACTCTTCAGGGTTTTGGTGGAAACGGCGCGATATTTTTTCATAAGCAGGGTCCATGCGCATGGACAGGTCAGTGGTCAACATCGTGGGCGCCAAGCGTTTGTTAGCATCAAACGCGTGGGGAATCCTCCCAGCACCCGCGCCATCTTTGGCCACCCACTGCTGAGCGCCCGCTGGGCTTTTAGTGAGTTCCCATTCAAAACCAAATAAGTGATCGAAGTAATCGTTAGTCCACTGCGTTGGTTTGGTTGTCCAAGTAACCTCAAGGCCGCTTGTTATTGTGTCGCCAGCGTTGCCAGTGCCAAAACTGTTATGCCAGCCAAGACCTTGCGCTTCAATATCACTTGCCTCGGGTTCTTTGCCGACATGCTCCGCTGGCGCAGCGCCATGTGTTTTGCCAAAAGTGTGACCGCCTGCAATCAGTGCTACTGTTTCCTCATCGTTCATGGCCATGCGCGCAAATGTGTCGCGGATGTCGTGCGCGGCGGCGATTGGGTCGCGGTTGCCATCTGGGCCTTCTGGATTAACATAAATTAAGCCCATTTGCGCGGCGCCGAGTGGATTCTCAAGATTGCGTGAGTGCCGCACTTCGCTATTGTCGTCTTTCACCAGCACACCGTGGTCTTACTCTACACCTGGTGAGCCTTGTGCATAGCGCACATCACCGCCGAGCCACTTGGTTTCTGAACCCCAATAAATATCTTCTGGCTCCCAAACATCTTGGCGTCCGCCACCGAAACCAAAGGTCTTAAAACCCATGGAATCTAACGCCACATTGCCAGTTAGCACGATCAAATCAGCCCAGGAAAGTTTGCGGCCATATTTTTGTTTAATAGGCCAAAGTAGGCGCCGGGCTTTGTCAAGGTTCACGCTGTCTGGCCAGCTATTAAGCGGCGCAAAGCGCTGTGTGCCGTTACCCGCACCACCGCGACCATCGGCAATACGATAAGTACCAGCTGCGTGCCAAGCCATGCGGACAAAAAATGGGCCATAGTGGCCAAAATCTGCTGGCCACCACTCTTGCGAATCTGTCATTAAGGCATGCAAATCTTTCACGACAGCTTCAAGGTCAAGGCTTTTAAACTCCTCGGCGTAGTTAAATGTTTCGCCCATGGGGTCAAGTAGTGGCGAGTTTTGATTTAGCATCCTCACGTTTAATTGGTTGGGCCACCAATTTGCGTTAATGGTAGCGCCTGACAATGACTGTTTGGCGGGTGCGCCCGAAAAAGGGCATTTTGAATCAGTGTCCATTGTTTTCTCCTAAATTAATTAGTAAAGCTAATAACTTGCAACATGGTTGGCCATAAAAGGATGAATTATTGGCCAGTATTAGTAAATAGCTTAAGCAAATTCTATGATGCAGTGTGAAAGTATTTTAAAGCGATATTTTTGATTCGCATAATTGTTATTTGTCATAGCCATGATAAATAAAATTAATCATTAATGTTTTGAACTATGATAAACACAACTAATGAAATGAGAAGCATATGACCCTAACCGAGCTAAAATTTATAGTCGCAGTCGCCCAAGAGCGTAACTTTAGACGCGCCGCCGAAAAGTGTTTTGTCACCCAACCAGCGTTGAGCTTGGCGATTAAAAAACTAGAACAAGAGCTTAATGTGATCATTTTTGAGCGCAGTCGCAGTGATGTCAGTATGACTGAAATTGGCGAAAAAATTGTCGAGCAAGCTGAAAAAGTATTAGAAGAAACTTTGCGGATTAAGCAGCTGGCTGAATTGGGCAAAAATCAGCTTAAAGGCACGTTTAAATTGGGATTAATACATTCGATTGGGCCCTATTTATTGCCAGAAATTATTCCTATCTTACGCAAAAGCGCGCCAGATATGCCGTTGGAGGTCGAAGAAAATTTAACCGCAAACTTAGAGATACAGCTAAAAAATGGGGTAATTGATGCGGCGATTGTCGCCTTGCCATTCAACGTGGCGGGTTTGCAATATAAAGCGTTGTACGACGAAGAGTTTGACGTGGTAGTGCCTATCACGCACCAATGGGCCGCACGTAAACACATTAAGCCACAGGAGTTATCAAACGAAAAAGTATTATTGCTCAATAGCGGCCATTGTTTCAGCAACCAAGTGACTCAAGCCTGCCCAGAGCTTTCGCGCAAGGGCGAAATTTTGCAAGGCAACTCACTCGAAACAATTCGCAATATGGTGGCGTCAAACTTAGGCATTACAGTGCTGCCGTGCTCCGCCACGGCCTCGCGCTACAATAACCCGTTAATTAAAGTCATACCTTTTGCTTCGCCTGCACCCACAAGGCGCATTGCCATTGCATGGCGCAAAAGTTTTGTAAGGCTTGAGGCAATAGATAAAATTGCGGAGTCGATTAAAGCGATTGATTCAGACTATATGATGGAGGTTTAGCTAAGTTTGAAAGCAATGAAAACTTTTTGACAAAATTATGCATAAAAACCATGTGTAGAATTATGCAATAAAAAAGGGCGCTGCAAGCGCCCTTTTGATAAACAAGCTTTAACTTATTTATTCATTACGTACATTGTCACTTCAAAGCCAAAACGCATTTCTGTAGCTGCTGGTGTAGTCCACATGATAAATCTCCTGTTAAATAGTTAATTAAGTGTTACGCAATCTATGAGTTGAATAATACAGATTAGTTGATTAAACAACCTGTGTGAAGGTATTAAAAATAGCTAATGAAAATCATTAGATGCCAGTCGCATACCTGTAAAAATTTAATAAGTCAGTAACACGCGATATCCTACCACCGATAAATCGGCCACGCTAATCGCCAATTTCACACGTACTTCATCTTTGCTCGGCATGCCGTTTGCTAATTTCGCGTTGGTTTTTAAATATTCAGTCGGCGTTATAAGCCTTCTAACCACGGGTTTATCATCTGTGTCGGTTAAAGTAAGCTCAATATTAGGATACGCTTGACTATTATTTGCGTTATTAATCAATAGGCTAGAAAAGTCGATGACTTTTTCATAGTTTTCACTTTCTTGCATGTCAGAATCATCAATCGTGAACAGATCTAGATTTTTAGGTAAATCAATATTGCATTGCAGCGCACCGCACGCCTGCTTTAAATACGGTTTAAATTGCGGATATTCTGACGCTATTTTACTGCGTAAAAAATATATAGTTTGTAAACACGCTAAAATTACCAGCAGCAAACCCAATAATAATAACCAAATATTAAGCTTAGTTTTCTTTTTTTCAAGTTTAGCTGTGGTTGCTAAATCGTCAATGGTAATGGGTGTTTCGTCTTCGTAGCTATAATTATCATCAATATTAATATGCGTTTGATCGCCAATAAAAGGGTCATCAGCATTGGTATAAATTGAATTATTAGCATTTAAATCTTCTAAATTAGGCACGGCGCCCAATACGCCTTCTAACACTGCATTGATAGGCTTATCTTCAACATTTTGCGCAATATTTGGCGTAGTATTGTTTGATAGATCAGTTTGCTGATTAGATTCCAGGCTAGCCTTGTATTCAGCAGTACTGTGAATATCATCAGATATTTCAGTCAGGCGATTTTTAGCGTTAAAAATATGCTCACATTGTCCGCATTGTACTTTGCCGCGATGTGCTTTTATATGCTCAGTTGTCAGCAAAAATTGTGTTTCGCAAGCGGGGCAAGAGGTAATGTAGTTCATCGTCTATATTCTATCTTTTAGTGCCTGTAAGCAGTATCCAAGCGTCTTTTTGACTGGGTGCATCCATGTTAAACCACTCGCTGTAACGTGCAATCAATTGGTTTTGCTGATCCGCTAATATACCCGACAAAGCTATTTGTCCGCCAGTTTTACAATATTTTGCTAAGGCTGGTGCCAGCACCATTAACGCGCTGGATAAAATATTGGCCACAACCACATCAAAAGTTTGATGAGAGAACTGATTTGCATCAAAAAATTCAATGCTGACTTGGTTTTGATCTGCGTTGTAGAGGCTGGCAATAATGGCCTGCGCGTCAATATCTACGCCAACCACGTGTTTTGCGCCCAATTTTTTTGCGGCAATCGCCAATATGCCAGAGCCGCAACCGTAATCCAACAAGCTAAAGCTTGTTAACTGTTGTTGCGTTAGCCATTCTAAACACAAATGCGTGGTTGGGTGGCTGCCCGTGCCAAATGCTAAACCTGGGTCTAGCACAATGTTAACCGCACCTGCGTTAGGTGCGGTGTGCCATGTTGGTACAATCCATAGACTATCGGCTATTTTAATTGGGTCAAATTGCGCTTGTGTTGCGCGCACCCAGTCTTGCTCGGCGATTAATTCGGTGTTGAACTCAAACCTTGCAATGCCTGTTTCTTGACACAGCGTGTGAATAATTTGGTTGGCATCAGCGCTTTCATCAAACATCGCCGTCACGATATTTTGCTGCCAAATGCCAGGCGGCGGATATTGAATATCAGCGCTACTGGGTTCGCCAAAAATAGCTTGTTCAGCGTCTGTTTCAGCGTTGGCATCTTCAATACTGGCAGAAAGCGCGCCAATAGCCATTAACGCGTCGCTGATGGCATCCGCATTATTTTCATTCGCATCAATTTTAATTAATAACCAAGCCACAGAGTTTACATCGCCTATTTGTGACCAATGCCTAGTTTTTGCTCAAGGTAATGGATGCTAGTGCCGCCAATATGAAACGCCGCATCGGCCATTAAATCGGCATGTAATGGAATATTGGTTTTAATACCATCAATCATCATTTCCGATAGCGCAATGCGCATACGCGCAATCGCTTGCTCTCGCGTGGCTCCGTAGGTAATGAGCTTGCCTATCATTGAATCATAATTGGATGGCACGGTGTAACCCGCATAAGCGTGCGTATCAATGCGCACGCCAGGCCCGCCTGGCATATGAAATGTGCTTATTTTGCCGGGCGATGGCACAAAGTTATACGGGTCTTCGGCGTTAATGCGGCACTCAATGGCGTGGCCGCGCAGTTCAATATCGCGCTGGCGAAATTTTAGTTTCTCACCAGCCGCCACAAAAATTTGCTGCTGTACCAAATCAAGCCCAGTAATCATCTCGGTTACCGTGTGCTCAACTTGCAAGCGCGTATTCATTTCAATAAAATAAAACTCGCCGTTTTCGTATAAAAACTCAAAAGTACCCGCGCCGCGATATTTAATTTTGCGACAAGCGTCTGCGCAGCGCTCGCCTATTTTGTCACGTATTTTAGTGCTTAATAAAGGTGAAGGCGCTTCCTCAATAATTTTTTGGTGGCGCCTTTGCATCGAGCAATCGCGATCGCCCAAATATACCGCATTGCCGTGTTGATCGGCCAAAATCTGAATCTCGATATGGCGTGGATTTTCTAAAAACTTCTCCATATACACCATGGGGTTGCCAAACGCCGCTTGCGCTTCGGCTTTGGTCATATTCACTGCGTTAATCAGCGCCGCCTCGGTGTGCACCACGCGCATACCACGTCCGCCGCCGCCGCCAGCGGCTTTGATAATCACAGGATAGCCGACTTTTTTGGCTGTCTTAATGGTGTCGACAGGATCGTCATTTAATGCGCCTTCAGAGCCTGGCACGCAGGGCACACCCGCTTGTTTCATGGCATTTTTGGCGGAAACTTTGTCGCCCATCAACCGAATAGTTTCGGCGCGCGGTCCAATAAACACAAAGCCGCTTTGCTCGACACGCTCGGCAAAGTCGGCATTTTCAGATAAAAAACCATAACCTGGATGAATCGCTTGCGCGTCGGTGACTTCGGCCGCGCTAATAACGGCAGGAATATTTAAATAACTTAAGCTAGAAGATGCCGGTCCAATGCAAACCGATTCATCTGCAAGCTTTACGTATTTGGCTTCTTTGTCAGCCTCAGAATAAACGGCAACGGTTTTGATGCCAAGCTCGCGGCACGCACGCTGCACACGCAGCGCAATCTCGCCTCTATTTGCGATTAATATTTTTTCGAACATTTGATTAACCTATCACGCTTAACTAATTATAAACAAAGGTTCGCCGTACTCAACAGGCTGGCCGTTTTCGACCAATATTTTTTTAATGACGCCAGTAAAATCACTTTCAATTTCATTGAGTAATTTCATGGCCTCAATGATACAAAGTGTTTCTCCGGCAGCAATCTTAGATCCCACATCCACAAACGCTTTAGCGTCGGGCGAAGATGAGCGATAAAAGGTACCAACCATGGGCGATTTCACAATATGGCCTTCAATCTCGGCCACCACAGGCGTTGCAGCAACAGGCGCGGACGTAGAAAGTGCTGCAACTGGTTGCGGCGCAGCTGCGTACTGCATTTGAGGCGCATGATTTGGCATAAGCGCGCGACTGATGCGCACTTTTTCTTCACCTTCGGTTAGTTCCAGTTCCGAAATACCAGATTCTTCCACCAAATCAATCAGTTTTTTAAGTTTACGTAAATCCATATTAACCCCAGTAATTGCTTAATTTATAATTAGATGATTTAAAATAATGCTTGTTTTAAGTTTGGTGCTTGTTTTTTTATTCAGATTATTTGTTGCATTCGTTTATCGCGTAACGTAGCGCGGCATAATAACCTTCTGCGCCCAAACCACTAATTATGCCCACCGCAATGTCGCTAAAATAAGAGTGATGCCTAAAGCTTTCGCGCGCAAACACATTGGATAAGTGGACTTCAATAAATGGAATTTTTACGGCAGAAATCGCGTCGCGAATGGCAATAGAAGTATGCGTAAATGCGGCGGGATTGATGATAATAAAATCAACGGGTTTGACAGTAAGTGACTGAATTTTAGTCACAATATCTGCTTCGGCATTACTTTGATAGGCTTCTAAGGCAATGTTAGCCTGTTTTGCCATGGTTTGCAGATTGTTATTAATATGCGCCAATGTTGTATTGCCATAATGCTCAGGCTCGCGCGCGCCAAGAAGGTTTAGATTGGGCCCGTGCAACACCAATATAGATTTTGTGGTCAACTGATCAACCATTGCGGCCCCGTATTGCAACATTCTTATGTGACTTCATAAGCGCAAGTTTGCCGAACTTGTATGTTTTTGTCCAGCAAATTCGCAGAAGTTAAGCGAAGTTATCGTAAAGATAAAGCTTAAGTAGTTGAAAACAAAGACAAAACTATTTTTAGAGAAGTGTAGATAAGGTTTCTTCTAATAAAGGTTTTGTAACGCGCCCAAAGTAGGTTTTTGCAACCGTGCCGTCGGGCTTAATAATGACGGTGTAAGGCAGCACATCTTTATCGTTTCCCAAGTTGGTGGCGTATTGCATGCCTTGCATATCGGCAGCAAAAAGCGGGTAGCTAACTTTGGTTTCTTTGGTAAATTCGCTTACAGCACCAACATCGTCAATCGCAACGCCTAACACAATCACATTTTTGTTTTTGTAGGCAGCATTTAATTGCGATAACTCGGGCATTTCTTCGCGGCAAGGCTCGCACCATGTTGCCCAAAAATTAAGCACCACAATTTTGCCTGCATATTGTTTTAATGCTTGCGGACGGGCTTTATCGTCGGGCATTGTTGCAGCAAATAAGGCTTGGGTAGCAGCTTTTCCTTTATCATCCGCTTGCGCATTCAGCATAAAATATCGCACAGCAAAACCCAAGGTGATGATTAGCGCTAGGTAAAAAATTGGATTTTTTAATTTAGATAGCATCGGTTTTTGCATCATCGTTTACTGTTGAACTTTCTTCAAAATCGCTGCAAAATCATCCGCATTTTTATAACCAATTACACGCGTTTTAATTTCAACGCCATTTTTATCGAAGAATATAATGCCCGGCGGGCCAAACAAGCCAAAACGTTTGAGCAGCGCTTGGTCGTTATCATTATTTTCGGTTACGTCGGCTTGCAATAAAACCGTGTTGGCCAGCGCCGCTTTTACTTTTTCATCACTAAAAGTGAGCTTTTCCATTTCTTTACAGCTTGTACACCAATCGGCATAAAAATCCAGCATCACAGTTTTGCCGTTGGCGCTGGCAATGACAGCGTTTAGCTCAGCAACAGATTTAACGGGCGTAAACGGCAGCGTGTGCTTGGCACTAAAGCCCAGTAAATTATTCACTGGCGCAGTTAAACTGGCAGGTAATACAGGCCATGCAATATAAGCCGCTATCGCCAACATTAGCACGCCAAACAGGTTGCGCACAACAGTCATCCAGCTGCCCGCTTTTGGTAATAAACTGCCAGCAGAAGCACCAATTAACAGTAATGGAACGCCCATGCCGATTGCCAGCGCGAATAAGCCAGCGCCGCCCAGTAACACGTTATGCGTTTGACCGATGTAAATCAGCGCGCCCGCTAATGGCGCAGCCACGCAAGGGCTGACGATTAAAGCCGACAGTACGCCCATGATAAAAACGCCTAAAAATTCGCCACCTTTGAGATTGTTGCTGGTGTTTAATAGCTTGCTTTCAAGCGCGCTGGGCATTTTAAGCTCGTAAAATCCAAACATTGAAAACGCTAATATCACAAACAAAAGCGCGGTTAAACCCAATATCAGCGGGCTTTGCAGCGATTGCGACAATAAATTGCCTGAAAGCCCAGCAGCCACGCCAGCCAGCGTGTAGCTAAGCGCCATGCCGAGCACGTAGGCCACAGATAAGCCAAACGCATGTAATCTTGTGGGTACTTTTTGTTTGCTTTGACTGCCCACGATAATGCTCGATAAAATCGGAATCATTGGCAATACGCAAGGCGTGAATGATAACAGCAAGCCCGCGACGAAAAACCCCGCAATCACCAGCCATAAATTACCAGTTTTAAGCGCAGAAGTTGTTTTATCATCATCATTGGCAATGCCGCTGGAAGCCGCACTAATACTAGAGTCTGTGTCGGCAACATCGTTTAAAGCAATATCAATTGTTTTGGTTTGTGGAGCGTAACATAAACCTTTTTCGCTGCACCCTTGGTAAACTGCTTTTACAGTTATCGTTGGTTTTATGATTCTTTTTAGGTAGATAACGCCTTTAAAATCATGGTGATATACTTCCATTTTGCCAAAGTTCTTGTCTTCTTTAATTTGGCCATTAGGCAAACTTACTTCGTAATCTTCATTGGGTTGTAAGGTAAATTTAATACGATTTTTATAAAGATAATAACCTGGCTCCACAGTAAAATTGGCAACTAAAGTGTATTTATCTTGCGTAATAACTAACTTGAACGCTTTGTCGGGGGATAAAAACTCTTCGTCTTTTTGTGCGCTTGGGCTGTCTTCGGTAAACAGATTTTTAACCGCACCGCTGCTCTCAGCTGCATAAAATAAGGGTGTGCAAAACGTTGCAACTAAAAGTAATACAATACTGCCTAAAATGCGTTTCAATCAATACTCCAAAATATGAGCAAAACCCTACAAAAATCTTGCAATATAATAGTTATGCCCCAAATTAGTAAACTCATGTTGTTAGAAAGTTCACAGAAAGTATAAAGCCATGCGATTTTTAATAGGCCTAATTTTACTCGCTTTTCCATTCGCCGAGATTTTTCTGCTGGTCGAACTCGCGCATCGCTACGGCTGGTGGTTGTTATTATACTTAGTCGTTATTGGCTTGTTGGGCTTACAGTTAATTAAAGGCGAAAAATTATTGCTATCGGCCAAAATGATGCAAAACGTCACATCTGGCGGCAACCCAATCAAAACCATGCTGGGCAGTGCGCGCAATATGGTGGCTGGCGTGTTGCTCATTATCCCAGGTGTGCTTAGCGATGTATTTGCGGTTATTTTGTTGCTAATCCCTATACAAAATAGTAAGCCAAGCACAAGTGGAGCGACTAATAGCACAACTAACCATCAACAAACCGATCAAACTATTTTTAATCAATCAGGTTTTAAACAGTCAGGTTTTAAAAGTAAGTCGAATTCAAAGGCTGCTAATGATGACGTGATAGAGGGCGAATTTGTTGAGATTAAAGAAGACTTTGATAAAAATCCTAGAAAATAAAAGACGAAAATAAGTTTCTCCACCGTCATTCTGAGCGCAGCGAAGAATCCAGTGCAATGCAGCAATAAAAATTGGCTTCTTCGCCTAAAACAAACCTTAGGTTCAGAATGACGGGTAATGTGAATTTTTAAATTTAGACTAAGAACCTATATGAGCCATCAAGTCACCATTAAAAATAGCGGCCACACCTTTGATGTGCGCCCAAGCCAAACTGTGTTAAGTGCCGCCATTGATGCGGGTATTAACCTACCGTATGGCTGCCGCAACGGCGCATGCGGTTCGTGCAAAGCCAAACTGGTTTCTGGCAAAGTTCACCATAACGATTACCAAGGCAGCGCCATGACTGATGCCGAACTAGCCGCTGGTAACACCTTGCTTTGCTGTGCGATGGCGCTTGAGGATTTAACCATTGAATGCCGTGAAGTGGGCGGCTTGGCAGGTATTAAACCGCGCATTTTACCTGCGCGCGTGGCCAAAAAAGAGCAGCTAGCGCACGATGTTATTGCATTACATTTACAGCTTCCCGCTAGTGAGCGCTTGCAATTTTTGGCAGGCCAATATATCGAGTTTATTTTAAAAGATGGCAAACGCCGTGCGTTTTCTATTGCCAATGCGCCGCATGATAACGACTTTTTGCAGCTACATATTCGCGTGATTCCAAATGGCGTGTTTAGCGAATATGTGGCCAATGAATTACAAGAAAAGGCCATTTTGCGGCTAGAGGCGCCATTCGGTAACTTTTTTCTGCGCGAAAACTCCGATAAACCCGCCATTTTTGTAGCAGGTGGCACTGGCTTTGCGCCAGTCAAAGGCATTATCGAGCACATGCTACACAACAATATCAAACGCGAAATCATTTTGTATCGCGGTGCGCGCCAATTGCCAGATTTGTATATGCACGACCTTTGCGAAAAATGGGCAGAATTAATGCCAAATGTGACGTATATCCCTGTGCTTTCAGAGCCGCTTGCAACGGATAATTGGCAAGGCAGAACAGGTTTAGTAAATCAGGCTGTGTTGGATGACTATAAAGATTTAAGCGTCTATCAAGCCTATGTGTGCGGCGCACCAGGCATGTGTGAGGTTGCGCATAATAGCTTTGTGCAACAAGGTTTGCTGGTAGATGAGTTTTTTAGCGATGCGTTTACTTTTGCAATGAAGTGATTTACGACTAATTTAAGGCATAAAACTTGCTTAGTATTTCTTGATTTTTAAATAAATATAAATAAGGGATAAAAATGCAAATAGAGCCAGATGAGATTAGAAGTTACCAGCAAGATTCATTCTTTAATCAAAACACTAAAAAACCAAACGAAGTAAATCCATTTACTATATTTTTATCAGTATTAGCAGCAATATTGTTTGCGTGGTTTATACGGGCTACATATATTGAGTGGCAACTAAGTCAGGTGCTAGAGGTTTTTAATCAAGAAATACATTTGGTTAACGAACAATCCCAAAGAAATATCGAGCGAATTCGTCAGCAGTCCATAGCGATGCAAGAAGCCGCTAATGAGCATCAAAGGCAAGCCGAAGCTGCAGCTTATCAACATAAATTAGCTTTGCACCAGCAAGAGTTGGTTAAACAAGCTGAAAAAGAAGCGGAAATTGAAGCGCGGAGCAATAAAGTTGATGCGTGGTTAGCTTTTTATAAACCCAGTAAAGCGTGCGAAAGTGAAAATAAAAATATTATTAATTGTGGCAATGAATATGCACGCGCTAAAAATAAATTTGAGACACAATGGGAAGCAACTCATTAAACATGATAATTAGCCTTGTAGGATGGGTCACTTGTGACCCACGCGTTGCAATGATAAAACTTACAACCATTACCGCGTGGGTTCAAGAACCCACCCTACAAGATTCGATAGTTTGTAGCATGGCGTCATCACCTGGCGCATCTGCGACAGTTACTTTAAAACCCATTTGCAGCGGTAATTCTGCAATTCTGGCGTGATTCACAAATAAAGTTACATTTTTTAACCACTCTGCATCGCCCGCCAAATCTAGCAGGTGGCGCATGGCTTCACTGCTGGTGACGACGATGCCGTGCAGTTTATTTTCAGCATAAAGTTGAGCCAGTAAATCACAATCAGTTTGTGGGTTAATACGTTGGTAGCATTCTGCAAAAGTGACTTGCGCGCCACGTGCTTTCAGGGTTTCGGCTAGTACGTCGCGACCGCCTATGCCACGAACAATAATCACTTTTTTGTTTTTTACAGCTTGCATTTCGGGTAAAGATAGTAAAGATTCACTATCAAAACGGTCTTTAGGTGTAAGCACATTTTCGACGCCAAGGCTCTGTAATTCTTTAGCTGTAACAGGGCCAATGGCAGCAAATTTTAAGCTGGGTGGAATGTCTTGTTTTAGTAATCGCGGCATGCCGTTTTGCACGGCGTTGCTACTGATAAAAATCGCCCAATCGTAACTCTCAATGTTGCTAATTACCGCTTCAAATTGGCTATAATCTTTAAGCGGTGTGATTTCGATTAATGGAAACAGTATAGGCGTGCCGCCAGCTTCCTCAATGAATGCGCTGAGTTTTTTGGCTTGGTCGACGGGCCGCGTAATGGCAATGCCAATGCCAGCAAGTGATGGTTTAGTCATTCTTTTTTAACTCGTCATTCTGGCGTAGGCCAGAATCTAGGTCGGGTGCTTGCTTAGCTTGGTTACAAATAATCACAGCTTTTAATTCCACATTGTCTGGATACTGGCCTGCGCCAGTATGACGGTGGTTGTGCGAGTGTGACGAATGTAGCAATGTTTAACATATGCGTTTTATTTGTGACCATCAAGCGCAGCCAAAATCGTATCAGCGCCGCGCGCTACCAATTTTTCTGCCAAGGTTTTGCCTACCGCTTCGGCGTTTATAATCGACCCACTGGCTGTTTCGCGCAGCATTTGTGTGCCATCCACACTGGCGACAAAGCCTGTCATGTTAATGTTGTCACCATCGCGCAGCGCATAGGCGCCTAGCGGCACGGTGCAACTGCCTGCCAGCGCACGGCTAAAGCCGCGTTCGGCCTCCACGCAAAGTTGCGTATCAATGTGATTAAGCGGTGCAAGCACGTCAATTAAATCGGTTCTATCGGCGCGAATTTCTATGCCTAACGCGCCTTGACCGACGGCAGGAATGCTATCACTTGGCGAAATAAAATCGCGAATACGCTCGCCCAAACCCAGCCGAATTAAGCCCGCAGCAGCCAAAATAATCGCGGCATATTGACCTTCATCTAATTTACGCAACCGCGTTTGCACGTTGCCGCGCAACGATTCTATCTTTAAGTGAGGAAAACGATGTTGCAATTGGCTTTGACGGCGCAAGCTAGATGTGCCAACCACGCTGCCGTGCGGTAAATCTTCTAAGCTGGCGAAATTGTTGGACACAAATGCATCACGCGCGTCCTCTCTTTCACCTGTCGCAGCAAGTATAAAGCCTGCTGGCAAGTTCATCGGCACGTCTTTCATGCTGTGTACCGCCAAATCTGCGCTGCCATCGGCTAGCGCCATTTCTAGCTCTTTTACAAACAAACCTTTGCCACCAATACGCGACAATGGCGAATCTAAAATTTGGTCGCCGGTGGTGGTCATGCCTAAAATTTGTACATCGCAGCTTGGGTATAAAGCTTGCAGGCGGGCTTGAATATGCAACGCTTGCCACATGGCCAATGCGCTTTCGCGTGATGCGATTACTAATTTTTCAGGCGCTAGTTTTTTTTGTAGATTGGTCATATTAATTATTTTATCACAGAGGCCGTTTTACAAACTGTTACAAAAAATGGACAATTTTAGGTTAAGCTAAAGTTTAAGTCGCAAAAGCTGTTATTAATGGCATTATAATTCTAAGCGAAACTTATTAATTTAAGGGGTTGATTAAAAACAATTTTTAGGAGGCTTTATGCAAGATCAACTGGATATTTTTATCGATTCACTCAATCAATTTTGGCTGCAATTGGTGCATTTTGTGCCTAGATTATTAGCGGTCATTGTCATTTTATTTGTCGGCTGGCTAATCGCAAAATTAATACGAAAAGCGGTTAAACGTGGTTTGGAGTTAGCGCAATTTGATAAATTCGCGCAAAAATCTGGGCTTGAGGCTTTTATGAGCCACGGTAACTTTAGTTTGACTTTAAGCGGCATCAT
>JACMNB010000053.1 GCA_014378845.1 Methylotenera sp. | reverse complement strand
GCTCAAGAAAAAACAGCCCTCTTGAAGATTAATAACGCTTGGCATCTACCACATGGCACAACACCAACCACGCATATCCTAAAACTTCCTTTAGGGCTGATTGGTGGCGAGCGCAGATTTGATATGACAACATCCATTGAAAACGAATGGTTGTGCGCCAAAGTATTAGAGAAACTAGATTTTAATGTTGCACAAACAGACATTGCCACATTCGAAGGAACAAAAGCGCTGGTCGTAAAAAGATTCGATCGAAAATGGGTCGACAATAACACTTGGATAGCGCGTATCCCTCAAGAAGACTTTTGCCAAGTATTTGGGTTACCGAACACCAAAAAATATGAAGTTGATCATGGCCCAGGCATTGCGCAGATTATGCAATATTTAGCTGCAAGTCAATTTGCAGATGAAGATCGGCTACACTTTATTAAGACACAGTTTATGTTCTGGGTATTAGCCGCAACAGATGGGCATGCTAAGAACTTTTCTGTGGCAATTAATGAAGGTGGCAAGTTCCAGTTAACACCACTCTATGATGTGCTTTCTGCTTGGCCAATTATTGGAAATCTGGCGAATCAAATTCCTTACCAAAAAGCAAAGCTAGCGATGGCCGTGCGTACCAAAAATGCCCATTACAATTTTGACGAGATATCACGTAGACATTGGCAGGAATTAACCCGGAAGCTCGGACTACCACAGGCATTTGATGAGATGCAATTTCTAGCAGATACGGTAATAGAAAAGATTGATTCGATCTATAAAGAGCTACCTGATGGATTCCCAATTAAATTGATCGATAGCATTAAATCTGGGGTAGAAAAGCATGTAGCCAGATTTAACTTAGCATAGAGATCAATGCAGGTAAAACTGCAAGTCATCTTAACAGTGTAAAGTGATTAAAAATTTCAAAAACGAAACGCTTAATAAATCAAACAACTCATAGAGTCTCAATTCTGCCCATCTGAGACATAGTTCAATAGTCATGAGCATCACTGTTCATTTTGAATAATAATTGGCGGTCAACTAGATTAAGAATACTCGGATTCAATAATGTATAAACACGCTAGTAAAAATACTATAAAATAGCTCCGAAATTAGTTCAAAATTGCGGGCTCAGCATTTGAACTTAGTGTCATTTATGTACTGCTATATTTTATTTTTTGTTACGTGTTTTTCAAGATTCATAAAAATGCATTTTTAAAACGTTTTTAAATGTGGAAAAAGGCTAACAAAAAATATTATATAAATCAATATGTTAATTATTGCTTAATAATTTAGCGACAGTTAATATCATTCAATCACCATTAAAATCTATGTTGGTCAGGAGATTCATAATCCTGGGTCGAGGGTTCAAGTCCCTCTTTCCCACCAAATAAAAGCCACGCCTTCGGGTGTGGCTTTTTTACGTTCATATCATGTACACTCGCTGTAAATAGCCAACAAATATTAAAATAATAAGCAGATTCTAAATATGCCACTTTCATGGAACGAGATTAAAACCCGCGCGAGTATATTCTCAAAAGAGTGGGCAACGGAATCTCGCGAAGATGCCGAAGCAAAATCGTTTTGGGATGCTTTTTTTAATGTATTTGGCATCACGCGCCGCCGCATTGCCAGCTTTGAAGAGCCCGTTAAAAAAGCAGATGACAAAGGCGGTTTTATCGATTTGCTTTGGCGTGGTCAGTTGCTGGTAGAGCATAAATCGCGAGGCAAAAGCTTAGATAAAGCATTTACTCAAGCGCTAGATTATTTTCCTGGTATCAAAGAGCGCGATTTAGCTAAATATATCCTCGTTTCAGATTTCTCAAAGTTTCGGATTTACAACTTAGAGACGAATGAACAAGTTGAGTTTGCACTTAAAGATTTATACCAAAACATCAAACTGTTCGGCTTTATTGCGGGCTACCAAACGCAAATCATAAAACCGCAAGACCCAATTAATATTAAAGCAGCGATGCGCATGGGCAAGCTGCACGATGCGCTTAAGGCCGTGGGTTACGATGGACATGTGCTAGAGCTATATTTGGTGCGCCTGCTGTTCTGCTTGTTTGCAGAAGACACCACTATTTTTGAAAAACGTTTACTGCAAAATTACATAGAAACCAAGACCAGCGCCGATGGCAGCGATTTAGCGCATCATCTCAGCAGCTTATTTTATGTCCTTAACACGCCCAGCAATAAGCGCCTAAACAATTTGGATGAAAGCCTGGCCGCTTTCCCCTACGTCAATGGCAAATTGTTTGAGGAGCCATTACCACCCGCCCAGTTTGATAGCAAAATGCGCGAAGCCCTATTAGATTTGTGCGCGTTGGACTGGAGTATTATCTCCCCCGCCATATTTGGCAGCTTGTTTCAAAGCATTATGGATGCGGATGCGCGGCGCAATTTGGGCGCGCATTACACATCGGAAGAAAATATTTTAAAGCTGATTAAACCGCTGTTTTTAGATGCACTTTGGGCGGAGTTTGAAAAAGTAAAAAGCAACAAAACGCGGCTGTTAGATTTTCACAAAAAGCTGCGCAACTTAACGTTTTTTGACCCCGCCTGCGGTTGCGGCAACTTTTTGGTGATTACCTACCGTGAGTTGCGCTTGCTAGAGCTAGCCGTTTTGCGCGCGTCACACAGTAGTGGCCAGCAAGTGTTAGACGTGCAAAGCCTAATTTGTGTAGATGTAGATCAGTTTTACGGCATAGAGATTGAGGAGTTCCCTGCCCAAATTGCGCAAGTGGCGTTGTGGCTGACCGATCACCAAATGAACATGAAAGTATCGCAAGAATTTGGCAGCTACTTTGCACGCATACCGTTAAAAGCCACGCCGCATATTGTGTGCGGCAACGCTTTAACCCTAGATTGGGCGCAAGTTTTAGCGCCACAAAAATGCAGCTATATTTTGGGTAATCCGCCGTTTTTGGGTAAAAGCAATCAATCTGCCGCGCAAAAAAGTGATATGCAACTGATTTGTGGCGATATTAAAAATGCAGGTTTACTGGATTTTGTGGCCGCTTGGTATATTAAAGCCGCGCGCTATATGCATTCTCCATCTGTCATTGCGGGCTTGACCCGTAATCTCGTTAATAACTCAGAGATGCTGAATCCAGTTCAGCATGACAGTGATATAAGGTGTGCTTTTGTTTCTACCAACAGCATTACGCAAGGCGAGCAAGTGGGCGTTTTATGGTCTTGGATGTTAGCGCAAGGCATTAAAATTCATTTCGCGCACCGCACATTTAGCTGGGCTAACGAAGCGCGCGGCAAAGCCGCAGTGCATTGTGTGATTATTGGGTTTGGTTTGCAAGATGTGGCCGATAAAACCATTTATGAATATGCTGATATTAAAGGTGAGTCACACGCGGTGAAAGCTATTAATATCAACCCATATTTAGTTGATGCACCCGATTTTATCATTGAAAAATCACGCCGTCCAATTTGCGCTGTACCAGAAATGACTTATGGCAGCAAACCCACCGATGGCGGTAACTTATTATTCACTGCTGAGGAATTGACAGAGTTTATTAAAATAGAGCCGTTAGCTAAAGAATACATCAGGCCTTTTATAGGTTCTGAGGAATTGATTAATGGTAACGGGCGCTATTGCTTGTGGTTGAAAGACGTAAGCCCGCAACATATACGTCAAATGCCTCTAGTTATGGCGAGAATTGAGGCAGTTCGTAAAATGAGGCTTGCAAGTACAAAAGTGCCAACTCAGGAACAAGCGTCAACGCCAACTTTATTCGGTGAAAATAGACAACCAAAAACAGATTATTTGGCTGTACCCGAAGTTTCATCTGAGCGGCGCAAGTATGTTCCAATGGCATATTTAGCTTCGGATATCATTGCAAGCAACAGGCTTTACACCATTGAAAATGTTGCTGCATATCACTTCGGTGTCATTTGTTCATCTATGCACATGACTTGGATGCGAACTTTGTGCGGACGACTAAAAAGTGATTTTACGTATTCTGCAAGTTTAGTTTACAACAACTTCCCATGGCCTGCATTGCAAGCCAATACCCATAGGGCTGTTGAGGCGTGCGCGCAAGCGGTGCTGGGGCGCGCGCAACGCACCCAAACGCTTCACTGGCCGATTTGTACGACCCGCTCACCTTGCCAGCCAATTTATTAAAAGCGCATCAGGCTTTAGATAAAGCGGTAGATGCAGCCTATGGCTACAAAGGCGCTTTGAGCGACGCAGCACGCGTTGCGTTTTTGTTTGAGCGTTACCAACAAATTACCAGCTTGCTACCTAGCTTAACTAATATCAAAACTAGACCCAAAAGAATGCCTAAAATGAGCAAATAATTTTTAAAAAAAGATGCTCTGCAAGCCAATATCCATGCGGGTTATAGGGCAGGAGTTTTTTGCATTTAAACGCATTAATTACAAAAACAAAAAAGCCCAGTAATTGCTTGCTGGGCTTTTAAATTAATTGTTATCTAAAACCAGATTAAGCTATATTCGCTCCAACAACTGCGGCCATTTGCATCATGTCGATTGTCTCGCCAACTTTAATGTTGGTTAAATCTGTTAATTTACCTGTCTTGCTGGTTGATTTTGTATTTGCAAAAATTGGGTGCAATTTAGCGTCGCACACAATGTATTTGCCAGCATTTTCGGCTTTACCGTTTACAGTTTTGGTTTGTAATTTGTTGGCTTTAATGTAATCCCATATTTTTTTTGTTATTTCGGTGCGTGGTAGTGAAGTTGCGCCTACTAAAGCGGCTAGCTCGCTTTTCATTTTAACTGGTGTGCTTAAACCTTTTGCTTCTGCCATAATTTTATCCTCGATAGGTTGTTTGGGTTGATTAAACGCTGTAATTTTAATGCTGTAATTTTTAAGTATGGCACAAATATGTTGTTATTGGCAAATAATGCCTGCAAACTGATTAATATAAAAAAAGCCCAGTGATTTCTCACTGGGCTTTTTAAGGTTTAATTAAACTTATTTAAAGTTAATTTAAACTTAATTTAAACTTATTTATTCATTACGTACATTGTTACTTCAAAGCCAAAACGCATTTCAGTAGCTGCTGGTGTTGTCCACATGATGATTTCCTTTTTTATGTAATCACAACAATATGTCGTGTTCGTATGTTTCACATTATGGGGTATGTTAAAAAATATACACTATGCGCATCACGTAAACTGGGCTAATGATTTTACTTAAACTTTAACACTTAAATTTTACTGAGCTTGTGGCTGTTTAATTTCTTGGCCATCTTTATAGTTGGTTGTGTATTTTACGCTGCCATCCTTATTCCAAGCGGTCTCCAAGCCTTCTTTTTTACCCATAACAAAGTTACCTTCAACGCGTTTTTGGCCGTTTTCATACCACTGCGTGAATAATCCGTGCTCGCGCCCTGCTTGGTAATGCGCTTCTAGCTTTAGTTGGCCGTTTTCGTACCATTGGTTCCAAATGCCATCTTCTTTATCATCCACATAGTTGGTTTGAATATACGGTTTACCATTGGGATACCAAAAAGTCTCTTGGCCTTGTTTTTTGCCTTTAATCACGTTAACTTGGTATTTAAGTTGGCCATCGGCGTAGTGCTGTAATTGTTTGCCTGTAAAATTTTTATCAAAAATGCCAGTTGCAAATGTAGGCATGTTAAATGCCAGTACTAATAAGCTTGTAATGAGTATGGTTAATTTTTTCATGTGCAGTTTTCTTTAATAAGCCCTAAAATGATACAAAACTATGATGCAATCTAAACATAATTGTTCCAGTTGCCGCATAATATAAAGCTGTTAATCACACACATTTAACGTAAGGAAACCAAATGAGTTTACATCAAGTTTTAATCACCGGTGCTAACCGCGGTATTGGCCTAGAGTTTACCAAACAATATGCAAAAGATGGTTGGAACGTGCTGGCTTGCTGCCGTCACCCGCAATCTGCCATTGATTTGACTGCGCTGGCTACCGCGCATAGTAATGTAAAAATTCATACTTTAGATGTGGCAGACTTTGCGCAAATTGATGCGCTGGCCACGCAATTAAAAGATGAAAGCATTGATGTGCTGATTAATAATGCGGGCGTTTACCCAGCCAGCCATTTTGGCGATGTAGATTACGCAGCATGGGCAGAAGGCTTTAAAATTAACAGCATGGCACCACTAAAAATGGCAGAGGCGTTTGTGCAACAGGTTACGCGTAGCCAGCTTAAAAAAATGGCCACCTTAAGCAGCAAAATGGGCAGCATAGACGACAACACCAGCGGCGAGAGTTATAGCTACCGTAGCAGCAAATGTGCGGTTAATATGGTGATGAAAAGTGTATCAATCGACTTAAAACCATACGGCATTAGCGTGGTAACGCTGCATCCAGGCTGGGTGCAAACCGATATGGGCGGCAGTAACGCGATGATAAGTGTGCAAACCAGCGTAACTGGCCTGCGCAAAGTCATTGAGGGCTTAAGCTTACAAACAACAGGCCAATTTATTGCCTACGATGGCAAATTGATAACTTGGTAAAACTCATTATCAATGAATTGTTGTGATACGGGGCAACATTTCTGCTCGCGTATAGGTAATGCCTAACTCAGACGCTCAGCGTATCACTTGCTTTAAACGGCGCGCGCTCTTCAAGCTCGTTGGTGTAGGCGGCGATGCCTTCTGATTCTCGCCGTAAAAAGTCTTTAATCGCCACCTCAAAATCGGCATGTGCAATTTTGTGATACGAGCAGGTTGATCTTGGCTCAAACCCTCGTGCAAGCTTGTGTTCACCTTGCGCCCCACCTTCAAAATAGGTGATGCCCTGATGGATGCAAAATTGCTGCGCTTGGTAATAGCACAGCTCAAAATGCAGGCCAGATACAAACTGAATTGCACCCCAATAACGCCCATACAAAGTCGTTTCATTGTAAATATTAAGCGTGCAAGCAATGGGTTTGCCATCCAATTCTGCCACAATCAACAACAAATTTTGCGGCATATTTTGGCTAATTTCTGCAAAAAAAGCGCGCGTTAAATACGGCGTAGAATGATGCTCATGATAAGTATTGCAATAACAGGCGTAGAAAAAATCCCAATCTGCTTGCGTGGCATCCATGCCTTTAATTTGGCGGCAGACTATGCCAGCGAGTTGAATTTTTTTACGTTCTTGGTGAATTTTTTTGCGTTTATCGTGGCTTAAGGTTGCTAAAAAATCCTCAAAATTGCCATAGTTTTTATTCTGCCATCTAAATTGCACGCCTGTGCGCTTTAACCATCCGGCTTCATTTAACAACTGTGCACTCACCTCATCCGGAAAAAGCACATGCGCACTTGAAAGCGCGTGCTGTTGCATCACACTTTCTAGCGCTTTAATCATCAGCTGCATAGTATCTTTACCCTGACTTAACAAGCGCGCGCTGGTGATGGGTGAAAATGGAATCGCCGACAGTAATTTTGGGTAATACTCTAAGCCACTACGTTGATAAGCATCGGCCCAAGCCCAGTCGAATACATATTCGCCGTAAGAATGACTTTTTAAGTACAGCGGCATCACGCCAATAATATGGCTATTTTGTTTGACGATTAAGTGGCGTGGATTCCAGCCTGTGCCTGAGCCAACAGAGCCTGAGCGCTCTAACGCACTTAAGAAAGCATGGCTTATTAAAGGGGTTGTGTCGCTTAATGCATCCCATACCGCGGGTGAAATGGCATCAATGCTAGTAAGCAGTTCTACTGAAATATCGTGTGAAATGTTTAGTGAGTTATCGTTCATCATCTAAACAATTGAACATTAAAAGTAGAAAAGTGAGAATAGGTTAACTGGGTTGCGTTTGAAAAAGGTTGTAAATTATTGCTCTGTGGTAACACTATTATTAGCACCAGCCGCAGCATTGGTTTGGCTAGATTTTTTATGCGTATTAAGTGCTTGTCTATTGCCTTTAAGTTTGCCTTTATTTTTAATCTCAACCTCAGCTTCTAGAATTTTTTGCGATTCCATTTTTGCCTCGGCAGCTTTTTGCCTTTCAATCGATTTAGCTTGTGCAAGCTCTAATTCTTCGATGGTAATCACGCCGTCTTCGTCAACATCTACATTGCTAAAACGTCTTGCGATTTGCGGTAAACATAACGTCGCTTCTTCGCGGTCTATCGAATCATCATTATCTTTATCACAGCCATTAAAGCGAACTTCTAAGCTTTCTTTCATGGCTTTGCGGCTAATTTCTATTTGACGATGTTCAGGATTGGTTGATTTAGAATAATCAGCTAAGGCTTTACGTAGGCGCGCTCGATCCTCTGGGCTAAAGTTGTATTCCAAGGTTTGATCTGAAATGTTTGAATCAATCTCTTCTGCGCTTGGCTTTTCTGTCAACCGTTTATCGATAACTGGCTTGTCTGTCGCTTGCTTTTCGTCTGCTTTGCCAATTACAGATAAGGACGACAATAATAAACTTGTCACCAATAAAATTAGTGTTTGCACAGTATAAGCGTTTGATTTAAATACCATTGTTAACAATAATACCTTTTATGCATAATCATTGATGACTAATCTAAAAAAAATATGCAACCATTACAGAAGCATTAATTACTATGAATGAAGGTTGTAAATGCAATGTTTCATATTTTCGAGCAATTGTAAGCAATTGTAATTATTGAGCTTATGACGTTAAACTCGCACAAAAGTTTTCTCAATTATAGCTTTATATCATCTTAAAACTTATACTACAAATGTACGCTGATTAACTATTGTGTGAAAGTGTAAGCCATGACTGAGCCAAACAAAAAAGTATTAATGGTAGATGACGACTTGCGAATGCGCGAACTACTACAACGTTATTTAACCGAGCAAGGTTTTGATATTAAAACAGTGGCCGATGCGAAAGAAATGGACGCGGCACTTGCAGCAGAAAGCGTCGATTTGTTGGTGCTTGATTTAATGTTGCCTGGCGAAGATGGCTTGGCAATTTGCCGGCGCCTACGCGCAAATAATGTTAGCACGCCTATTATTATGCTCACCGCCCGCGGCGATGAGGTGGATAGAATCATTGGCCTAGAAATGGGCGCCGACGACTATTTGCCCAAACCATTTAATCCGCGCGAACTGTTAGCCCGCATTAACGCGGTGTTGCGCCGTCATGAGCACAGCCCAGAATCTGAAAATGCAGGCAAAGAAATCTTTAGTTTTGGCGAGTTTGTATTCGATACTTCTACCCGTAGTTTAAGCAAAAATGGCATGCAAATCACCATTACCAGCGGCGAATTTGCGCTCTTAAAAGTGTTTACTGAGCATCCGCGTCAGCCATTATCAAGAGACCGCCTGATGCAATTAGCGCGCGGCCGCGAGCTAGATGTGTTTGACCGCAGCATCGATGTGCAAGTGTCGCGTTTGCGCCGCATTGTTGAGCCTGACCCGGCGCACCCGCGTTATTTGCAAACCATGTGGGGCTTTGGTTACGTGTTTATACCTGATGGCGAAGCGACGCATTAAAGTAATCTACCCTTGAAGTATTTACCGCGCACACTATTATCACGCCTGATGCTGCTAATCGCCTTGCTATTGGCGATTAGTATTTACGCTTCGCTTAAAATTTTCGATTATTTTGATCGCGAACCGCGCGCCACCACGGCCGCGTTGCAAGCCATTACTATTGTTAATTACACGCGCGCATCGCTAATTGCCGCGCACGAAGACAGGCGCCTTGCTTTGCTAACAGAGCTTTCTGGCCGTGAAGGTGTGCGGGTGTATGTGGCCGATTTTTTAGAAGACATTGAGCCGTTGCCAAGCGACCCATTTATTAATTTAATCGCGCAAAAAATTAAAGAGCGGCTTGGCGAAGAAACCATTATCACCGTTAATCATTACGGCATTGCAGGCTTGTGGATTAGCTTTAATGTTGACCAAGACGATTTTTGGGTGGTGGTTCCTAAAATTCAAGTCGATCGGCCTTTCCCTTGGCATTGGCTGGGTTGGGGCGCGGTTGTTGGTTTGCTATCGTTATTTGGCGCCTATTTAATTGCCTCGCGCATTAATCGGCCGCTCAATTTATTAGTGCACGCGGCCGAGCGATTACGTAATGGCGAGCCTGCGCCGCGTTTGCCAGAAGACAGTGTTGACGAGCTGCGCGAAGTAAGCCGCACCTTTAACGAAATGGCGGAATCATTAGTGCGCCTTGATAGCGAGCGCACACTATTATTGGCAGGCGTTTCGCACGATATTCGCACGCCGCTTGCACGTTTACGCATTGCGGTTGAGTTATTGCCAGACGAAAAATGTGAAAGCCTAAAACTTGGCATGATTGAAGATATTGCCGATATGGACAATATTATTCATCAGTTTTTAGATTTTGTGCGCGGCGTAGAAGGCGAGCCAACCAAAATGATGGACATCAATAGCCTGCTTACGGCGCTGCACGACCGCCAAGCCCGCGCTGGGCGAGACTTAAAACTTAATCTCAGCTCTACATATTTCATTCCATTGCGGCCGCTGGCCATGCAGCGTTTGCTGGATAATTTAGTCGGCAACGCCTATGCCTATTCAAAAGGAATAGTAGAAGTCACCAGCAAAATTACTGCCGAAAAAATCGTCATCAGCGTGCTGGATAACGGCCCTGGCATCCCCGTAGAACATGCACAGCGTCTATTACGTCCGTTTGAACGCATGGACAGCGCCCGCACCAAAAATGAGGGCGGCAGCGGCTTAGGGCTGGCGATTTGCAACCGAATTGCCAAATTACATCGTGGTAGTTTAGAACTGGTGAACCGTCCAACTGGCGGGCTAGAAGCGCGATTGACGTTGCCGATTCAGAATTAAGTAGATAATAATTATGTTAATAGCACTTGGACTGATGTTTGTTTGTCTAGGAATCCATGTTTTACTTTTCTGGCGTCGACAATTACTAAAAGAAAAGCAGGCAGTAAATTGGCCAGTCGTTAATGGAAAAGTGATTGAATCGCACGTTATTGCTGGTGACTCTGATAACATGGACGTGCTCAAATTTACTTATGCCTATGAATTCGCAGGCAAAAAGTACACTTCGTCTACGATTGATTTTTTCGAATCCCCTTCCAGACTCACCAACAGTGAATTAAAAGAGTTCAGCCAAAAATATACAGTAGATTCAATGGTCAACGTTTACTACAATCCACTAGACGGTGCAAGCATACTGCTGCCCGACTCAGCTGAAAATGCTAGCCGTACTAGAAATCTGGGTATTTTCCTGTTAATCATTGGTGGGATTGTACTTATCCTTGCAGTAAAGCTGGTTTAAGTAATGTAGTAATTACATATCTTAGCCTTCTACATACAAACACCCAAATTTCGCATGGTTTACAATCCCCTGCTGCCATGCCGAGCAACGCAGACGAATCAGGAGTTTTCGGCGAGGACTGTCTGAGCGAAGCGAGTTCCGCAGCCGCCTTATTGGTCGAGTAGCGCAGGGAAGCCGCAGGCCATGGCAGGGGGTATCGTTTTTTTTGGTTACTTTCTTTTGGACAAGCAAAAAAAAGTAACTTGCTGTCGGGCAACCCCGACTTGTTTCATATTCCACCACTTTACCCTCTCCCCACCCCCCTTAAAGGGCGAAGGAGCAAGCTAAAACGCATAAACTAACTATTCGGCTCAAACCAATTCAGTTTCTCGCGCAGTTTTACCACTTCACCAACAATGGTTAAACACGGTGGTTTCATGCCAGCTAATGCAACTTTTTCGGCTAAATCGGCCAGAGTGGCGGTGACTACTTTTTGGCGTTGCGTGGTACCTTGCTGCACTACGGCCACAGGCATAGTGGCGGCTACGCCGTGTTCAATCAGCTTTTCGCAGATTTCTTTTAAGCCAACCAAGCCCATGTAAATCACCACGGTTTGGCGCGGGCGACTCATGGCTACCCAATCTAAGTCTAGCGTTAACTCTTTGCTTTCATTTGCTTTTAAGTGCCCTGTAATAAATAAACAAGCTTGCGCGTAATCACGATGCGTGAGCGGAATGCCCGCGTAGCTGGAAACGCCATTGGCGGCGGTGATGCCAGGCACCACTTGAAACGGCACGCCGTGCGCCATCAGCGTTTCAATCTCCTCGCCGCCACGCCCAAAAATAAACGGGTCGCCGCCTTTTAGGCGCAACACGCGCTTTCCTTGCAACGCTAACTTTGCCAACAATTCGTTAATCTCTTCTTGCGGCATGGTGTGCTGATCGCGCGATTTGCCGACAAAAATTAACTCCGCATCGCGTCGCACTAGCTCCATCACTTCTGGCGAAACCAGCTTATCGTACACGCACACATCGCATTGCTGCATCAGCCTTAAAGCTCTAAAAGTGAGCAAATCTGGGTCACCAGGGCCACCGCCCACTAAAAATACCTCGCCTTGATTTTTATTGGCGTCTGCATCAATAATCAAACCCGCCAACTGTTCACGCGCTGACTGCTCTTGTCCAGACAATACTCGCTCAACAAAGCTGCCTTGCAGCACACCCTCCCAAAATATGCGCCTAGCTTGCGTCGTACCAAATTTCGCTTTCACTTGCTCGCGAAACTCGCCCGCAATATCGGCAATACGCCCATAAGTGGCAGGCAACATAGTCTCAATTTTGGCGCGAATATAGCGCGCTAGCACAGGTGCGTTGCCTTCACTAGAAATCGCAATCACTACGGGGCTACGGTCAATAATGCTGCCCATGGTAAACGTGCATAATGCAGGCGCATCCACCACATTCACGGGGATATTTTGCGTTTTTGCAGCGATTGAAACTGCCTCGTTCACCGCTTCATCATCTGTCGCGGCAATTACCATGCACGCGCCTGCTAGTTGCATTGGCTCAAAATTAGTTTGTACGTATTTAATTTTTTGCGTATCGACCAAATCTTGCAG
>JACMNB010000052.1 GCA_014378845.1 Methylotenera sp. | reverse complement strand
GCGCTCTGCATTAACTTCTGCTATACAGTCCACAATCGGCTGACGCGCTTTTTTTAAAATGGTCACCACATCAAACGACGTGCAAGCGCCCATGCCGATTAACAACATTTCCATTGGCCGCATGCCTATATTGCGGCCGCCGTTCTCAGGTGCGCCGTCAAGCACCACCGCGTGGCCAGTTTCTGATTCTCCGACGAATGAAACGCCGTCAATCCACTTGATTTTTACCTGCATATTTCTCCTGTAAGAGCGAAATTATTCGCGATAGCTACTTTGCAAATTTCTTGTGTAAGAGCGAATTTATTCGCGATAGCTACTTTGCAAATCGCGAATAAATTCGCTCCTACACTGCACATTTTTCCCGCTAAGGCCTGCGTTACAAATTACTTCACGTCTAATAATTCAACATCAAATATTAATGTTGCGTTTGGCGGAATCGCGCCGCCAGCGCCGCGCGCGCCGTAGCCCATTTCTGACGGAATAATCAGCGTGCGTTTGCCGCCAATTTTCATGCCAGCAAAACCTTCATCCCAGCCTTGAATCACTTGACCAGCGCCTAAATCAAATTTAAACGGCTGGCCACGATCTACACTGCTATCAAACTTTTTACCTTTATGGTCGCTTGCTTTTTCATCGTACAACCAGCCAGTGTAGTGCACACTTACGTTAAAGCCAGGCTCTGCTTCGCGGCCGGTGCCAACAAGGGTGTCGTTTTTTTGTAAAGTGGTAATGCTTGTCATTGCGGGTTCTTTCTGAGTGGGTGAATTAGATGCGGTTGATTCTGCCTTGCAAGCGTTAAGTGTTAACACGCATGCGCTAGTCAAAATAATACTGAGTAATTTCATACGTCGGCCTCATTAAAATAAGCATTAAATTTAAATTGACATCATACTTTAAATTAATACATTGATTATTCTGTAAAGCATTCAGACATGAAAAAAAGGCAATGATTCTCATCATTGCCTTTTTATATTACTCAGTGCTAAAAAAACTAAACTTTGCGATTATTGAATCCTGCAAAGCCTAGAATTGCCGAGCCAAACAACCAAATGGCACCTGGAACTGGCACTTGACTTGGGTTGCCAGGATCATTTACAAAGGCTTCGCTGCCACCTAAATCACCAATCGCTTGTACATGCAAACCGATACGAAATGCATTACTATCCAATGCAGCGATGACATCACTAAAGCTGTTACTCAGTCCAAGCGTGCCTAAAAATGCCGCATATTCACTTGATGCATTAACGCCGTTTGCCATAACTGGCGGTGCTGAGTCGCCACTTGCATCTGCAGAAAAGCCGATTGTATTGCCCGCTGGCAAATTAGGTGGTGTTGCACCGTCAGTGTAATTTACACCAGCTGATTCACCAGCTGCGCCTAAAATATTGTTACTGACTGATGTAAAGTAATTGGTATTACCGTAATCAAAATAAATATCAGTAATAGACGATGCAATCACCGAGCTATTGGTAAACTTAAACAATACATTTGCACCAGATTGCGTCACATCAACCAACAATTGTGATGCTACAGGGGCGTTACCGTTACTAGTTATTTGCGTAAAATTATAAGTATTAGCAAAAACAGTGGTTGTGGCTAACAATAATGGTGCAACAAGTGATGCTTTAACAATATTTTTTAACATGATATACACTCCTATTTAATAAAGTTGAAATAGTAAATTACGCTTTTAATTTCATTCATACAATAGCCCATTCGGGTCAATGAATTAATGCAAATCATTGATGCAAAGCTGTTTAAAAATTAAATTTAATGAGCATAAACCCATTCAATCAGTGCGTCCTGTGCGTTTTTACTGGCCGCCGCATTGGCATGGTTCACGATCATCACCATTACCTGACGGCGATTTTTGGCATCTAGCACATAACCCGCAATCGCACTCACGCCGTCTAACGAGCCAGTTTTTAAGTGCGCGCGACCTTGTGCGGCGCTATCATTTAAGCGTTTTTTAATCGTGCCATCTAAAGCCAAAATAGGCAATGAGGCCATCAGTTCTGGCATTATTGGGCTGTTGTAAGCGCCTACTAATAAGCCGCCTAAATGCTCGGCAGTAATGCGCTCGCTACGCGATAAGCCTGAGCCGTTTTCTACCACTAACTCCTTTGCGTCAATATCTTTTGCGGCCATCCAATCTTTTAGTGCCTGCGCGCCTTTTGCCTCGGTGGCTGGCACGCCTTGTTTTTCTGATGCCAGCGTCAGTAATAATTGCCGCGCCATTAAATTATTGCTCCACTTGTTGATATCGCGCACTACATAGCCCAGCGGCTCTGACAATTGCTCTAGCACTTTAACTGCGCTGCTAGGCGTGGCTTGAATTTTTAGCGTGCCGTTAAATTTTCCGCCTAATTCTGTCCACAATTTTTTAAAGGTCGCAAACGCGTATTGCTCGTCGTCTAACACGCTTAACTCTAAATAACGTTCGCCGCAATCGGCCGAAAAAGTGCCGTTAAACGTAACAATTGCTTTGTTGGATTGCGTTTTAACGGTGTAGCCAAAGTTACTGCGCCATTCGCCGCAGCCACCGACTCGCAGCTTCACATTGTTTATCACTTGCACTTCTGGCAACTCAAATTCTTGGCTGATATTAACTTTGATATCTGTTGCCATAAATTTAAAACTAGTATTACGGCCATTCACCAAAAACGCGCTTGGTTCGGCGTTGTAGGCGCGCCAAGTCTCCTCATCAAAAGTGTGGCGATCGCCGACACTTTTTGCAAAAACTGTTTTATCGATTATTAAATCGCCAGTAATTTGCTTAATGCCCGCTTGCTGCAAGCTCATCAACATGCGCCAAAACTCTTGCGCTTTAAAACTTGGGTCGCCATAGCCTTTAATCACTAAATTACCCTGCAACACGCCATTATTCACATTGCCGTCTTTGTACACTTCGGTTTTCCAGCGATAAGCAGGCGTCAACCAATCCAGCGCCGCGGTAGTGGTAACCAGCTTCATCACCGATGCCGGATTAGTACTTTTTGCCGCATTGTGATTAATAGTTGGGGCTGTAGAATCAACGGCTTGCACATAAACCGCAACCGCAGTTTGCGCGATGCCAGCCCGTTTTAACGCATCGGCAACGGGCGCAGGTAATTCGGCAAAGGCCGTGCCACTTATTATCATGATTACCACTGAAACAAAGCCAGGAAGCCATTTTTTACAACATAAGCGAAGCGTTTTTTTCATATTATTTTCTTGATTGTGTTTAAAGTCGCGTCAACCATAAAATCAATCTCTACCTCAGAAATCGTATAAGGCGGCATAAAATAAACCGTGTTGCCAATTGGGCGAATGAGCAAGCCTTGCTTAAGCGCCTCTACATAACAGGTGCGCGAAAAGTTGGTATTTTGGGTTTGTACATCAAACGCATGAATCATGCCTTGATGACGTAAATGGATAATTGGCAAATCAGTCAGCACTTGCATTTTGGCCGTAATTTGCATAGCTATTTCGCGGTTTTTTGCGATGATATTATCCGTTTCAAAAATGCGTAAAGTGGCCAATGCCGCGCTACAAGCCAATGGATTGCCCGTGTAACTGTGGCTATGCAAAAAGCCTTTTGCGGTGCTGTCATTGTAAAAAGCTTGGTAAATTTCGTCTTTGGTCAACACGACAGACAACGGTAAATAGCCGCCTGTGATGCCTTTTGACAAGCAAACAAAGTCGGCAATATCGCTTACACGACAACTGCCGCCCCTCTCCCCAGCCCTCTCCCGCAAGCGGGCGAGGGGGTTTAGTTCCCCTCTCCCGCTTGCGGGAGAGGGGCTA
Organism: Methylotenera sp.; assembly: GCA_014378845.1. Lineage (GTDB taxonomy): Bacteria > Pseudomonadota > Gammaproteobacteria > Burkholderiales > Methylophilaceae > Methylotenera_A. The sequence goes on along the minus strand of JACMNB010000052.1, from coordinate 3,332 downwards.
GGGGAGAGGGAGGAATGGGCGGAGAGGGAGGAATGGGCGGAGAGGGGCGCGTTTAAAATATCCGCCTGCTCGCAAGCAAACATCGTCCCCGTACGGCCAAAACCCACCGCAATTTCATCGGCAATTAAATGCACATTAAATTTAGTGCAAATTTCGCGCGCGCGCCGCAAATAAACAGGATGATACATGCCCATGCCCGCCGCGCATTGCACGATCGGCTCTATTATAAAGGCCGCCAACACATGTGAATGCTCACTCACATAGGCCTCTAATGCAGATGCGCAGCGCAGCGCAAACGCTTCCGCGCCCTCACCCGCTTCCGCCAGCCGAAAATCTGGGCTAGGCATTTGTGCGCTTTGCGTTAACAGCGGCGCATAGCTATCTTTAAAAATCGCCACATCAGTCACCCCCAACGCGCCTAATGTCTCACCGTGATAACTATTTTGCAGGCTGATAAATTTGGTTTTTTGTGGATTATTGGTATTGCGCCAATAATGAAAACTCATTTTAAGGGCAATTTCCACCGCGCTAGCGCCGTCGCTGGCATAAAACGCATGGCCTAAACCTGTGAGCTTGGCTAATTTTTCTGATAACTCCACCACAGGCGCATGCGTAAAACCCGCCAACATGACATGCTCCAGCCTATCTAATTGCAGCTTAATAGCGTCTTTAATGCGCGGATTATTATGCCCAAATAAATTGACCCACCAACTACTCACGCCGTCTAAATATTGTTTATTATCAGTGTCATACAACCAAACACCATCGCCGCGCGCAATGGGAATCAGCGGAAAGTTTTCGTGACTTTTCATCTGCGTGCAAGGATGCCAAACCGATTGCAAGCTGCGACTTAAAAAATTTTGGTTGTCATCCATTTGGGTTAATTTTACGTTAAATTAAGCATAGCGCATTATTTAATCAATAAATTTATTGGGCTATAATGCAACTAACTATCAACGTTGGTTTCAGATAGGGGTTGTAAAAATTAATCAATCGATAAGGAATTTATGATGAATACAAAAAACATATTTGCAGCAGCATTATTAACTGCTCCACTATTATTCGCCGCACAAGCCAATGCAGCTGCCGCTTGTGATGTAAACGTAGAAGTAACTGAAGCAATGGCTTACACTGTTAAAAATATTGACGTGCCAAAAACTTGCAAGACTTTTACAGTGAATCTTAAGGCCCAAGGCACGATGGCCAAAACGGTGATGGGTCACAATATTGTGATTACCAAAGAGGCCGATAAAGAAGGCGTTGTTGAAGATGGCGGCAAAGCTGGCGCTGCTACTAACTACGTTAAAGCGAAAGATGCGCGCGTAGTGGCTGCGTCTAACGTGATTGGCGGCGGCGAATCAACCAGCGTTAAATTTAAAGTAAAAAAACTTAGCGCAAAAGAAACATACGTATTCTTCTGCTCGTTCCCTGGTCACAGCGCGATTATGAAAGGCGTTGTAAACTTAGTTTAAGCATTTGTTGTTTTGCCTAATAGGCCAGCAGTGATGCTGGCCTTTTTTACGCTTATATTTATGGCGCAGGGTTGGTAAACCTTAAATGAATCGCGTCAATTTCGTTGATGATTTCTGGTGATAATCTAACATGGTAAGCGGCGATATTTTGTTGTAATTGCGCCATGCTGGTGGCGCCAATAATGGTGCTAGCCACGCACCAGCGATGATACACATAGGCTAAGGCAAGCTCTGCAATGTAATAGCCATGCGCCTTGGCCAGCCTATTATAAGCCTCGCACGCGGCAGTTACGTTGGGTTTGGTGTAGCGCTGAGCATAGCCTTTAAACAATGTAACGCGGCCAATTGCTTGCGGATTATCCAAATATTTGCCACTTAAATGGCCAAACGCGAGCGGCGAATACGCCAGTAAACTTAACTGCTCACGATAGCAAATTTCACTCATGCCAAAATCAATATAGCGGTTTAGCAAGTTGTAGCCATTTTGCAGCGTAGCAATGTGCGGCAAATTGTATTGTTTGGCGCAGCGCATAAATTCCATCACGCCCCATGGTTGCTCATTACTTAGGCCAATCGCTCGAATTTTTCCTTCTTTCACCAATTCAGCCAATGTTTCAAGCTGATTATGAATGCTCACCCATTGTTTTTCGTTGCCATCTGCATCAAGCTCGTTAGCTGCATCAAACTGAAACTGCCCAAACACCGGCACGTTGCGCTCTGGCCAATGGATTTGATAGAGGTCGAGATAATCCGTTTGCAGGCGTGTTAACGAATCGTGCAAGGATGCGCGAATAGTTTCGCGGTCTAGCGAAAATTCGTTATTGCGAATCCACGGCATACCACGGCGTGGGCCTGAAATTTTGCTGCCTATAATGAGTTTGTCGCGCGGTTGATGCTTTAACCACGCGCCAATAATGGGCTCGGTACGTGTGTACGTTTCTGACTTGGGCGGCACTGGATACATTTCCGCCGTGTCAATAAAATTGATGCCTTGCGCGACCGCATAATCTAATTGCTCATGGGCTTCTTGTTGGGTATTTTGATCGCCAAAAGTCATTGTGCCAAGGCACACTTTTGATACGCTTATATTACTGTTGCCTAACTTAACATAGTCCATTAATGCAGCACCTTTTTATCGCCTTCTATGGTTATTGCTGGTGCGGCGGCCACTTGCATGGGCGGCGTGCTTGTTAGATCCCAAGCCGCTTCTTTACAGGATAATTGCAACATATTGCACAGCGCTAAGATTAACTCTTGATTTAAATTAACGCGCACATTAATACCTTCTAAGCACGGCATTTCTAGCGCTTGCGGTTTACCGTCTTGACTATGCAATAGCACGTTGGTGACCAGCATCGGCTGATTATTCACCACGTCTTGGCGCGGCGTATAGGGCGATTGAAAATCCATTTTTTGCAAAGCTTGGCTAGTTTGCATTTCTTGCTGAAACTGTTGCACCGCTTGGCTTGGGGGCGTATCCGTTTGAATAGAATTGGCGCTTGGCAGGTGCGCTTCACCATTTAGCAATTGCCAAATCATGCGCGAAATGCGATAGCTTAGCCAAACCACCAACTCGCTATTCTCGCTTAAGCCTACTCGCAACAATAACCTATCTTGGTCGGCAATATAACTTAAATTAAGCTGCAAAATTCCCACATCGGTTTTTTGTAATGCTGGTGCTGGCGGTGCTGTCAAAATATAAAATCCTCTTCATAAAAATTGTCACTTTTAAGCTGACGGTTTCTTTTAATGCTATTGAAAATTCAAAATCAATCTCAATATTAGCAATCAAGTAACTAGAGTGCTAAAATACTCTTTTGCCCAGCATCTGCATTAAACAACATTTTTAACAACTTTTGT
>JACMNB010000051.1 GCA_014378845.1 Methylotenera sp. | reverse complement strand
GTCGCCAACCCCTTTAGAGCCTGCAATTATTAAGAAATTAAGAAGTGAGGCTATACAAATACAAAGACATTACAGCAACAGGGCTTTTAGCCAGGCTATCGTTGCCATTATGAAATTAGCAGATCTGGCAAATGCTTATATAGCTGAAAAAGCACCATGGATCATGGCAAAAAGTCTTGATAGTGAAATTGAAAAAAGTAATTTAAAAAGAGTTTGTTCTGAAGCCTTGGAAATATTTAGAATCTTAACTTTATATCTGAAACCAGTTTTACCAGAAATAGCGAAAAATGTAGAAGAGTTTTTAAATATACCACCCCTAACTTGGAATGATGTTGACAATGGTTTTTCTGATGGACATAAAATTAAAGAATTTAACCATTTAATGACTCGTATAGACCCGAAAGCGATTGAAGCCATGACTGAAGCGAACAAAGAAAATTTAACAGCTACAGCAGCAATAAAGCCTGCAGTCATTAAAACAGCATCGCCAGCAGCTTCAACAGCACAGCCTTCTGTTGCAAAGGAAGAGGGCGCTTATATTTCAATTGATGATTTTATGAAGGTCGATTTAAGCATCGCCAAGATTGTAAATGCCGAGCATGTAGAAGGCGCGGAGAAATTATTAAAACTAACCTTAGACATTGGAGAGGTGACTAATATGGGTGAATCAAAAACGCGCCAAGTATTTGCTGGCATTAAATCGTCTTACGACCCTGCGACTTTGGTCGGCCGATTAACCGTAATGGTGGCTAATTTAGCGCCACGTAAAATGAAGTTTGGCATGAGTGAAGGCATGGTGCTGGCCGCCAGTGATGAGCGTGGTGGGCCATTTATTTTATCGCCAGATGTAGGCGCACAGCCCGGCATGCGCGTTAAATAACCATAGACGACTAAAAGTTATCAAAAATTGATGCAAGGATTTTCTTGCATTCATAACCTGGCGCCTAACAAGGTGCGTTTTTTTTAATCTAATAAAATGTGATATCGAAACACATATTTTTTCTACAAAAAGGAAGTCAAATTGAAGTTAATCAACGGTTCAATATTAGCAATGGTATTATTTTCTGGCCAAGTAATGGCCGAGGACAGTAACGCCAAAACGGCAGTGGGTGGCGGTTTAGGTGCTGCGGTAGGCACTGCGCTTGGCGGTGTAGTCGGTGGCAGCACGGGTGAAGTACTGGGCGGTGCAGTTGGCGGCGGCGTTGGTGGTGCAGTGACTACTAAAGGTGAAGGTCAAACAGGCGCTGTGATTGGCGGTGCGGTGGGCGGAGCTGGCGGCGCTGCAGTTGGGCGAAAAGTAAGTGGAAGTGGCACGGGCGCTGTGGTCGGCGCTGGTGTTGGCGGTGCAGGCGGTGCGGTAGTGGGTAAGGTTATCGCAGAGCCTACAAAGTCTTCTCGTAATCAAACTTCTAGTAACGTAACTTCTCGCAATGAAAGCTCTCGTGAGGGACAGCACAAGCGTCAGCATAAAAATAAACACGGTAGGGGTCATGCCTATGGACATGACAAACACCATGATGAAGATCGTGATAACTAGTATTTAGAAGAACTTTAAACCAACAAAAAGCCCCGCATGCGGGGCTTTTTGTTGGTGCGTGTATAAAGCTGAGGAAACTATTTATTTTTTATCGGCTTTAGCTTTGTCTGCTTTAGCTGCGGCTTTTTCAGCTTTCTTTGCATCAGCAGCAGCTTTTTTATCAGCTTTAGCTTTGTCGGCAGCGGCTTTTTTATCAGCTTTAGCAGCATCTTTTGCAGCTTTAGCATCCGCTTTTGAAGTGTCTGCAGCGGCGGCTGGTTTTTCGGCTTTAACGTCAGTTTTTTCGGCGTCTTTTTCTGCTTTCAGTTTAGCTTTTTCAGCTTTTTTGGCTTCTTTTTCAGCATCTTTAGCGACTTTTGCGTCTGCTTTGTCATCCACTTTTACAGTTGCAGTTGGCGTTGCAGCATCTTTTTTAGCCATTTCTTTTACTGGTGCTGCTTTGTCTGCTTTAGCTGGCATGTCTTTTTTCATATCTTTAGCAGCTGGTTTGTTAGCAGCTTTAGTTGTTGCAGCTGGTACGCTGGTTACGCCGCTAACTGAAATATCTTTTTTAACATTTGCTAATGTCACTGGGCCTACACCGTCTACTTTTTCTAGTTCGTCTACTGATTTGAAGCCACCATTTTTTTTGCGATAATCAATAATTGCCGCTGCTTTAACTGGGCCAATATTATCTAAACTTTCAAGCTCTGCTTGTGTTGCTGTGTTGATGTTGACAGCGGCAAAAGCACTCATGCTGAATGCTAATGATGCTAATAAAGCTAATAATAATTTTTTCATTTTTGGTTCTCCATGTTGTAAGACGGTAAATTTATAGTTCTTTATAACGTTGTAAAAATAATTGATTCGTTTTTAAATTCGTTGTCATCATAACTGATTTAAACGAACAATCAAAATTGCTACACTAGCATATTAAAGTAATAAGCTTACACCAATCTTACATGCGTAACTAGTTTGTTTACTTGATTGTTAATTAGCGCAACCAATAATTGGTATAGCTAATAATTGATACAACTAGCAATAATTGCTTGCAATGCGCTTAGCGGATTAGCTGCTTGTGTAATTGGCCTGCCAATCACCAAGTAATTTACGCCGAAACTTAGTGCATCTGCTGGCGTAACAACGCGGGCTTGGTCATCGCGGTTGACCTGATTGCCAACTAAGGCTGGGCGTATGCCTGGCGTGACGAGGCAGAAGTCATTGCCGAGCTGCGTGCGCAGCATATGCGCCTCTTGTGCAGAGCACACCACGCCGTGCAAACCTGCTTGCTGCGTGAGTTTGGCAAGTGTTAGCACTTGGCTTTCTAGCGAGTTTGTGACGCCAATCTCTGTTAAGCTGGCTTGATTCATACTGGTGAGCACGGTGACGGCGATTAAATAAGGCTTGTGATCCGTTTTATTGACGCCTTCTAGCGCGGCCTGCATCATGGCACTGCCGCCACTGGCATGTACATTCACCATCCAAACGCCCAAATTTGCCGCGGCTTCGCAAGCTTTGGCAACGGTAGTGGGAATGTCATGAAATTTTAAATCGAGAAAAACCTTAAAGTTTTTGGCGACCAATTGTTCTACTAATTGTGGCCCAGCGGCGGTAAATAACTCTTTGCCCACTTTAAGTTTGCATAAGCTTGGATCAAGCTGATTCACCAATTGCAAAGCACTTGTTGCATTAGCATAATCAAGCGCGACTATAATATTAGAATCCAGAATTTTAGAATCCAGTATTGTTGAATCAGCACTTTGGCTATTTTTAGGTTGCATTATTTTTTCTTAATAGTCATTTCACGAGAGATTGTCTCGCTTGGCTCGGCAGGCAGAGATTCCCACGCGTTGCAAGCAGGGCATTGCCAGTGATGTTGTTTCGCGCGAAAACCACATTGATTGCAGTGAAACACGGCGCGGTTGCCAATCGCGTTACGCACCGTTTGCTGCATCAGCTGAATATCTTGGTTGCTGCCTTGCGTTTGCGTTTCGTCCGCCATGGCGCGCGCTTGCAGCAATTGATCCAGCGTGGTGAGGCTAGGTTGGCGTATTAGCTCGTTTCTAGCGAGTTTTGCGGCTTTTTCAGCGCCTTCCTCATTTAAAGTTGCTTCATATAAAACTGACATCAGCGTAGGTAATTTATAGGTTTCTAAATATGTATTTAGCTGGGCTAAACCATCTTTTAATTGGCCACCATTTTCAACGTTAAGCGCGCGGTAACTTTTAAGTAATTTGCCAGCAACCAAACCCAAATATTCGGGTTGCTGAAACTCGATGCGTTTCCAATGTGCAATCGCCGCTTGATGCGCGCCTTGGCTTACCTCTAAATCACCCAATAAGACATTAGCGCGCACACAATTTTTGTTGGCATCTAATGCTAAGCCAAGGTAGTTACGCGCCTCATCTTGGCGCTGCGCGATGATGTCATTCATGGCAAGCTCGCAATAATACTGGGCGATTTCAATTCTAAAAGGTACGCCAGATAAGCGTTCCAGGTCGGTTGCGGTGGCGATTGCTTGCGCCCATTCGCGTTCGCGACCATAAATTTCGAGTAGCGCGCACAGTGCAGGCTGGCGATAGCGCGTATCATCCAAGCCTATAAACAGCTCTTCGGCGCGGTCAAACAAACCTGCTTTTAAATAATCTTGCGCCAGCTCGGCTTTGACTGCACTTTTTTGATTTTCGGTGAGTTCTTTTTTGTCCAGCATATTAAGATGCATATTAATTGCGCGGTCTGTTTCGCCGGTGCGCCTAAACAAACTGCCCAATGCAAAATGTAGCTCAAGCGAATCGGTGTTGGCTTCTATAGCCTCACTAAAAGCATCGACGGCTTTAGCATGCTGATCGCTAATCAAAAAGTTTAAGCCTTTAAAATAAGCGGCTGGCAACGCGGTTGATTCTGATAATAACTGTTTAATATCCACGCGCGCCGCTATCCAGCCCAGCGTAAAAAACAAGGGCAGGGCGAGCAGCCACCAATATTCAAATTCAATCGTCATTTTTGTTGAGAGCTTCGCATCATCTTTTGCTTCATCTTGGTTATTTTAACTGTTTATTTTACCTAAGCTTATGAAGAGCGCCTAATGATTCTACAATACCGCGCAATCGTTTAAGCAATAAAAAAGGCACAATTACTTGCGCCTTTTTTAAACCATCTACATCTAAATAAACACTAATTAAGCTGCATCAACACGGTCACGCAACTCTTTACCGGCTTTAAAATGCGGCACATGCTTAGCGGGCACCTGCACTTTGCTGCCAGTTTTAGGATTACGGCCTAAACGCGGCGGACGGTAATTTAAACTAAAACTACCAAAACCACGAATTTCAATGCGCTCCCCAGTCGATAAATTGTCTGTCATTGCATCTAAAATAGCCTTTACCGACAGCTCCGCATCTTTCACAACTAATTGTGAAAAACGCTCGGCTAATAAATTAATGAGTTCAGATTTTGTCATGGCTTATGCTTGCCTTTAGTTTAACTTTAAATTTCGACGATGATTACTTATAAATTTATACTGGTAACTATTCTGCTATCCAATTTGCGATTATTTCTTGCTGTCCATTTTGGCTTTTAACAGTGCGCCAAGATTGGTTGTGCCAGCTGCCGCTGCATTATCTTCAGCAGAAGGTGCTTCTGCTTTGGTTTTTGCAGGTTTTGCTTTAGGTTTGGCTGCCTTGTCTTCTGATGACGATAGAGAAGGCGTCGCACCAGATGGATCTTCAGTCAGCTGCTTAACGCCCAATGAAATACGCTCTTTTTCAACATCAATGGCTAAGATAACGGCTTGTAACTCATCCCCTTTTTTAAAGTTACGAATCGCTTCTTCACCAGTAGCTGTCCAAGATAAATCAGACAAATGCACTAAACCATCAATGCCGCCTGGCAAACCAATAAACACGCCAAAATCGGTGATTGATTTGATTTGACCCGCAACCTTGTCGCCTTTAGCGTGCGTAGCTGAGAAATCATCCCAAGGATTAGCTTTACATTGTTTCATGCCAAGTGATAAGCGACGACGATCTTCGTCAATCTCTAAAATCATCACTTCAACTTCGTCGCCCAATTGTGCGATTTTGCCTGGATGAATGTTTTTGTTAGTCCAATCCATTTCTGAAACGTGGACTAAACCTTCAATGCCCGGCTCTACTTCAACAAACGCACCGTAGTCAGTTAAGTTTGATACTTTACCAAATAAGCGCGTGCTGACTGGGTAACGACGTGTTAGCGCAACCCATGGGTCATCGCCTAATTGTTTAATGCCGAGCGATACGCGATTTTTTTCTTGATCAAATTTCAAGATTTTCGCTTCCACTTCTTCGCCTACGGTTAGCACTTCTGATGGGTGCTTAACGCGGCGCCAAGCCAAATCGGTAATGTGTAATAAGCCATCAATACCGCCTAAATCCACAAACGCGCCGTAATCGGTGATGTTTTTAACAATGCCTTTAACCGTTGCGCCTTCAACCAATGAACCCATCAATGCTTCGCGATCTGCGCCAGCGCTGACTTCCATTACTGCACGGCGAGAAACCACAATGTTATTGCGTTTGCGGTCAAGCTTGATGACTTTGAAATCCCACTCTTTATTTTCAAAAGGCGTGGTATCTTTAACTGGGCGCACATCGACCAAAGAACCGGGCAAGAAAGCCATAATGCCATTAACAGAAACGCGTAAACCGCCTTTGACTTTACCACTGACGAAGCCTTTAACTACGCGGCCTTCGTTCATCGCATCTTCTAAATCAAGCCAAGCTTGCATTTTCTTCGCTTTTTCGCGAGAAAGTTGGGTTGAGCCAAAACCATCTTCTAGTTTTTCGATACATACTTTTACAAAGTCGCCCACAGCCACTTCGACTTCGCCAGCGGCGTTTTTAAACTCTGCAACGTCAATGACGCTTTCAGATTTTAAGCCTGCGTTTACGATGACGTGATCGCTATCAATAAAGATAACTTCGGCGGTAATGACCTCGCCAGAGCGCATTTCTTGGCGCGCTAAGCTTTCTTCAAAAAGCGCGGCAAAGGATTCCATTGAAGATGGAGTTGAATTAGAAGTAGAAGCCATTAAAAAAAGTTACCTAAAAAATTACTTAAAATCATTGATTTAAATCACTTTAAGCATTCCCGCCGAGCAGCGGGGTAGTTGTTAAAAAGTTGCGCTTACAAAAAACGCAACACAAGCACGCATATTACACAAATAATAGCGTATGTTCAATGACTTAAAACATTTTATACCGATTAATTAATAAATATTGGTGGCAGGTTAATTACAATCTTTTTGACTAACCTTTAGTACAAATGCTACCGCTTGCGCGATGCTGCAATGGGTGGTGTCTAACAACAGCGCATCATCAGTTTGGATTAAGGGCGCGGCGCTACGCTGACTATCGCGCAAATCGCGGGCTTGTAAATCTGCTAAAATTTGATCGTAATTTGCGTCAATGCCTTTGTTTGCCAGCTGCTTAAAGCGACGTTCGGCGCGGGTTTCCACGCTGGCGGTCAGGAATATTTTCAGGCGCGCATCTTTAAAAACGACTGAGCCCATATCGCGGCCGTCGGCGACTAAACCAGGTGTTTTGCGAAAACTTTGTTGCAATTTAAGCAGCGCTTCGCGCACAGTTGGATGAATTGCAACTTCACTTGCGCCGCGGCTTATTTCTTCGCTTCTTAAGGCTTCTGTAATGCGGTCGCCCTCTAAAAAAATATCGCCTTGTTTAAACGCAACATCCAAATTTTGCGCCATATCACCCAGTGCATCTGCTTGATTCCATTTAATATTATCGCGATACGCGGCAAATGCCACAATACGATACAGCGCACCAGAATCTAAATAATGATAACCAAGTGCACCTGCCACTTTTTCGGCAACCGTGCCTTTGCCGCTGGCTGATGGGCCATCTATAGCAATTACTGGCGCAATAACAGGTGCGATTACAGACTCTTGAGTCGTCACTTGTGATTCATCACTTGGTAATTTTAGCAAAACGCGGAAAAAAGTCAGGAAAAGTCTTGTTCACACATTTGGGGTCGTTAATGGTAATTGGCACGCCGCCTAAGCTAACCAGCGCAAAACACATGGCCATACGGTGGTCGTCATAGGTGTCAATCACCGCGTTTGGCGTTAGTGCAACAGGCGGCGTAATGCTAATAAAATCAATGCCTTCTGTCACAATCGCGCCCACTTTACGCAGCTCAGTCGCCATCGCACTTAAGCGATCCGTTTCTTTCACACGCCAGCTGGCGATGTTTCGCAAAGTAGTTGTGCCGTCGCAAAAGAGGGCGGTTGTGGCCAGCGTCATCGCTGCATCGGGCATGTGATTGCAATCTAAATCAATGGCTTTTAGTTTGGTTTTGCTCTTAACTTTGATGGTTGTATGATGGGTGCCATCAGCCGAATAATCGCGACGCTCACACTCGGCAAAATTTTGGCCCAGTAAAATTTCCGCCCCCATCATTTCTAGCGCTTCGGTAAATTTTATATCGCCCTGAATGCTATTTTGGCCAACGCCTTTTACATTGACCGGCCCACCGCCAATGGCCCCAGCAGCCAAGAAATACGAGGCGCTAGAAGCATCACCCTCTACAAAAATTTGTTTGGGCGACGTGTACTGTGCGTTGGCAGCAATGGTAAAACGCTGCCAACCATCTCGTTTAACAGCAACCCCGAACTTGGCCATTAAATTCAGGGTGATTTCTATATATGGCTTTGAAATCAACTCACCAATGACTTCAATTGTGGCTTCTTGCTTGGTTAGCGGCAAAGCCATTAACAGCGCAGTTAAAAACTGGCTAGAAACATCGCCGCGAATTTGAATGGGTTTTAGGGTTGCAATTGATTTTAGTAATGGCGCATAGGCTTTGTCTGTAGTTTTCTGGCGCCCAGTAACTCCCTCAACTTTTAAGGGGGAGGGTTGGGGTGGGGGTAAATGCGCAGGTGAAATTTGCGGTTTAATTTTTAGTGGCGGAAAGCCTTCATTATCTAAACATTCAATGTGCGCGCCAATTTGACGCAAGGCATCATTTAGGTCGCCAATCGGCCGCTCGTGCATGCGCGGCGTGCCTGTTAAAGTGTAATGTCCGTTAGATAAAGCCAGCGCGGCGGTTAATGGCCTAAAAGCAGTGCCAGCATTGCCCAAAAATAGGTCAGCTTGCTTGTTAGGAAACTGACCATTGCAACCCGTTACACGCCAAGCGTTTTCGGCAAAATTTTCGCATTTAACGCCTAAAATCGCCAATGCTTCCAGCATTCGCGCCGTGTCGTCACTGGCTAATACATCGCGAATCTCTGTCACACCATCTGCCAGCGCAGCCAGCAATAACGTGCGGTTCGAGATACTTTTGCTGCCTGGCAAAGTAATGTGGCCTTGGGCGCGGCTAGCGGCGGGGAGGGTGAGTTGTTCCATATTTTATTTGTCATTCCGTGCTTGAAACGGAATCTATTCCATTACGTTTTCGATTTTCAGTTTTGATTATCGATTTTGATGATTAAGTATCGAGATGCTGAATCAAGTTCAGCATGACACTGAGTATTAGGTTATTTTTTACCATTTGCCCAGTTGTTTCTTGCCACACTGGCACGATTAAATAGCGCTTCTAAGCCTGCGCCATCATGATTGTTAAGCAATTGTTTTAACTGGGTTAATTCATTTTCAAAGGTGGTAATTTCGCTTATCAATGCCGTTTTATTGGCCAAACTAATGTCGCGCCACATCTCGGGGCTGCTGCCGGCTATTCGCGTAAAATCTCTAAAACCGCTGGCGGCAAATCTGAATAATTCTTCGGCGTTTGGGCGACTGGCAATATCATCCACCAATGCAAACGCCAATAAATGGGGCAAATGACTAACGGCCGCAAAAATACGATCATGAGTTTCGGCAGACATTTCACGCACAATCCCACCACAGGCTTGCCAAAGCTGCGTAACGCTAGCAAGCGCCTGCATATTGGTTTCTGCCGCAGGCGTTAATACAATGTTTTTGCCTAAAAATAAGTCATCTTTTGCGGCAGAAACACCACTTTTTTCTGCCCCTGCAATGGGGTGACCGCCAACAAATTGATGAAACTGCACACCTAAAACTTCGCGCGCAACGTCCAATACGTCGCCTTTAGTGCTGCCCACATCAGTTATTACTGTTTGTGATTGTAAATGCGGTTTTATGCTTTTTAAAATGGCTGTAGTTTGCGCCACGGGCGCGGCAATCAGTATTAAATCAGCATCGTTACAAGCCGCTTCAACACTGGTTTCTGCGGTATTAATCACACCTAGATATAAGGCTTGTTGTAAGCTCTTTTCGGTGCGCCCCACGCCCACAATATGCGGCACAAATTGGGCTTTTTGCAAAGCCAATGCAACACTACCGCCAATTAAGCCCACACCAAATATAACAAGATTTTTCACGACAAAATAATTTTAAACCATATTGGCCCGATTGTAACATTGTTAGCTTTTTATTTGATCTTGTTAATGGTTGATACGAATAGCTTCTTCGGTCCATCTATCGTCAGCTGTGCCGCAACGGCCTACCGCTAGTAATTTTGGCAATATCTCGCTTACTCTAATCCCAATTTTATCGTTTTTAAGCACGACTACTTGCAGTAATTGTGCTGCCACTTCGCCATTGTTTTGAAAATACAAATACAAGTTTTTTTCACGTTCTTTCCAAGCTGGCTTACTCAATGTTTCGTTAAGTTTAGGCACCGTTACTAATGCTTCATGCCATGTTGCGTTGCCCTCGCTAAATTGCCAGCGCACTTGCAATGGCGCATTTAATTTGCTAATCAGATTGGGTGCGTAGCTTTTGCAGTTGCTGTCTTTTTCGTCAGATTGCCAAGGGTTAGCACCAAGTGCGAGTGCCTGACCATCAATTTCTAATCGCGCAATTGATTGGCTATTTAAATTGTTAATATGCACCGATATAACAGGGCTATTCTCTTTCCATAAATCCATGTTAGCGCTGCCAGATAACGATAATGCAGGTGCCACCTCAACGTGATTAGCATAATAATAGTATTGATAAACTAAAATATCAGGCTCTGTCGTATGGTAAGGATTGGTTGAGTTGTTTAATTGACCAATAAAGCTGCTTATTTCTTGGTACGATTTTGGCGGGATTACCGCAAACTTAACGGACTGAGTATTTTCGTTAATCGAACAATCTAAAAAAACAGTTACGGTTTTAAAGGTTGCGGCTAATCTAGAGCCGCTATACATCATTAATGGGTCCGCATTTGCGTATAGAGATCTGTAACGCGTTAATTCTATGATGTTTTCAGGATTTTTATCCATCTCACAACCCTGCAATAGCAAAACCAATGGGAGCCCATGCAATTAGAATGACGCGTTGCGGGGCTTTGTGTTTTATTTGCTCAATGGTAACTACAACATTGGCTATTAAAAATATCACAAAACCGATTAGAAAAGCGCCCAGCACTAAGATGTTATTCATTACATCATGGCTGACACCTACCTGCCACCAAGCGTTATAAGAACAAAGCCAACAATAAGGCATACAGCAGCAAGAATGCCAAAAGTGAGCCCAAGAAGGGTTGATTGTTTGTGTGTATTCATTTACGCCTTCATCAATAATTGTTGAGCAATACGCTAAAGAACGATTGATTACTTGCAGCAACAGTCTGATAGTCTATCGCTAAGCGACTCAAATTTCATAACAAATGGGTTGGTTTTTTTGCCGCGCAAAAGCGCAACATCTTATTTAGCCAATACGGCAGCGGCGTTTTGCTTAACCAATGACGATTATCTGCAATTAGCGGGTAAGCGCGCGTGAGCAGTGGGCGCAAGGTTTTATTGCCCCAAAATTGGCCAAGCTTGTTAAATCCGCCTGCTTTGTAGGCAATTTCAAATACGTCCACGCCTTTAATCCATAGGCCGGCTGCATCTACTGCGTGAATGCCTGCCATCATGGCAGCTTTATTGCTTGGGCAGAATGCAGGTTCGGCAAACGCATCATTGGAGCAATCGACCAAAATTAGCTTGTTTTCAAAGTCAGTCTCTTTAATAGTATGCATCTCAGCCGCGCAAAGCGGGCAACTGGCGTCATAGTAAATAGTCAGTGGGTATTGTATTGGCATCAATTGTTCTTTCCAGTTTAAGTCTTTCAACATTTAATTATTTTTAAAGTTATCCGCCTATTAAGGCCTTTATTTTTGCGCCATATTTCATAATTTTGGTTAGCGTCTCGGGTTTTAGTTTAATCATTTCATCGCCCCAAATTGAAACTGTCTGCATTAAATCGAGCATTTCTTTGACACGTTTTTTACTTTCTAACTCATTGTTGTTAAAACTATTATTGGCATAAAACTCTTGCAAAAATGCCACCGTTGGGTCAAATTCGCGCTTTTTACGCTCGGTAATAACGGTGCTAAACAGCGCCCAAATATCTAACGAAGTTTCAAAATAATCACGCCTGTCGCCCATCATGTGGGTAATGCGAACCAGCTTCCAGTTTTGCAATTCTTTCAGGCTGTTACTGACATTGCTACGCGCAATTTGCAGCGCATCGGCAATTTGCTCTGCATTGGCGGGTTTACCTGTGTAATAGAGTAGCGCGTGAATTTGCGAAACCGTGCGATTAATGCCCCAACGCGTGCCCATTTCGCCCCAATGCAACACAAATTGGTTGCCTAGCTCACTTAATTGGATTGCATCGCTTGGCTGAGCTGGGTTGTTCAGATGGTCGCGCTCGCTATTTAATGTGGTTGTTTCAATCATGGTCATGGCCTTGTAAAAAATAGTAGTTGACACATTATCACATCTGTCATATATTTCTGTCAATACAGAAATAAAAGAAATTACCAAAAATCTATTTACACCGTTAAATGAAAGGGGTTGCATGAGAGTTTTAGTATTGGGTGGTAATGGCTTTATTGGGCGCAATATTGTCGCCAAACTGCAATTACAAGGTGCACAGGTGGTAATTGGCAGTCGTAAAGCGGTTAAGCAAAACAGTCAGCTACCAGTAAAAATGCAAAATATGCAGCAAGCCGACGATTGGCTTTCTGTCATTAAGGGCTTTGATGTAGTGGTGAATTCAGTTGGTATTTTGCGCGAAAGAAAAGGTGAAAGTTACGCTAAAATTCACACATTTTCGGTTGAAAGCCTTGCCGATGCTTGCGCCCAAACTGGTATTAAGCTGATTCAAATATCAGCCATTGGTTTATCGGCGTGTGCAAAAAGTGGCTTTATTACTAGCAAATATTGGGGCGAACAAGCCATTTTGGCCAGCGGCGCAAATGCGATCATTGTAAGGCCAAGCCTGCTAGATGGAGAAGGGGGCTATGGCGCCAAATGGTTTAGGCGTGTGGCCGCATGGCCGCTACAATTTGTGATGCAAAGCAAAGGTTTAGTTGCGCCGCTGCAAGTGACCGATTTAGGTGAAGCAGTGGCTAAATTGTGCTTAAAGGCAGAAAAATGGCCATCAATAATTGAGCTTGGCGGTAGTGACGAGATGACGATTCCACAATATTTAGCCAAATTGCGCGCGGTAAATAGGCTAAACCCCGCGCAGCAATTGGCGATGCCAAAGTTAATTGTGCGCTTGGCCAGCCATGTTTTTGATGTGTTAGCTTGCACGCCGCTATCATTTGGCCACTTTGAATTGATGCAAGGCCATAACGTGCCTGCGCTGAATATGTTGCCCATTTTACTAGGCCGTAAACCGACAGAATTAGGCGTGAAAATTGAGATTAGTCAACTTGCAATTGACGATTTAATGGCGATGAAATACTAAATCCACTCACCATCAATCAGCTTTTCTTGCGGTTTAAATGCTTGTTTATAAGCCATTTTTTGGCTTTCGGCTATCCAATAACCTAAGTAAAAGTAAGGTAAGCCAAGCATGTTTGTCCACTCAATTAACCACATAATAGAATAAGTGCCATAGCTCGCTTTAGTTTGTGTTGTATCGTAAAACGTATAAACAGCCGATACGCCATCATTAACAATATCAATCACGCTGACAATTTTAACCTGATTGTTGGCGTCGCTAAACTCCACCATTAAAGATTCAACGTTGCTTTGGCACAAAAAGTGGCGGTATTCATCGGCCTCGTTTTGAATGTGTGCCGTGCGGTGCGCTTCGGCTTGTTTTTTTACATGTTCATCGGGGTGGCGCGCGGCTTGATAGGTAGTGTAGAGCCCAAAATGACTATCGTGATACCCAAGCGGCATTACGCGCGCAGTTAAGTCTGCATGCTGTTTAAAAGCACGTTTTTGGCTGCGATTAGGCAAAAAATCTGGCAGCACAACGCGCACCGCTATACAGGCGTTACAGTTTTCGCAGTGGGGTCTGTAAGCAAACTTGCCACTGCGCCGAAAGCCTTGCTGTATAAGGCCGCTATAAAGATTCGCATCCACCAAGTGATGCGGCGTGGCAATTAAGCTTTGGGCGAGTTGATTGGGCAAATAACCGCAAGCATAGGGAGTGGTGACGTAAAACTGTAGTTTATGTAAGGCGGGCTCAGATGGAAGTGTCATGAGTAAATTATAGCGCTAAACTTGTAGGAGCGGATTTATCCGCGATGCAATTGTGAAAGTAGGCAGTCATCGCGGATAAATCTGCTCCTACAACAAATGGGTTAAATTATTGATAAATTCGTCGCGCGGTATCTCGCGGCCGCCAAAGCTGGACAAAAGCGGTGTTTTCATTTGACAATCTATCAGTTCAACCTGTTGATTAATAAGACAATTAACTAAACTTACAAAAGCAACTTTGCTGGCGTCAGTTTGCGTATGAAACATGCTTTCACCATAAAACATGCGGCCAATTTTTATGCCATAACAGCCGCCAACCAATTGACCATCTTGCCAAGCCTCGGCGCACATTGCGTAGCCAAGTGCGTGTAATTGGCAGTAGGCGGCAACCATTTCATCGGTAATCCAAGTGCCGGCTTGATTGTTTCTGGGTATTTTACCGCAAGCAGCAATCACCGCTGAAAAGCTAGTGTTAATGCGTGTTTCAAAGGCATTACGATTAATGGTTTTTTTAAGCGAGTTTGATATTTTTAGCTCGGCAGGATACAGCACCATGCGCGGATTTGGGCTAAACCACATGATTGGATCGCCCGCGTTGTACCACGGAAAAATACCTAAGCTATAAGCATTTATCAGCCGCGCGGCAGACAAATCGCCGCCAATTGCAATTAAACCGTTGGGTTCGATTAAGGCGTTTTCTAATGGTGGAAAATCGCAATCACCCTCAATTGCCGCCACTCGGCCTGCGCTAAGCTGATAATAGCTATTGCTCATATTTTATAACTTCAATTATTTCCGTTCGGCCTGAGCTTGTCGAAGGTCACATGGTTCGACAAGCTCACCAACAGCGGATTTCTAGACGAGCGGATATTTATAAGATTTTGAAATTAAATTAACATCCAGGCCGCCATGCCAGCCATCAGCAAATCTTCGATAATCGTCACCGTGGTCATGGGTAAATTAAACCCCGTGCCAAGGCAAGCGCATTTAATTTTTTGTTTATTCATTACCGCCAAAATCACGCCAA
The DNA here is from genome assembly GCA_014378845.1 of Methylotenera sp. GTDB lineage: Bacteria > Pseudomonadota > Gammaproteobacteria > Burkholderiales > Methylophilaceae > Methylotenera_A. The sequence continues at coordinate 92,648 of JACMNB010000051.1, read as the reverse complement.
TACTAGAAAACGCCATCACAATTAGCGTGAGAAGATTAATCAGCATCGGCGTGTAGCCCAATAGATACGAGGTTCCTAGGCCCAGCTCGATAAATGGGTAAATATAACCATATGCCGAAAAGCGCTTGGCAAGCATATCGTACATGCTATAACTATTGGCGAAACCTGCTAAATCGAGCATTTTAAAAAACGAGAAAACCAAGAAAAAGCCCGCCATAAAGTTGGGCATAAAACGGTGTAATTCAAAACTGCCAGCAGAATATTCTGCGGCTAAAGTTACCAATAGAATGTATGCAAAAACCAATATTAAGGGCTTATAGGTGGTAAACCAACTGTTTTTTTCACTAACGCCGTTGGCAATAATTGGGGCATTGCTTATTTCACTAAGTTGGTAGTTTCCGGCTGTAATAAGCGCGGTATTGAGTGCGGAAATGTCAACGCTGGGTGCGCTTAACACCGCTTGCGGCGGCTCTAAAGTTACTTTTACATCTGCTGAAAATTGACTCAACGCTGCTTTAACGCGGGCTACGCAGCCGCCGCAGGTCATGCCCGAAACTGCGTATGTTGTTTTATCAGTAATTTTATTCATACTAAGTATGATATTCTTAAGCCAGCACTTACACAATTCATATTAAAAAAGCTTTTTAATCAAATCATTACCGCGTAAAATGCGAATGCTTAATTCTTGCTTTGCTATTCAATTAGTCTTCCATGGAAATTTACACCAACAATCTAACCAAACCGATCCACACCTATCGCCCGTATTGGGCGAAACGCTTTGGCACGGCCAAAATGTTACCGATGAGTCGCGCCGAGATGGATGAATTGGGTTGGGATTCTTGCGATATTATTTTGGTGACGGGCGATTGCTATATCGATCATCCCAGTTTTGGCATGGCGCTAGTAGGGCGATTGCTTGAGGCGCAGGGTTTCCGCGTCGGTATTATCGCGCAGCCCGATTGGACGGACGCCAAAGCATTTAAAACGCTTGGCAAACCGAATTTATATTTTGGTATTACTGCTGGCAATATGGATAGCATGGTGAATCGCTACACCGCCGACCGCAAAATCCGTAGTGACGATGCCTATACGCCAGATGCCGCGCCTAATAAACGGCCAGATAGGGCGGTGCTGGTGTACTCCCAACGCTGTCGCGAGGCTTATAGCCAAGTGCCGCTTGTTATTGGTAGTATCGAAGCCAGTTTGCGCCGCATCGCGCATTACGATTACTGGAGTGACAAGGTTCGCCGCAGTATTTTAGTAGATTCTAAAGCCGATATTTTGCTGTTCGGCAATGCAGAACGCGCGCTGGTTGAGTTGAGCCACCGCATCGCCAAAGGCGAAAAAGTGGCGGATATTCAAGATATTCGCGGCACCGCGTTTTTACTCAAAGCCATACCCGAAGGCTGGGACGAGATTGAAAGCACCAAGTTAGACCGCCCAGGCACGATTGATAAAGCCATTGACCCTTATGAAATGAAGATGGGCAAGGCAGATGCGAGTTGCGCAACGGAAGAAAGCAGCGCAAAACCAGCTTTACCAGAAGGCACAAAAGCCATCGAAATTGTGCGCAAACCTAAGGCAGATCGTAGCAAGCAGGTGGTGCGTTTGCCTGATTACGAAGAAGTTTCAAAAGACCCAATTTTATATGCTCACGCTTCTAGAGTTCTTCATTTGGAAGCCAACCCTGGCAATGCGCGCGCCTTAGTGCAAAAGCATGGTGACCGCGAAGTTTGGCTGAACCCACCGCCAATTCCGTTGACGACAAAAGAGATGGATTATGTGTACGACATGCCTTATGCGCGTGCGCCGCATCCAATCTATGGCAAAGCAAAAATCCCCGCGTGGGAGATGATTCGGTTTAGTGTGAACATTATGCGCGGCTGCTTTGGCGGTTGTACGTTTTGCAGCATTACCGAGCATGAAGGCCGCATTATTCAAAGCCGCAGTGAAGAATCGATTTTGAAAGAAGTCGAAGAAATTCGCGATAAAGTGGATGGCTTTACGGGCGTGATTTCTGACCTTGGCGGGCCAACCGCCAATATGTATCGCATTGCGTGTAAAAGCGAAAAAATCGAGCAATCGTGCCGTAAACTTAGCTGTGTTTACCCAGGTATTTGCGAAAATTTAAACACTGACCATAGTGCGTTGATTCAGCTGTATCGCAAAGCCCGCGCGATTAAAGGCGTTAAAAAGATTTTAATCGGCAGTGGTTTACGTTATGACTTGGCGGTTAAATCGCCAGAATACGTCAAAGAGCTAGTGCAACATCATGTGGGTGGCTATTTAAAAATCGCACCAGAACACTCTGAGGAAAATGTCTTAAGCAAGATGATGAAGCCAGGCATGGGCGCGTATGACGAATTTAAAGCCATGTTTGAAAAATTCAGTGCAGAAGTCGGCAAAAAACAGTATTTAATTCCCTACTTTATCGCATCGCACCCTGGCACCACCGATGATGACATGCTGAATTTAGCGCTGTGGTTAAAAAAATATGAATTTAGGTTAGACCAAGTGCAGAACTTTACGCCCACGCCAATGGCAATGGCGACTGCCATGTATCACAGCGGTAAAAACCCGTTACGCAAGGTAACGGCAGATTCTGAGAGTGTCGCTGTTCCTAAAAGTGGCACTCAGCGCAAGCTGCATAAGGCTTTCATCCGTTATCACGATCCTGCTAACTGGCCGATGCTGCGTGAAGCGCTTAAAAAAATGGGCAGGGCGGATTTAATTGGCAATAGCAAAAAGCATTTGGTGCCAGCCTTTCAGCCTGCGGTGATGGGCACTGTGCGGCAATCGGACGGCAGTGTGTTTAAGCCAAAAGTGTTGCCAAAAGCCTTTAATAACTTTAAGAATGCTGCTAGACCTGTTTTTAGCAAGGCTAAAAAAGCGCATTAATGGTAGGAGGGGCTTGCAGCCCCGAACAGGATTTGTAAAGTTAATAAGTATTGGTTCGCGGCTGAAAGCCGCTCCTACAAAAACCAACTAATCTGAACCAAATATCATCTTGCGAAGTCATTGTTTCATTACATTCATTAAAGGCGCAGCATGGCTAAATTTCGCAAACATGGTTTCCACCTAATCACGGCAATTCTATTTTTATGTTTTTCCATCGCTGCCTTTGCCACCGAAAAAGGCTTATTTTGGAAGCTAGAATCACCCACAGGTAAAACCAGTTATCTGTTTGGCACCATGCATACCGATGATAATCGTGTGTCTGACATGACACCAAAAATGTTAGAAGCCATGAAAAGCGTGGACACGTTTATGATGGAAGCTGAACCGACTCAAGACCCCAGTATTTTTATGATGAAAGACGCTAGTTTGCCGAGTTTACTCACGCAAGCTGAGTTTGACCAAGTGCGCGACTTGGCCGATTTTCATGTTATGCATCTTGGCGCGGCAATGCAAATGAAACCGTGGTTGCTGGCTGTTGTTTTCGATTTGCCCAAGCCACAAACTGAGTTTGCGCAAGACAATTTGCTGATGACTAAATCAGAAGATTTTGGCAAAGAAATCAAAGGCTTGGAAAGTAGCGTTGAGCATTTTAGCATTATGGATGCGTTTAGTATGGATGAACAAATGGTGATGTTACGCGCTGTATTAAAACGCACGCCACAACAAAAAGAGGCCGATTTCGAGCGATTAATGACCGCTTATTTAAATGGTGATAGTGATAAAGTCAGCGCGCTGGACGAGCAAATTACAGGCGGCATGCTACCCAAAGAAATTTGGGCAAAAATGCGTGTTAAATTGTTGGATGAACGTAATGTGGTGATGGCACAGCGCGCGATTCCAGTGGCTAACGAAAAGCCCGTGTTTATTGCGGTTGGCGCATCGCACTTGGCTGGCGATAACGGCCTAATTGCGGCATTTAAAAAAGCGGGTTTTAAATTAAGCGCACTCAAGAAATAAAACTTTTGGACACCTTTGCACGAGACATATTCAAGTATCACTTTTCAAAAATGTAACATAAATTTTTCATTCCGGCGGAGGCTGGAATCCAGTCAAGGTACAATTTTTTGTGAAAAAGTTAAGTGAGCTAAGCTGGTAATTCAATATTTAACCTATTGATTTAGAGTTCAAAAATTTAAATTTTCACTTTTTTTTGGCGCTAGCAAGAGTTGTTGGTATGTTGCCTGCCTGGATCCCAGCCTCCGCTGGAATGACGAGTTGAGAGATTTTTTGGTTAAAACGGTATTCGTGCAAAGGTCTCTTTAGAAATAAATTAGTTGTGCTTGACGTAAATCAGTTTATCCGTCGCAAACCCAAGCGCTTTGGCTTGCGCGATTAAGCCTTGCTTAATCGGCTCAGCCAGTTGTGGCGTACGGGAAAGTATCCATAAATAGCTTTTATCTGGCCCGCAAATCATCACGTGTTGGTAATTGGCATCTAGCGCAATAATGTTATATGCGCCGTAAAATGGCCCAAAAAAGCTCACCTTTAGCTTGCCAGTATTGGTTTTATTAGCATTTGCAGCATCCACAAAGTACGCTTTACCTTCGGCTTCTTTCCATTCATTTTGCTTGACATTAAAGCCGCGGTTAAGCACTTTAATGCCACCATCATCTTTTAAACTGTAGGTTGCGCTAATTTTTTCTAAGCCGCGTTCAAACGATTGATCTAGCCGCGCGATTTCGTACCAAGTGCCAAGGTATTGATTTGCATTGATATTATCGACCACTTTTACATTGCTTGGCACACCCATGCAAGCAGCAATCAAAAAACTTAATAATATAATGAATGATTTTTTCAGATTCATTCCTTGCTCCTTAAGTTGTTCATATCGTTGTCGCTCAACCAGCGCCATTCGCCCACCTTTAAATCATCAGGCAATTTTAGCGCACCAATTTGTATGCGTTTTAAGCCTTCAACGCGGTTACTAATGGCGGCTACCATGCGCTTAACTTGGTGATATTTGCCCTCGCTCAGTGTCATGTGAATCACGTTATCGCTTATTCTTTCGCACGCTAGCGCGGCAATTGGTGCGGGTTCATCAATTAATTTTACGCCTTTTAAAATATGGGCAATTTGCTCATCACTCATCACGTGTTTGCAAGTTACCTCATATACTTTTGGCACTTTGTGCTTGGGTGAGCTCATGCGGTGAATAAATTGGCCATCGTCAGAAATCAAAATCAAGCCAGTGGTATCTTCATCTAATCGGCCGATACATTGCACATCTCTAACCACCAAAGGATGTGGCAACAAGCTGTAAATAGTCGGGTGGTGCTGGGTTTTGTGCGAGCACTCGTAATTGCTGGGTTTGTGCATCATTAAATAGGATTTTTCTTTGTAATCCCACGCTTCACCTTTTACTGTAAAACTTAAATTTTCTGGCGAAAATGTTGTGTCTGGGTCACCACAAAGTGCGCCGTTCACTGTGATTTCTTCGTTAATAATCATAATGCGACATTGCTTACGCGTGCCAAAACCTTGCTTGCTAAGGATGCGTTCTAGTGAAATTGTAGCGCCGAGTTTTTTAGTCATCACGTATTATAGCGTGAGGTGAAAAAAAGCCCACACAAGGCGGGCTTTTTTGTTTTAGTAGGAGCGATTTTTAAATCGCGAATTTTGTTACGTCTTCGCGATTTAAAATTCGCTCCTACACTTGTGTTATTTAATCGTCCTAATCGTCATGACACACAAAGTTATAAATCAACGCGCCAATTACCGCGCCAATAATTGGGGCAACCCAAAATAGCCAAAGTTGATCAAGCGCAATGCCGCCTTCTAGCAAAGCAGGGCCTGTGCTACGTGCTGGGTTAACAGATGTGTTGGTGACAGGAATGCTAATCATGTGAATTAAGGCTAGTGTTAAACCAATCGCCAACGGCGCTAAGCCTGCGGGTGCACGTTTGTCGGTTGCGCCCATAATGATGAATAAAAACATGGCAGTCATCACCACTTCGCAAATAAAGCCTGCCATCATGCTGTAGCCATGTGGTGAGTGCGCGCCAAAACCGTTGCTAGCTAAGCCGCCTGCGTAGCCTTCTGCACCGCCAGCAATGGCGCGAATGACCAAGCAAGCCAAAATCGCGCCCAGCACTTGCGCGATAATGTAATGCGGCAATTCTGATGCTTTAAAACGGCCGCCTGCAAACAACCCAATTGAAACGGCGGGGTTTAAATGGCAACCCGAAATATAGCCAATGGCATAAGCCATGGTGACCACGGTTAAGCCAAACGCCAATGAAACGCCTAAATAACCAAGGCCCAACTCTGGTATGCCCGCCGCTAATACCGCGCTGCCGCAACCACCCAATACCAACCAGAATGTACCAATTAATTCTGCAACCGACCGTTTTGTTAAATTCATTTTAAGCTCCTCTATTTATTTATTAATTGTGGATTTTTGATTTAAAATTTTGGAAAAGCAACGTTAATTTGCGCCCAAACCTATGAATTAACAAGCGGGCTAAGTTAGAATACGTAAACAATTGTTAACTAAGTAAGCCATGGCCTTTAAACACATCACTTCACGCGACAACCCAATTTTTAAATACCAAAAGAAATTGGCCGATAGTGCGCGCGAGCGCCGCGCTGAGGGCAAAACGCTGTTAGACGGCGTGCATTTAATTGAAAGCTATTGCCAAGCATTTGCTGGAACTGACCAAGCCGAGCCTGAGCTGATGATCATTCCAGAAGGCAAAAGCTCGCTTGAAGCGACGCAGCTAATGCAACACCTAGAGCATGTCAGCACAATCATGTTGCCAACGTTGATGTTTGCCGAATTAACCCCTGTTGCTAATAGTACGGGCATTTTGGCTGTCATTACTATTCCAAAATCTTGGCCGCAAATTGCGCCGCCAGCCGAGGTGACATTTGCGTTAATGTTAGAAGATATTCAAGACCCAGGCAATTTGGGCAGCATGCTGCGCACAGCGCTTGGCGCGGGGGTGCAAGCAGTGTATTTAAGCAAAGGTTGCACCGATGCGTGGTCGCCCAAAGCCTTGCGCGGTGGCCAAGGTGCGCAGTTTTATGTGCCAATTATTGAGGGCGTAGAGATGGTGAGCGCGCTGCAAAATTTTTCAGGCAATACTTTCGCCGCTACCATGCGAGGCCAATCACTGTACGCACAAGACTTAACGCAGCCGTGTGCATTTATCATTGGCAATGAAGGCGTAGGCTTAAGCGCAAAAACGCTTCAAGCAGCTAGCCAGCAAATTAGCATACCGATGCGTAAAAATTTGGAATCGCTAAACGCAGCCGCAGCGGCAGCAGTGTGTTTGTTTGAACGCTCTCGACAAGTCGCTGATAATTAAGGATTAAAAATGCACGGTAAACAACTTGGATTTTCTGCAATAGAGATGATGGTGGTGGTCGCCATTATTGCCATTTTGGCGTCGATTGCGATTCCATCACAAATGGGGCGCATTATAAAAGAGCAGGTAATTGCGGCCATGCCGCTGGCCGATATTGCAAAAGAGCCAATTGCAGCGAGTTGGAAAGCGGCAAAGACTTTGCCTGCAGATAATACAGAAACGGGCCTGCCAACCTCAGAAAAAGTAGTGAATAATTTTGTGAGCGCGCTTGAGGTGAAGGACGGCGTCATCAACATGACGTTTGGCAACAAGGCGCACCCAAAAATCGCGGCAAAAGTATTATCATTTCGCCCAGCGGTCATTGAAGAATCGCCAATAGTGCCAATTGCTTGGGTGTGCGGCAACGCCAAAGCGCCCGATAAAATGACCATCAAAGGCGAAAATAAAACCACTGTGCCAGCTGAGTATTTACCGCAATTTTGTCGCTAATGCGTTGATTTACTTAAGTTTACTACAGGGTCACTGGCGAATAAAGCCGTAGCATCTACCGCATCAAATGCGTAATGCTTATTGCAAAAGTCGCAATTCACGTCAATATGACCTTGCTCAGTCAAAATGCTATTCACCTCGTCTACACCTAACATGCGCAACATACCGCCTACCTTAGTTTTGCTGCAACTGCAGTAAAACTGCGTCGGTTTTGCTTCAAATAAGCGAATGTCTTCTTCGGCAAATAATCGCGTTAATAAGCTTGCTGGCGCTAGGTTTTGCAGCTCTTGGTTAGTTAATGTATTGGCCAAATGATTAACGCGGTTCCACGCATCAAAATCCTCTAAAGAAGGGTCATATTCGGCAACGTTTGGTAGTTTTTGCAGTAGCATTCCAGCTGCATTTTCGCCGTCACAATGTAGCCACAACGATGTATCAATCTGCTGCGATCGCATCATATAATTTTGCAACATTTCGGCGATGGTATTGCCCTCAATTGGTACAATTCCTTGGTAAGGCTCGCCCTCGGTTGGGTCAAGCGTGATCACAAATTGACCCTGTTCAAGTAATTCTGCAAATGAAATATTTTGCAATTGGGTTGCTTGCGCCTCAAACCAGTCGACGTCCCACTTGGCGGTGGCGCGTAATTTTAAATCCGAGCGGCATTCCACCACCAGCAATTTAAGCGCACCTTTGCTTTGCAATTGCAGTACCATCACGCCCTGCATTTTAAGCGTACTCGACAACAACACGCTAGCCGTCATTAAATCGCCCAAGGCCTGTTTTAGCACTTGCGGTAAATTTTGATGCTTTAAAACTTGCCGAAAGGTATGATTTAAATGAACGATATTGCCGCGAATGGGCATGGGTTGGTTGATCATGTCCTCGAAGAGAAAATGTTGTAAAGAATCGTTAAATTTAGCCATTACGTTATTTTAACATTTGCTTAGATAAATATGCTGAGTTAAGCTTCAAAAAAAAGAAATGAGTCATGCTTTAATAAGGTACGCAATTATGATTAAAGAAATTTCTAGGTTGCTTGTCAAGCACGATAGACCGTCTATTAAGCAAATCCTGTACAGAATCGCTTTGATTGAATTTTGTTTAGAGCTGTTCATCATGGCACTTCTTCGAATAACACCTTCTTTAGAAGGCACTTGGGGCGAGGTATTACTAGCCCCATTTTTCTTAGTCTCCTTAACTACGCCACTTATTTACTTTTTTATTGTGAAGCCGTTTGTTGACGAGCGAGATGAGACGGTGGTTGACGTTAATTACAAGGCACACAGCGATGCGCTGACTAATTTGGCTAATAGGCGCCTAGTGTTAGATTATTTAAGTGTAATCTTGACAAACAATGCAAAAAATCACAATTTTGCTGCAGTTTTAGTCATTGATTTAGATGGTTTTAAGCCTGTTAATGATATATATGGTCACGAGGCTGGAGATGCCGTATTGATGAATGTAGCCGAACGGCTAAAAGCTTGCGTGCGCAGCGAAGATCTGGTTGGTCGTATTGGCGGTGACGAGTTTATTATTTTACTAAAACTAAGCCCTGATAAAAAAATTGCGCGTTATGTGGCGCGATCTGTTGCAGATAAAATAATTAAACAAGTGGCAGATCCCGTTATTTATTACCAGCAAACGCTTGCAGTGACAGCTAGCGTAGGAATTCGCTTATTTAAGGTTGGCTTAAACCCACAACAAATCATCAGCGATGCCGATAAAGCGATGTACCGCGCCAAAGAAGCAGGCAGAGCTTGCGCGGTATTTTTTGATGACACTCTCATTTAATGGCGACTTACTCGATTATCTTGATTTGAGTTTGTTCCGTTACGCTTTCTAAATTCCAATGTTTAATCGCCCAAAGCCAGCATTCAGCAAGGCGGGCATTTTTTAGATCTGCAGGCGGCATTTGTCCTAAAAAGCTTAACGCTTCAACCATTAAATGGCTGGCTATGCCCGTATCTATTGGCTTGGCAAGCGTTTGCTTGCTGAGCTTTTCACCAGCCGCGTTGCATGCAACTGGCACATGCGCGTAGCTAATAGGTGCAAAGCTTGGCAAAATAAAGTTTAACAAATTTCGCAAATAAATTTGGCGCGGCGTGGATTCTAATAAATCGGCGCCGCGCACAATATGCGTGATATTTTGCAGTGCGTCATCGACGACAACCGCCAGTTGATACGCAAAAATCCCATCTTTTCGCTTTAAAATAAAATCGCCAACTTTAGTTGGTAAATGCTGCGAAAGTTCGCCTTGAATCCCATCAACAAAACTGATTGTTGATGCATCAGCAACATTAATGCGCCAAGAGCAAGCATTTGTAAGGATTGTAGGCGCGCTACAACCGCTCGACAGTTTGTGTGGCTTTTTGTTGATGCAAGTTTTAGGGTAAACCGGGCCATCTAAACCGCTAATAATGCTGGAATCAGTAATTTCTTTGCGAGAGCAAGTGCAGGCGTAAATCAAGTCAGTGGCTTTCAACGCATGCAAATAATCATGGTAAATTGCAGCGCGTTGGCTCTGATAAATAACGGGCGCATCCCACTCAAAGCCAAAAGCCTCCAAGCTGCGCAAAATAGTATCGGCGGCGCCAGCCACTTCGCGCGGCGTATCTAAATCTTCAATACGCACCAACCATTGGCCGCCATTTGATTTGGCGTCGCAATAACTGGCAACCGCCGCCACCAGCGAGCCAAAATGTAGCGGCCCAGTAGGCGAGGGCGCAAAACGACCAATGTAATGCATTAATGCCTAATATTAGTGAATTTTGTAGACATTGCTGGCGGCAGAATCGGCCTGCGCGTAGGGCGGAATATGCCAAGTTTGCAGCTGTTTACCGAGTAACTGTAAGTTGCACTGCATGCGATCTGCGCCATTGGCGCTTACATCAAATTCATAAATACGCAGCAATTGTGCATGTCCACGGTTATCGCGACCCAAGCGTATTATATTGCAAGCCACTGTTTCATCTAGCAATTGCAAGTTACAACGTTGCGCAAGCTCACGCCCGTAGTTAATAGCAATTTCGCGTTTGGCAATACTATCTAACCAAAACCAAGCGGCCGTTAGCAGCAGTGCAAGTAATAGAAGTTCAAACATAATGTTTACTTTTTAAAGATTGACGACAAAATAATAATTAATTAATGTAATACTATAGGTGCGTTTTATTATATTATTCAACAGATTGTGCAGTAACATTAAAATAAATATTAAAAATATAATTAACAACTGTTTATATGCAAAGTTAGCTGCGATTAAACGATAAAAATTAAACCATGCAAATTAAACCATTCAATCTAAACCATGCAATTCTAGCCATGAATACCTATTATGAATATTAACCCGCGCGAGCAGCAAGCACTAGAAGTGTATATTAAGCTGCTAACTGGCAAAGGGTTTGGCCCTGAAACTTTTGTGCCGCGCGTCAATTTTTTAAACAAATTAATGCGCTTGCTAAGCGATAAAGCACTTAATGGACACGAATACCGCACGGCCATTGAGGTGCTAATGGATGACGTGGCCAATGATGATTGGCCAGAGAGTTTAATTATCGCGCGTGAGTATTACCCGTTTTGGATCAATGATTTAAAAGCGGTTTCCCTGTTTAGTAAACATGCAACGCATGACCCCTTGCCCATCGATTGGAAGCCAATAGAAGTCAGCTTAAGCAGTCTTTGGCATGCTGTTGATACCGAAAAATTTGGCACCACCGATAGCTGGGCTTTAAAAGGTTATACCAAGGCCTTGCGCTTCGAAAATGCCGATCAAACCCTAATTGACACGCGTTTAAAGCTGGCTAAAATTTTGTTGGTGCGCCTGCGTGATGCGCCAGATAAAAACAACAAAGTTTACCGCATCGCGGTCGATGCTACTTTGCCGCTGTTTGAAGTGAAAAAAAATCGCCGCCTTTTTTTAGTGGTAGTGCGAGAGTTTTTTCATTTCTGGGCGGGCAACCCTGAAGCGGAGAAGTTTGTACTCAATAACTATACGGTTAGCATGCTATAAAAAAAGTGAAATTAAGGCTTGGCGAAGCATTTTTAACTCGCTGTTATAGCCCATATATTGTTTTATAATCAATCGCTTACTTCATGTTGTGGTCACGGCCCCAGTTCATCAAGCTGCATCGCCAATTTGTATCCGCTAAGTCGCGTTGCAAGTTTTTATGCAAGATGGCGAAGATTGAACCCAATTACTTTGTTAACAGATTTAATATCCGCATTTTGCTTACTCTTTAACTGTGTGATTTTAGCCAAGGCTTCTTTTTTTGTGGGCGGCTTTATTGTTTGTTTGTTGACTTAATAAATGCTCCAATTAAGTGCAGTGCACTATAGCTAGCACTAATTAAGTGCAATAAATATGCGCTCACCAAAAAAAAACTAATAAAATCAGCACTCTTGCAAATGGCTTATTTTTTGCTTGCATAACAGCGGTTTAACATAAAAATATTGACGATTAAAACGTATTTTAGGGAGATGATTTAAAATGGAAGCTTTAGTTTCAGCGGGAGATGTCCTATTTGTTTTGCTTGGCGCTATTATGGTGCTGGCAATGCATGCAGGTTTTGCGTTTTTAGAGTTAGGCACAGTGCGCCGTAAAAACCAAGTGAACGCGCTAGTTAAAATTATGGTGGATTTTAGTGTTTCTACCATTGCCTATTTTTTCATCGGTTATAGCATTGCGTACGGCATTGATTTTTTTAGTGGCGCAGAAGTACTGGCCGCTAAAAACGGCTTTGGCTTAGTTAAGTTCTTCTTTTTACTCACATTCGCGGCGGCTATTCCTGCTATTGTTTCTGGCGGTATTGCAGAACGTGCAAAATTTAACCCGCAAATTGCAGCAACTTTTTTGTTGGTAGGATTTGTATATCCGTTTTTTGAAGGCATCGCTTGGAACCACCATTACGGCATTCAAGATTGGCTTAAAACCAGCTTTGGCGCAGAATTTCATGATTTTGCGGGCTCAGTTGTCGTGCACGCTATGGGCGGCTGGATTGCGCTAGCGGCGGTCATTTTGCTGGGCGCACGCAGTGGTCGATATAATAAAGATGGCCGCATTAATGCTCATCCGCCTTCAAACATTCCTTTTTTAGCACTAGGCGCATGGATACTCACGGTTGGTTGGTTTGGCTTTAATGTGATGTCTGCGCAAGCCATTCAAGGCATTTCGGGTTTGGTTGCAGTTAACTCATTAATGGCGCTAGTTGGCGGCACACTTGCCGCGTTGATAATCGGCAAAAATGACCCAGGTTTTGTGCACAATGGCCCATTGGCTGGCTTGGTAGCGGTGTGTGCGGGCTCTGATATTATGCACCCACTTGGCGCATTGGCTACAGGGGCCATTGCGGGCGGTTTATTTGTGTGGGCATTTACCGTCACTCAAAACCGCTTAAAAATTGATGATGTGCTTGGCGTATGGCCGCTGCACGGCTTGTGTGGTGCTTGGGGCGGATTAGCTGCAGGTATTTTTGGCGCTAAATCACTTGGCGGGATGGGCGGCGTGAGCTTTATGTCTCAAGCAGTTGGAACGGGCTTGGGCATTGTCATCGCGCTAGCTGGCGGTGTGATTGTATATGGCGGCCTAAAAAGCATATTTGGCCTGCGCATGACGCAAGAAGAAGAATTTGATGGCGCGGATTTAAGCATTCATAAGATAGGCGCAACCGCCGATGATTAAATGGTCGGCGCAACCGCAGATGATTAAATGGTCGGCGCAACCGCAGATGATTAAATAGTTAGACGTAATCGCCGATGATTAAATAGTTAGACGTAATCGCCGATAAATAGTCGCGCAACTGCCGATGAATGATTTTTAATCTGAATTTAAGCCTTAAAATAAACGCCATGTTAAAATCTTAGCATGGCGTTTTTTCATATTATTATCCCCGCGGCTGGTAACGGCAGTCGCATGGCTGGCGACATTCCCAAGCAGTACATGCTACTTTACGGTAAGCCATTGATTTCGCACTGTATTGAGACTTTTTTTAACCACCCGCGCATTGCCAGCATTCATGTTGCGCTGCATCCAAAAGATATTTTTTGGCGCGATTTAACCCCCGAACCAGCCAGCAAATTAAAGCTGCATTACACGGGCGGCGATACGCGTACACAAACTGTTTTAAACACTTTGCTGGCGATAGATGTGGCAAATGACGATTGGATTTTGGTGCACGATGCCGCGCGCCCAGGCTTAACGCAATATTTGCTGGATGATTTACTTGACGCACTGGAAAACGACCCTGTTGGCGGCTTGCTGGCGTTGCCTGTGGCCGATACGCTAAAGTTTGCGGGCGAGCAAAGTCAGGTGCTAAAAACCATTCCGCGTACGCATTTGTGGCAAGCGCAAACACCGCAAATGTTTCGTTATGGTGTATTAAGGCATGCCCTACAAGCCAATAGCCATGCGGCTTCCAGCCCTGCTACAGATGAAGCAGAAGCGATTGAAGCGCAAGGTTTGCAACCAAAACTGGTGCTGGGCAGCATGCGTAATTTAAAAGTGACTTATCCGCAAGATTTACATTTTTTAGAATCCATATTCGATTATTATCAAAATAGAGGGCAAGCTTAATGCGCATAGGTCACGGGTTCGACGTTCACAAGTTAGTGCTTGGCCGTAAATGTATTATTGGCGGCGTAGAAATCGCCCATGACATAGGCTTAGACGGCCATTCGGATGCAGATGTGTTGCTGCATGCAATTTGTGATGCACTACTGGGTGCGGCCAGCTTAGGCGATATTGGCAAACATTTTCCGCCAAGTGATGCTGCCTATAAAAATGCCGATTCACGTGTCTTATTGCGGCATGTTATTGATTTATTGCATAAAAATAATTACAAAATCAATAATATCGATGCAACCGTGATTTGCGAAGCACCCAAGCTATCGCCTCACACCGCGCAAATGTGCGCCAATATTGCCGCCGATTGCAATATTGATATTTCGCAAGTGAATGTTAAAGCCACTACTACCGAAAAACTTGGCTTTACTGGCCGCGGCGAAGGTATTGCGGCCGAGGCGGTCTGTACGATTATTGTTAATGTAAACACATAGTAGTCATTAATTTTCCGTCAATCTGAGCGTAGCGAAGAATCCAAGTATTAGGTGAGTTAAAGTTTGGATGCTTCGCTTTGCTTACAATGACAGTATATTTAAGCTATTTCGCACTATTCTTTCAATTTTCACTCGTACAGTTAGTATTTTAATCACGTAAAAATGCCCCCATGTTTAAATGGTTTCAAAATCTCGCTTCGCCATTTCCAGAAGCCTTAATCGCTACGCCGTCCAAAAGCTTTTGGACATTTGCTTGGAGCTGCACAGAAGGTTTGCGCCCGTTTTTGCTGGGCATGACCATTTTTACCGGTTTAATTGCTGCGTTTGAGGCGGCTTTATTCGCCATGATGGGAAAAATTGTCGATTGGCTAAGTAATATTCCGCCACAAATGTTTTGGGAATATTACTCAGATAAGTTGTATATCATTGCTGCCGCATTGATTTTAAGCACTATTTTTATTTTGGCGCAAACGCTGTTTAAACATCAAACTTTGGCCGCCAACTTTCCGATGCGCATGCGCTGGAATTTTCACCGATTGATGCTCAATCAAAGCATGTCTTTCTATCAAGATGAATTTGCTGGCCGCGTGGCGGCAAAAGTCATGCAAACCGCGCTGGCGGTGCGCGATGTGTGGTTTATTGTGGCCGATATTATGGTGTATGTGCTGGTTTATTTTGGCAGCATGGTGGGCATTGTGGCTTATTTTAACAGCTTGATTGCAATCCCTTTTTTGCTGTGGCTGGCCGCTTATGTGGCCTCGCTAAGTTATTTTGTGCCGCGCCTAAGCAAAACTTCACGCATGCAAGCCGACGCGCGCAGCTTAATGACAGGCCGTATTACCGATGCCTATACCAACATTAGTACGGTAAAACTGTTTAGCCACGCGGGTCGCGAGGCCAGTTATGCCAAAGATGCCATGCACGAGTTTATTGGCACTGTACACGGCCAAATGGAGCTGGTGAGCATGGTCGAAATCATCAACCACGTGCTGAATATGTTATTGATTATAGCAACGGGTTTAACAGCGCTTTATTTATGGAGTAAGGGTCAGGTTTCGGTGGGCGGCGTTGCCGCTGCAACTGCCATGTCGTTGCGCTTAAACGGCATTTCGCACTGGGTGATGTGGGAGATGACTTCTTTATATGAACAGGTCGGCACGGTGCAAGACGGCATGAATACGCTGACTATGCACAATAATATTAACGATGCAGCTAATGCAAAAGCTTTGCAAGTGGCGAATAATGGTATTCGCGGTGAAGTGAAGTTTAACGCAGTCGATTTTGGCTATAATTTAGCCACGCCTATCAATCAAAACCATGGCAATAAAAAACAAGTCCTTAAAAATCTAAACTTAACTATTAAAGCAGGCGAAAAAGTCGGTTTAGTAGGCCGCTCTGGCGCGGGTAAATCGACCATTGTCAATTTGTTATTGCGCTTTTTTGAGGTTGAAAGCGGCAATATTTTGATTGATGGTCAAAATATTAATAACGTCACGCAAAACAGCCTGCGCGCCAGCATTGGCATGGTTACGCAAGATACGTCACTTTTGCATAGAAGCGTGCGCGACAATATTTTATACGGTCGCCCAGATGCAACTGAGGCCGAGATGATCGCTGCGGCTAAACGTGCCGAGGCGCATGAATTTATACTCAATTTAAGCGATGCCAAAGGCCGCACAGCTTACGATGCCCATGTAGGCGAGCGTGGGGTCAAACTCTCGGGCGGGCAACGCCAACGCATCGCCATTGCACGCGTGATGCTAAAAGATGCGCCGATTTTGTTGCTGGACGAAGCGACTAGTGCCTTGGATAGTGAGGTTGAAGTTGTTATTCAGCAAAGTTTGTATCAACTGATGCAAGGCAAAACCGTGGTCGCCATTGCGCATCGCTTATCCACAATCGCCGCCATGGATAGGCTGATTGTGCTGGATAACGGTAACATTATCGAGCAAGGCAATCATGCCGAGTTGCTTAAACAGGGTGGCTTGTACGCGAGTTTGTGGGCGCATCAAAGTGGTGGTTTTTTGGGTGAGCAATAATAATCCTCAACCGTCATTCTGAGCATCGCGAAGAATCCAGTTGAGGTGCAATTTTCTGTGATTAGCTTAAATGCATAAATGCTTAAACTGGGTTTTGATATAATTTTTTTTGACTATTGTTGCATGGGCTGACACGTATCCTGCCTGGATTTCAGCCTCCGCTGGAATGACGAGTAGTATTTAGGCTGTTTTATAGATGACAAGCAGCAGCGCTTAACCCCCTTGCCCGCAAGCGGGAGAGGGCTGGGGAGAGGGGCGACATTAAATTAAAAAGCGAATTGAAATAATTGTAAGGAGAAAAACATGAGTGAAAAAATAATGACTAAAGCCGAACAAAAACCACCAATCCCACCCTTCACGCGCGAAACCGCCAATCAAAAAGTGCGCATGGCAGAAGATGGCTGGAACAGCCGCGACCCGCAGCGGGTTTCAATGGTTTATACTCAAGATTCGCAATGGCGTAATCGTTCAGAATTCCCCAAAGGTCGCGCGCAGATAGTCGAGTTTTTAACGCGCAAATGGGCGAAAGAGCTGGAATACAGACTGATTAAAGAACTATGGGCGTATACCGATAACCGCATCGCAGTGCGCTTTGCGTATGAATGGCATGATGATGCAGGCTACTGGTTTCGCTCTTACGGCAACGAGAACTGGCAGTTCGATTCTAATGGCTTAATGGAGTTGCGCTATGCCAGCATTAACGATTTGGCTATTACAGAAGCAGAACGTAAATTCCACTGGCCGCTAGGCCGCAGGCCAGATGACCACCCGAATTTGAGTGAGTTGGGGCTGTGATTTTGAATTGATTTTGTAGGGTGGGTCACTTGTGACCCACGCGTTGCAATGTTGAAATTTGCAACTACCGCGTGGGTTCAAGAACCCACCCTACTTGGCTAGCACAGCTTAAATGATTCGATTGTAGATTGAGACGATTGTCTATTTTCTCTGCAAGTAAATAACTCGTATAAAATGTTATTTCAAAAGGCGGGTAAGTAGTAGCTAATGCATTTTAAATTTAGTAGTTTCAGCAATGTAAAGTGGATAAAAAATACTTACCTTACATGGCTGAAAGTTCAATAAATTAAGATTTTCTTCTACGAGAAAGGCCAAAAATACCTAATGCAGAGGCCATTAATGGAAGCGCTGCCGGAATAGGAACTTCAGATACCCCTGTACTTACATTGACGTTATCAAGCAATGCTCCAATATTATCCCCACCATTATTTTTAAAGAATATTTGGTAATTGGCTGCACCATTTGTGGTAAAAGATAGCATGTAAGTGGAAAAAGGATCTGAACTAGCCAACATATAGCTTTGCGAAGTAGTGCCAAATATAACATTTACAGTATTAGAGTCACCGCGCTGACTACCTGCTAAATCAAACGATAATGTGTAATTTGTTAAGGCGGCTAATGGGATTTGATTGTCGAAGGTACCCGATAAACCTGAGCTACCATCTAAGTCAACATAATTGCCGTTACCTGGTAATAAGTCAAAAAGGCCTGGACCAATTAGATCAACAGTTCCAGATGCTATGGTCCAACCGCCGTTAAAAGTCGTTTTGTTAAGCCCAATTGTGTCAGTATTAAAATTATCACCGAATACAGATGTTGCATGTGAAGCGATTGGGAGTGAAGATAAAACCACTGCAAATATCAAATTTTTCATTTCGACATACTCACTTTCATTTAAAAAAAGAATACATTTAGTAAATTGTCATAACTAAATAAGCAAAAATATTGTATTTAACAATATTAGTTTAATTTAATCAAATTAGCTGTCAATAGCCCAAACGGGTAGGTCTTTTTAATTTTTTTTGTTGTAAGTAACATTTTTACAGGTGATATTGTTTAAATGATTTTTTGTTTTATTGAATGATAGCTTCTGTTAAGCCTTTAACAACACAATCACCGCACCGCTACCTCCATCTTCTGGCTTAGCTTGGGCGTAGGCGATGACTTCATCTTTTTGCATTAACCAGTTGCGTAGTTTGTGTTTTAGCACGGGTTCGCGGTTGCGTGAGCCTAGACCTTTGCCATGCACGATTCTTACACAACGAATGTTGCGTTTTTTACAGCTGCCTAAAAATTCTGCCACGTATTCGCGTGCTTCGTCGCTAATTAAGCCGTGTAAATCGATTTGACTCTGCACCACCCAAAATCCGCGGCGTAGCTTGCTTAAGACATCTGGCGATTGGCCTGTGCGCAAGTAAAGTAGCTCTTCGCCGCTTTCTAGCTCGTGCGCGGGGTAAAAGTCATCGCTTAATGAATCTTTAAGTGCTTGTTTTTCATCGCGAATAAATTGTTTGGCGACAGGTTTTGGGTAAGTTTTTTCGGTAAAAGGTACGTCGATATTGAGCGGGCGGGCGTTTTTGACGGCGGCAAAAAAAATATTTTCTTCGCTTTCATTTTCATTTACTTCTGCCAATAAACGCGCTTGTAGTTGCTGCTGGGCAAGCAACAAAGCTTGTACTTTGGCGGCTTTTAAGGCGCGGGCTTGCGCTTTGCTGATGGGAATTGCGTTAAGTGCTGCACTTTTATTTTTTGATGTTTTAACCATGTCAGAATTAGCCACTAATGCAAACTTCCTTTGGTTTGGTAGGAGGGGCTTGCAGCCCCGAATTGTTTAAATAAACATTTTTCGCGTATACAAGCCGCTCCTATACGGCGCTGCTATAAATAGCGGTTTTGTAGGAGCGATTTTTAAATCGCGAATCTCTGCTTATCTTGTGCCACATCACTTTCGCGATATAAATATCGCTCCTACATCCGTTTATTTTAAGTTATCCAAATAGCGCTCTGCATCCAAAGCGGCCATACAACCCGTGCCTGCGCTGGTAACCGCTTGGCGATAAATATGGTCTTGCACGTCACCCGCAGCAAATACGCCTGGCTGGCTAGTGGCAGTAGCATTGCCTGCGCGGCCTGCTTGGGTGACGATGTAGCCCCCTTCCATTTCAAGCTGGCCCGCAAAAATATCCGTATTCGGTTTGTGGCCAATGGCAATAAACAAGCCTTGCAGCGCGATATCTTTGGTAGCACCTGTATTGGTATCTTTAATGCGCATACCCGTTACGCCGCTGTTGTCACCAAGCACCTCGTCTAGCGTGTGAAAAGTTTGCAGCTCAATTTTGCCCTCGGCCACGCGCGCCATTACTTTGTCCATTAAAATGGCTTCAGCTTTAAATTTATCTCGGCGGTGTACCAGCGTAACTTTGCTGGCAATGTTAGATAAATATAGCGCTTCTTCTACCGCGGTATTGCCGCCGCCAACCACTGCAACTTCTTGATTGCGATAGAAAAATCCATCACAAGTAGCACAAGCTGAAACACCTTTTCCGCTAAAAGCTTCTTCACTGGGCAAGCCTAAATATTGCGCCGATGCGCCTGTTGCAATAATCAGCGCATCGCAAGTATATTCGCCATTATCGCCAACTAAGCGGATTGGTTTCTCGGCCAGGTGTGTGGTGTGAATATGGTCAAAAATCATCTCGGTATTAAAGCGCTCGGCATGTTTTTGAAAACGCTCCATCAGCTCTGGGCCTTGCACGCCGTCAGCGTCGGCTGGCCAGTTATCCACATCTGTCGTGGTCATTAATTGGCCGCCTTGCGCAATACCGGTGATTAGCACAGGTTTTAAATTAGCGCGCGCTGCGTAAACCGCAGCAGAATAACCAGCAGGGCCTGAGCCTAAAATAAGGAGTTTTTGGTGACGTGATGACATGAAAAATTGCTACTTTCTGAACGTGAACATTGGATTTTTAAAATGAATTGGGCAAGCTAATCTATCAGCTTAATAACAAGCTGATAGTTTAACCGAAAAAATTAATTTATTTTTCTAATAAACTACGCAACATCCAAGCAGTTTTTTCATGCAATTGTAAACGCTGCGTCAGTAAATCGTTAGTTGCTTCATCTGATGCTTTCTCAGTTGCGGGAAAAACGCTACGCGCTGTGCGGCAAACAGCCTCATGGCCTGCCACCAGCTCAGCAATCATGTCATTGGCTTTTGGAACGCCGTTTGGCTCTGCAATAGATGAAAGTTTAGCAAATTGGCTGTAAGTGCCAGGTGCGTACACATCTAGCGAGCGCATGCGCTCCGCCACTAAATCTACCGCTAGCCACAGCTCGTTATATTGAACCTCAAACATTAAGTGCAAAGTATTAAACATTGGGCCAGTCACATTCCAATGAAAATAATGCGTTTTAAGATAAAGTGAATAAGTGTCTGCTAATAATTTAGACAAACCTTCTGCAATCGCTTTTCTATCTTGTTCTTTAATACCGATATCCATATTAATTCCTTTTTATGGTTAATAAAAAAATGCAATTATAATTTTAGAATGAAAAATATGACACACTTTACGCAAGTTGGTTTGATATAATCGCTTCAACAAATATTTGAATCAATCATTTTACAAGGGTAACAACACTTTGTTTTTTAATAAAAAATCAGCAGCAGTTAATGCCCGTGTAGAAACACCTAAAACGCCGCAGCAACTGCAACACCAACAAAAACATGCCCATTTATTGCGCGAGGCATGGTGGCTGGGTTTAGTACTGCTTGGTGTATATCTCACCGTTATTTTGTTTACCTATTACAAACAAGATCCTTCTTGGTCGCACACCGCATCAGATCACGCTGCAATTAACAATGCAGGCGGCTCAGTAGGCGCTTGGGTGTCTGATATGTTGTTGTATTTGTTCGGGTTTTCGGCTTGGTGGTGGGTGGTGCTGGCTTTTTATAGCATGTGGCTAGTGTATTTGCAGCTAGAGCGCACGATTTCTGAACGGCCGTTTTTGGTGTTTAATCTGGTTGGTTTTAGTTTGCTAATAGCTGCATCTAGCAGTTTAGAAGCAGGCCACTTAATCGCACTGCCAGCCACGTTGCCATTAGGGGCGGGCGGCATGCTAGGTAATGCGGTTGATAGTGGCTTAAGAGGCATGTTTGGTTATGCGGGCTCTACCATGCTACTACTACTATTATTTGCCGTTGGCTTTAGCTTATTTACCGGCTGGTCGTGGATTATGATGACCGAAAAATTGGGTTTGGGCTTAATAAGCGCTTACCATTGGGCGCAAAACAAATATTACGATTGGCATGATAGAAAAGCTGGCAAAGTTGTTGAGCTTAAACGTGAAGAATTTGTGGATGCAGAGCGTAAACGAACTGAAGACCGTGCGCCTGTTGAAATTAAAGCGCCCGTAGTTGAGATTGCACAAAGCGAGCGCGTGCAAAAAGAAAAGCAAACCGCACTTTTTGTCACCGATTTAGATTCAACGTTGCCGCCGCTGCATTTGCTGGACGAAGCCAATAACAGAGTCGAGCTGCCATCGGCCGATACGCTCGATTTTACCTCGCGCTTGATTGAGCGAAAACTCATCGATTTTGGCATTGAGGTTAAAGTCATTTCTGCGCAGCCTGGCCCTGTGATTACGCGCTTTGAATTTGAACCTGCGGCCGGCGTAAAAGGCAGCCAAATCACCAACTTGGCGCGAGATCTAGCGCGAGCCCTATCGGTTGTGAGCATTCGCGTGGTGGAGACGATTCCTGGCAAAAGTTGCATGGGCTTAGAGATACCAAACGCAAAACGCCAAATTGTATTTTTATCTGAAATTATGGGTAGCCAAGTCTATGCCGATATGCATTCGCCCATCGCCATTGCTATGGGTAAAGATATTGCAGGCAAGCCTGTCGTCGCTGATTTAGCCAAAATGCCGCATGTGCTGGTGGCGGGCACGACGGGCTCGGGCAAATCGGTGGCAATTAATGCGCTGATTTTAAGCTTTTTGTATAAATCTGAGGCGTCTAAAGTACGCATGATTTTAATCGACCCTAAAATGCTGGAGCTGTCGGTGTATGAAGGCATTCCACATTTGCTGGCACCTGTGGTTACCGATATGCGCCAAGCCGCCAACGCGCTTAATTGGTGTGTAAATGAAATGGAGCGTCGTTATAAACTGATGTCGAGCCTAGGCGTGCGCAATTTGGCGGGCTATAACCAAAAAATTAACGAGGCTGCAAAATTAGGCGAAAAAATTCCGCACCCGTTTAGCCTAACGCCCGATGCGCCAGAGCCATTAGAAGAAATGCCACTCATTGTGGTGGTGATTGATGAGCTGGCCGATATGATGATGGTGGTAGGCAAAAAAGTGGAAGAATTAATCGCGCGCTTGGCGCAAAAGGCGCGCGCTTCTGGCATTCACTTGGTTTTGGCCACGCAGCGGCCTTCTGTCGATGTAATTACAGGCTTAATTAAGGCCAATGTGCCAACGCGTATTTCGTTTCAAGTGTCATCCAAAATTGATTCGCGCACCATACTAGACCAAATGGGCGCTGAAGCGTTGTTAGGGCAGGGCGATATGTTATATATGCCGCCAGGCACTGGCCACCCCGTACGCATTCACGGCGCTTTTGTGAGTGATCACGAGGTGCATCAAGTAGTGAATCACCTCAAAGCGATGGGTGAGCCGAATTATATTGACGGTATTTTGACCAATGAAACAGAAGGCGCTGAAGCGGGTGAATTTAGTAGCGATGACGGCGCCGAAAAAGATCCGCTATATGACGAAGCGGTGTCAATCGTGTTAAAGACTCGTCGCGCCAGTATTTCGTCGGTGCAACGTCAACTACGTATTGGTTATAATCGCGCCGCCCGCTTGATAGAAGATATGGAGCGTGCAGGCTTGGTGTCTGCCATGCAAACTAACGGTAATAGAGAAGTATTGGCGAAAGGTAGTTCCTCTCAAGATGATTAAACACCAGTTTGTTAAGCTTTTGTTTTTATTTGTAATTAGCGCTTCAACAAGCGCCTTTGCTGACGGTGTTTCTAGCCTGCATGATTTTTTTAATAATACCCAAACCATGCGCGCAAAATTTAGCCAAATGGTTACCGATAATAAGGGTAGAAAAGTGCAAGAAGTAGAAGGCACGATGCAGTTACAGCGTCCGAATAAATTCCGCTGGGATTACAACAAGCCATACGAGCAGCAAATAATTAGCGATGGCAAAGATGTGTTTTTATACGACACTGATTTGCAGCAAGTGACTGTACGCGCGCTAAGTAAAGCTATTGGCTCTAGCCCGGCAGCCATGCTGGCAGGTGGCAATGCGGTTGATAAAGGCTTCACCTTAAAAAATGCTAATCGCAAAGATGGGTTAATGTGGGTGCTAGCTTTGCCAAAAGACAAAGACAGCGGTTTTGACCGCGTTTTATTGGGCTTTAAAGAAGAAAAACTGCGCAAAATGGAACTGTATGACAGTTTTAATCACATTACGCACATTACGTTTGATGCAGTTGAGCGTAACCCAGTACTGGAAGATGCCGCATTTTTATTCACGCCGCCCAAAGGTGTTGATATTGTGGGTGAATGATTAAACTGGTAAAGCCGCTTAAGTGATTGATACTATTAATAATATCTTTTAACTCGTTCCATTAAGCCGTCTTGCTTGTCGTTTTGTCTGCTTTGTTTCTTAATTTGGAATCATATTTGCTTTGTTAATATATAAAGTTTGTTTATATTCAACCTATTAAGTTCGACAGCATACAAAATGCACCCAAAAAAATATTTAACAAAAAATCGCCTGCTAGATAAACAGCCATTCGCCAACAAATTACCTATTTATTTGTTAGGTGCTTTGATTGCGGCGCCATTGGCATTTTCTAGTGCTTATGCGACAGAAAGTAAAATGCAGCTAGACAAAAGTTTAAGCTCACAAACTCTGCAAGACGCCGCAGCACTTCTAATGAAAAATGAGTTTACTGCGTCTTTTCAATTGTTAGAACCGCTTGAGGCTAATCGCGCTGGCGATGTGGATTACGACTATTTATTGGGCGTTGCAGCGGTGGAGAGTGGCAATTTAACCCGCGGTGCATTTGCATTAGAACGCGTGTTAGCAGTTAATCCAACCCACAAAGATGCGCGGGCCGAGATGGCAAAAGCGCATTATTTACTAGGCGAAAAAGATGCCGCAAAAGCAGAATTTAACAACGTTTTAGCACAAAATCCTGACGCGCAAACTAAAAAATCAATCGAAAAACTATTAACTGCAATCCAAAAAACTGAAGGTACAACCACAACCTTTGGCGCTTATTTAGAATTCGGCTTGGGCCGTGATTCTAATGTCAATAGCGCGCCAGATTTATTAACCATTGGTGTGCCATTGTTTGGCGGGCGTTTAGCTGATTTAGGCAGTAGTGGCAAAGCAAAAGCTGATCATTTTATGAACTTAGCGGGCGGGCTTTCGTTTCGTCAGCCTATTAATGAGAATATTGCAATGTTTGGCGGCGTAAGCGGCACAAATCGTATTAATGGCAATCAAACGGCGTTTGACAACAGTACGCTAGATTTGAATGCTGGCTTGCAATACAGGCAAAATGAACACAACTTGACTGTTGCTTTACAAGATAATCACTTTGATTTGGATTCTGAGGGATTTCGTCACGCCTACGGCGCAACCGGACAATATCTTTACAATATTAACGCGAATAATCAAGCGGGCGCTTACTTGCAATATTCGCACTTAAATTACACAAGCAATAGTGACCGTAATGCGGATAGAAAAGTGATTGGTTTTAATGCAGGGCATGTGTTTAAAAGTGTTTGGTCACCTGTAATTTATGGCAGTATTTATGGCGGCCGTGAAGAGGCGCGAAATGCCGTTAAACAAGAATTTAGCCAAGATATAGCAGGTTTTAGAATGGGTAGCCAAGTGAGTTTGGCCAGTCAATGGCAGCTGGAAGCCGCAATGGGTGTTGAACTACGTGATAATGACGAAAACGATACTAATTTTTTAATGAAACGTAAAGATCGTCAATACGCCGCCTCTTTTGGCATCACTTATTTTCCAATTCAATAATGGTCTGTTAAACCGCAAATCAGTTACAGTAAAAACGACTCTAATATTGATTTAAATAGTTACGAACGCACCGTTGTATCGATTAGCGTAGGTAAAGATTTTAGTTGGTAAGTTGCTATTTAGCCTAGTTTTTTTAACCCAAATCACTTTAACCTAAGTCTGTTAAATTTAAGTCGCTTTAACCTAAACGCGTTAAGTTTAAGTCGCTTTAACCTAATTAGCTTTTAATTTAAGTCACGGTATAATTAGCTATCGTGAATAGCTTATTTCAAACTACCGCACCGCAAGCCCCGCTCGCCGAACAACTTCGTCCCAAAACGCTCGATGAAGTGGTTGGCCAAACCCATTTGCTGGGCGAAAATAAACCATTACGTTTAGCATTCCAATCAGGTAAGTTGCCATCGATGATTCTGTGGGGTCCACCAGGCGTGGGTAAAACTACCCTAGCGAGGTTAATTGCCAACACGGCTGATGCCGAGTTTATTGCGGTTTCTGCCGTACTAAGTGGCATTAAAGATATTCGCGATGCGGTTGAACGCGCTGAGTTAACTTTGCAGCAACATGGTCGCAAAACGATTTTGTTTGTAGATGAAGTGCATCGTTTTAACAAAGGTCAACAAGACGCGTTTCTGCCATTTGTAGAAAGCGGGCTGATTACCTTTATTGGCGCGACCACAGAAAACCCCTCGTTTGAAGTGAATAGCGCGCTACTCAGCCGCGCACAAGTATTTGTGTTAAATGCGCTATCTGAGCCAGAGCTCGCGCTGCTGTTAGAGCGGGCACGTTTACTAGTGGCTGAAAATGTCAACTTTAGCGATGCAGTAAAAGAGCAAATTCTAGGCTACGCCGATGGCGATGCGCGCCGTTTACTCAATTTCGCAGAGTCCTTATTCCATGCGGCTTCCAGCGCTAGTGTTGAAAATATAGACGAAGCCTTTTTACAAACCACGATGGCGAGCAAGTTGCGCCGCTTTGATAAAGGCGGCGAGGCATTTTATGATCAAATTTCGGCGCTACATAAATCGGTGCGCGGCAGCAATCCAGATGCTGCTTTGTATTGGTTTTTACGCATGATCGATGGCGGCGCAGATCCGCTATATTTAGGTCGCCGCATAGTGCGCATGGCGATTGAAGATATAGGCCTAGCTGACCCGCGTGCGCAAGGCATGTGCTTAGAAGCCTGCCAAATTTACGAGCGTCTAGGCTCTCCAGAAGGCGAATTAGCGCTGAGTAACGCAGTGCTTTACTTAGCCGTCGCGCCCAAAAGCAATGCGGCTTACAACGCGTATAATCAAGCCAAAACCTTTGTGGCGAATCACAAATCTCATCCTGTGCCGCTACACTTGCGTAATGCGCCGACTAAGCTGATGAAGTCGCTAGACTATGGCAAAGATTACCGTTATGCCCATAACGAACCCGAGGCTTATGCAACCAATGTGGATTATTTTCCCGATGAATTCTATGATAAAAAAACTGGAAAAGATAAGGCACCACAGTTTTATATGCCCACACCGCGCGGCTTAGAAGGTAAAATTACGGAAAAATTAGCGCATTTGCGTGAGCTGGATAAGAAGCATGCAGTTAAAAAAGGCAAGTCTTAATTTAGCCACCGATACACGCAGATATACGCCGATAAAAACGGATTACCCCTTTCGTCATTCCCGCGAAAGCGGGAATCCATTTTGATTTTAAGCTTTCAATGGATTCCCGCTTTCGCGAGAATGACGGATTAGGTGGTTGATAAAGTAGTTAGTAAACTTTAGGAAATGTAATGTTAGATATTCAACAATTAAGAAACGATTTAGATGGCGTTGTCGCCCGATTGAAAGTGCGTAATTTTGACTTTCCCGCGGCTAGATTTAGCGAATTAGAAGCCGAACGTAAAACCAACCAAACTAATACCGAAGCACTGCAAGCCAAGCGCAATGCGGCTTCTAAGAGCATTGGGTTTGCGAAAAGCAAGGGAGAAAATACCGACGCAATCATGGCGGAAGTTGCAGGTTTGGGCGATGAGCAAAAAGCGGGCGAAGCGCGCTTAACTCAGATTCAAGAACAACTTAAAGACTTGATGTTGAATGTGCCTAATTTGCCGCATGATAGCGTTCCACAAGGTAAATCTGAAGCGGATAATGTAGAAGTGCGCAAAGTTGGCACACCACGCACTTTTGATTTTCCCCTAAATGACCATACAAATGTCGGCGCGCCGCTGGGTTTAGATTTTGATACTGGCATTAAATTATCTGGCACGCGCTTCACTTTTATGCGCGGCAAAATTGCGAAGCTGCACCGCGCATTGGCGCAGTTTATGATTGATACGCAGACTGAACAACACGGCTACGAGGAATGCTACACGCCTTATTTGGTGAATGCGGAAACGTTAATTGGAACTGGGCAATTGCCGAAATTTGAAGAGGATCTTTTTAAAATAAAAGGGACTAAAATTCCATTAACTGGAGGTGAATTTTATAGTACACAGGAAACTGCTCAATCTACCGCAACGTGGGTTAATAAAGATTTGTATTTAATCCCCACTTCTGAAGTTACACTCACCAACACTGTGCGCGATGAAATCGTGCCTTTAGAAAGCTTGCCTATTAAGCTTACCGCGCATACACCTTGCTTTAGAAGCGAGGCGGGTAGTTACGGACGTGACACCAAAGGTATGATTCGTCAGCATCAGTTTGATAAAGTGGAAATGGTGCAAATTGTGCATCCTGAAGCGAGCTATGCGGCTTTAGAAGAGATGGTTGGCCACGCTGAAAACATCTTAAAAGCGCTCGAGTTACCATACCGTGTGGTATCGCTGTGTACAGGTGATATGGGTTTTGGTGCGGCTAAAACCTACGATTTAGAAGTGTGGCTACCTGCGCAAAATACTTACCGCGAAATTTCTAGCGTGAGTAATTGCGAGGCGTTTCAAGCACGTCGTTTGAGCGCACGTTTTAAAAATGAACAAGGTAAAATGGAGTTTGTACACACGCTGAACGGTTCTGGCTTGGCAGTAGGGCGTACGCTGGTGGCAGTGTTAGAGAATTATCAAAATGCTGATGGCAGCGTGACGATTCCTAAAGTGTTGCAGCCTTATATGAATCATTTAACGGTAATTAAGGCTAAATCTAATTAAGGCCAAATTAATTGCCTAAATAGGCGCTAACCCTGCACTGGCAATTTTGAAAGGTTCACTTTCAGAATCATAAGCAGGCTCATGTTTTTCTAAAATTTTGTAATAGCTACGAATCGATTCTGTGTAAATAACGGGCTGGGCGCAGCCACAGTAGCCGTGTTTGGCGTTCACGTAATATCTTGGATCCGTTAGCATTGGAAGCGTTTTTTTGATGTCTGCCCAACGATCTGGGTCAAGCTTCAAGCGTTGCGCTAATACTCGCGCATCTTCCACATGCCCCACACCAATATTGTAAGATGCCAAGGCCATATACGTTCTATCTTGATCCTGAATACGCTCTGGAAAATGGTCTTTTATCCACAGAAAAAACTTTGCGCCTGCTGGAATGCTCTGTTTTGGATCTAGCCGGTCAGATACTTTCATCATGTCTGATGTATCTTCTGTAAGCATCATCAAACCACGCACATTGGTGGGCGAAGTATTAAACGTGTTCCAATGCGATTCTTGATAACTAATAGCCGCAAGCAGTCGCCAATCAACATCTGTGGCATCTTGCGCACCTTTAAAAAGCCGCACATACTTAGGTAGCAGAGTCTGGCTTTTGCTTAAAAAAGTTTTTACATCAAACGGATTTAAGCGTTTGGTGTTGCCATGATAGCGATCGATTAAATTGGCTAAAGTGCCGTCCGCTTTAATTTTTTTAAAGAATTTGTTTATCCGTGCAACCAGTTTTGGATCTGCATTTTCTGGCAAAGCCCATGCAATTTTCTCAGGCTTGCCAATACTAAAGCCCATGCCAATATTAGGATAATAATATTGCACGACAGATAATAAATGATTATCGGCAATGGTAAAGTCAATTTCCTGATTTGCTAAGGCTTCTAACAGCCGTTCAGAGCTGGTATTCTCTTGCACATCCCATGTTAAATTAGCGTCTTTGGTATTATTAAGTTCTTGTAAGCGCTCCACAAAACTAGTGCCAGCTGGCACCGTTATGCGCTCATTTTTAAGCGCGGCAACATTACGAGGCGGTAATTTTGTCTCTCGGTTATAGGCAATTTGTTGTTGCACATCTAAATACGGTTCGGTAAAAATCATGTTCTTTTTACGCGATTCCGTCACCGTAATATCGGCCGCAGCAATGGTTGCCTTGTTATTGAGCAAGGTAGAAAGCACATCAGAAAACGCATTTTCTACAATAAATTTAATCTTATAATCATTGCCAAGCTCTTTCACAAACAAGTTGGCTAAATCGTACTCTAAACCTGCATGTTTTTGATTACTATCAATATAATAGGTGTTAGAGCTATTAGTCGTAACAAAAGTGATGGTTTTTTTTGCATCGGCATGTTCGATTTTGGTGTTAAAAGTGCCATTGGGTGATTCGATTATTTGCTTGATTTTTTTTGGCACACTCAAGCTGGCAACGCATATTAGCAACGACAATATGCCGATAAACCACCAAATATGACTTGCTTTTATTTTAAGCAAAACCTATTTCCGTAATTCATTCAGTATTTCAGTAATTTTGCCGTTATCGGCAATTAAAATAGTCGAGGCTAAGCCGCGAAAAATACCGTGCTCCACCACGCCAGGCGTATTGTTAATTAAATGATTGAGTGCTTCTTCAGGCATATTTTTGTCAAAGCGCATATCCAGTACCAAGCTACCGTAAGAACTAATAGACAAGCCATCCTTGGCAACGTTCTGGCGTAAATCCCCCATGCCGCCAGCCGCCTCAAGGCTACGTTTTGCGGCTTTCCATGCCATTGGCATCACTTCGATTGGTATGGCAAAATTAGTACCAATGCGGTCAACCAATTTGCTTTTATCGGCGACTACTAAAAACTGTTTAGCCGCTTTTGCCAGTAGCTTTTCTAACACTAAATCGTAGCCACGGCCTTTAAGAAGGCTCATTTCTGGCGTAATTTCATCCGCGCCGTCCACGTATAAATCAATTTCAGAAACCTGCGTTAGTGCAATCACGTTTAAACCTAAGCTTTGCGCCTTAATCATGCTGATTGTTGAGCTGGCAATGGTGGTGACTTTGAGGTTTTCTTGCGCTTGACGGCGTGCGAGCTCTTCAATGAAGTAATTAGCAGTAGAACCCGTGCCAAGGCCAACTACCATGCCATTTTTGACGATGTTTGCAGCATGGATTGCAACTGCTTGTTTATCGTTAATTGGTGTAAGGCTCATGAATAAGTTCCCTTAGTTTTTGTTGCTAATTTTTATTATTCTCACAGGTTTTTGAGTAATTTTTTATTATTTTTAAATCTTATTTTGCACTATCGTAACAGTTATAATAGGCAACTTTTTGCCTTTAACCAAGTTATTTAAAGCCCATTTATGCAAGTTTTAACGCCAACTTTAGGCCATTCAACCCATTTTTCGTATGCTGCCAATGGCTTAGATAGCTTATCTCTTGCATTACTTTCATGTCGCCTAAAAACAACAAAACAGTGCCTTGTGGTGATTACATCTAACGCCTTTGAAGCGCAGCGCTTGCTAGAAGAATTACCTTATTTTGCGCCCAGTATCACGGTTAACCTGCTGCCAGATTGGGAAACGCTGCCTTACGATGTATTCTCACCGCATCCCGATTTAATCTCCGAGCGGCTAGCTACGCTGTACCAAATCAGTCAAAACCAATGCGATGTAATGATTGTGCCGATTGCCACGGCCTTATTGCGCTTACCGCCCGTTAGCTACTTTGCAGGGCATACTTTTATGCTCGCAAAAAATCAAAAGCTCGATTTAGAAGCCCTGCGTCACCAATGCGCGCAGGCAGGCTACCATCATGTTTCACAAGTCATCTCGCCTGGCGAATTTAGTGTGCGTGGGGGTTTGGTTGATTTATTCCCCATGGGCAGCGTGTTTCCATACCGTATTGATTTATTTGATGACGAAATTGAGTCGATTCGCACCTTCGATGTCGATACGCAGCGCAGCCTGTACCCCGTGCCAGAAATTCGATTACTGCCTGCCCGCGAGTTTCCGCTAGATGAGAACGGGATTGCCAAGTTTAGAAGCAACTTTCGCGAGCAGTTTGAAGGTGATCCGCAACGCGCTACTATTTATAAAAATGTAAGCAAAGGCACGGCTAGCGGTGGCATTGAATGGTATTTGCCCTTATTTTTTGATGCAACAGCCACGCTATTTGATTACCTGAATAAAGATGCGGTAATTTGTTTGCACGGTAACCTTGATAAAGCTGCGCAAGGTTTTTGGTTTGATGCCAATAGCCGCTATAAATTAATGGCGTATGACGCAGAAAAGCCGATTTTAAAGCCAGAAATCTTACTCATTAAAACAGATGAGTTTTTTGCAAAAACGCAAGCTTTCGGAACCGTCATCGCGCAATTAGCGCCTGCTAACGGCTTGCCTGCGCTTGATATTGAACGCAAAGCCGAGCAACCACTGCACAAGCTAAAAAGCTTTATTGAATCTAGCAATTCTCGCGTATTAATCACCGCAGAAAGCTTAGGCCGCCGCGAAACCATGGCGCAGTTGTTCGCTGAACATGGTTTTAATATGTGCACTTGCGAAACTTGGGTTGAGTTTGAACAAGCTTCAGAAAAAGTGATGCTGGGCGTATCGCCATTGCATTCTGGCTTTGTTTTCACTCCTTCCCCCAAGCAGAGGGAAGGCGGGGATGGGGGTGAATCTAATCAGAAAAACACACAATCTATCCCCACACTGCAAGTTACCCCCACATTGCAAGTTACCCCCACCCCCGTATCAAGTACGGGGCAGGCTCTAGCCCTACCCCTAAAAGAGGGAGGGGACGGCTTTGCTATCATCACCGAAGCAGAACTTTACGCCGCCACCGTGCGCCAGCAGCGCAGACGTGAGAAAGAAAAAGCGCGCAATACCGAGGGTATGCTCAAAGATTTATCTGAGCTGCATTTATCAGACCCAGTCGTGCACGAGCAGCATGGCGTAGGGCGCTATAAAGGCTTAGTGAACCTTGATTTTGGCGAAGGTGAAACCGAATTTTTGTTACTGGAATATTTTGGCGACGACAAGCTTTATGTACCTGTTTCGCAGTTATTTTTAATCTCACGCTACTCTGGCGGCCCACCAGAAAGCGCGCCATTACATCGTTTAGGGTCTGGCCAGTGGGAAAAAGCCAAGAAAAAAGCCCTAAAACAAATTCGCGATACGGCGGCTGAGCTGCTGAATTTATATGCCCAGCGTGCAGCGCGGCGCGGTCATGCGTTTACGCTTAGTTTGAAAGATTACGAAGCATTTTGCGAAGGTTTCGCTTTTGAAGAAACGCCTGACCAGCTAGAAGCGATTGAAAATGTCATTAAAGATATGCAATCAGGTCGCCCCATGGATAGACTGGTGTGCGGCGATGTGGGCTTTGGTAAGACTGAAGTCGCGCTACGTGCCGCATTTGTTGCCGTAATGGGCGGGCGGCAAGTCGCCGTGCTAGTGCCAACGACATTATTAGCCGAACAGCATTATCAAAACTTTTGCGACCGTTTTGCCGAATGGCCAATTAAAGTGGCTGAAATTTCACGCTTTAGAAGTGCTAAAGAAATTGCAGAAGCCTTACGCGGCCTAGTATCTGGCGAGATTGATATTATTATTGGCACGCACCGGTTGATTCAAAAAGATGTGAAGTTTAAAAATTTAGGCTTGGCAATTTTAGATGAAGAGCACCGCTTTGGCGTGCGTCAAAAAGAGCAAATGAAAGCGCTACGGGCAGAAGTTGATGTGCTGACGCTCACTGCAACGCCGATTCCGCGCACGCTTAGCATGGCGATGGAAGGTTTGCGCGAGTTTAGCGTCATCGCCACGCCGCCGCAAAAACGCCTCAGCATCAAAACCTTTCACACCAATTATAGCGACGGTATTATTCGCGAAGCGGTAATGCGCGAATTTAAACGCGGCGGGCAGGTTTACTTTTTGCATAACGAGGTTGATACGATTTTTGTGCAAAAAGAAAAGCTCGAAAAAATCATTCCAGAGGCACGCATTGCCATTGCGCACGGTCAATTACGAGAGCGCGAGCTAGAACATGTAATGCGCGATTTTTATCAGCAGCGTAGCAATATTTTGCTATGCACCACCATTATTGAAACAGGTATTGACGTGCCCACCGCCAACACCATTATTATGAATCGCGCCGATATGTTTGGCCTAGCGCAGTTGCACCAACTAAGGGGAAGGGTTGGCCGCAGCCATCACCAAGCGTATGCTTATTTGCTCACTGACCCAGAACGCAACATTACGCCACAAGCACAAAAGCGCTTAGATGCGATTCAATTGCTCGAAGATTTAGGTGCAGGGTTTCATCTAGCCATGCACGATTTAGAAATTCGTGGTGCGGGTGAGCTTTTGGGTGATTCACAAAGCGGCGAAATGCAAGCCATTGGTTTTCAACTGTATTCTGATATGCTCAACCACGCCGTAAAACAGCTAAAAGCGGGCAAAGAGCCCGATTTAGACGCGCCGCTTGGAGTAACGACAGAAATTAATCTGCACGTACCCGCGCTGCTACCAAGCAATTACTGCCCCGATGTGCACGAACGTTTGGTGCTATACAAGCGCCTTGCTAACGCCAATACTGACGACGAATTAGATACGCTGCAAGAAGAGTTAATTGACCGGTTTGGCTTGCTGCCAGAGCAGGGCGAAGCACTCATTTCGTGCCATCGTTTGCGCATCATGGCCAAGCCACTCGGCATCATTAAAATTGATGCTTCGGATGCAACGATTCAGCTGCAATTTAATATTAAAGCAGACCTCGACCCCATGAAACTGGTTAGCTTATTGCAGCGCGATAGACGCTGCCGCATGAATGGCCCTGATAAATTACGGGTGACCGCGCAATTTGGCAATTTGGCGCATCGGGTAGAGTTTGTGAAATCGCTGCTTAAAGAATTTGTTTAATACACTTTAATAGAAACTAAACCATGGACTTTTCAAGCATCGTAGATCTTTTTTTACACCTGGATAAACACCTAGAGGTTGTAGCAGCAACTTGGGGAATATGGATCTACGCATTGTTATTTGCCATCATCTTCGTGGAGACAGGGGTAGTTGTCATGCCTTTTCTACCAGGAGATTCTCTACTGTTTGTTGCTGGAGCAGTTGCTGCGGTTGGCGGCGTGAGCCTGCCCACTTTGATGATTTTACTGTCGCTTGCTGCAATTGCAGGGGATGCCGTGAATTATTCAGTTGGGAGACGGGTTGGGCTGAAAGTATTTTGTTGGAAAGATTCCCGCTGGTTTAATAAAAAAGCGTTTGATAAAACACATGCGTTCTATGAAAAACATGGCCCTATTACGATTGTCGTTGGACGATTCATGCCGTTCATACGCACCTTCACTCCGTTTGTAGCAGGTGTTGCTCAAATGACTTATCCAAGATTCGCCTTCTATAATGTGATTGGCGGCATTCTTTGGGTATGCAGCCTTACAGCAATAGGATTTTTAGTGGGTAATCATCCTTGGGTTAAAAGCCATTTTTCTCTAGTGGCTCTGGCGCTGATTATTGTTCCAAGCTTGCCAGCGATTTGGGTGTTTTTGAAACATTTATTGCATTCTCGTGCCATTGAACCCAGCTAATCAAACGAATGGAATAACAGATAGCAAGTTGCGTGATTTATAACTCAACTAATTCACCTAAACTCAAAAAAAACACCGCCGTTTTAATCGACAAATTTTCGTGTGAAAATAGGCTGGCATAGCTCGCCAATTGTGGTTTGTGCAGTTCTGCTGCTATGGCTAAATTCTCATTTGCCGCAGTTAATTTGTAATCAATAATCCACCGCACTTTTTCACCAAGTTCAGACTCTTCAATAAATGTTAAATCAATTCGCTGTTCTTGCGCGTCAGCATTTTCGTCAATGGTTGTAATACTCAATTCTGCTTGGCGGCTTGGCCTAGACGCAAGCATCCATGAGCCTTGCGGGCTGGAGGTGGTTTTTTTAAGCGCCGCAATGATCTGCGAGATTGATTGCTCAACTGCTAGATTTTCAGCTTCGTTTTTGCTATGACCCTTTTGTAGCAACCAAAACCGTATGCTCTGGCAGCAAGCATCGACGCGGCTTTCAGGCCAATGCTCCAAACCATCATTGGCTATTATTTCCATGTATAAATGGGCTAGCGTGCCGGCGTCAGCAGCCAAATTGAGTGGTATTGTTTGCTGATTTAGATCGTTTTGCGGATTAATTGTTTGGTTTGTGAAAGTTATTTCGGTTTGCAAAACGCTTGGAATCTGCAAATGTTGCAGGCGAATTAAATTGGGCGTAAAGTCGGCTATTTCGTCATTCAAAATGGATTCCCGCGTGCGCGAGAATGACGGCGTTGGTGATAGCTCGCTTGCTTCAAATTCATGCGATACCGCCGCCCACAGCATATCCAAATAGCTGTTTTTAGTGGGTTTAATTTCACCTTTTGCGTTTTGATTAGCAACGCCTACTAAGTGTAATTTTCGCTCGGCACGCGTGGCTGCCACGTACAGCACGCGCCCCGCTTCGTTGGCGTCACGCTCATTTTCTAACGTTTCAATATAGTCATAGGGGCTTACCATATCACTGCGTAAACCCTTAGGGATATATGGCGCGGCGAGCAATTCGGTGTGTTCGTCAACGGTCACTTGCTCCCACAGCACCAGCGGTTTATCGCGATTATTGCCGCCCGTTGTAGCTCCTAAGCCAGGCAGAATCACGCAATCAAACTCCAAACCTTTGGATTTATGAATGCTCATCATTTGACAGTGTTCGCCATTGATGTCTGGTGTCGCAAATAGCTTAGTAATTTCGTTTGTCATGCGTTCGGGCGAAAATTGGTTGCTGCGGTCGAGATGATCTAAACAGCTAAAAAAAGCTTGCACATCCGCAATATCGGCTTGCTCCCACAGGCAGGCGGTGCCGTTAAGCATCAGCCAAATGCCGCGTAGCCAGCGCCTAGTATTCATACGCCCTTGTGTGGAGAAGGCTTCTGCAAAAATATCGCGCACGTGTATAAGCCGTTCTTTTCCTTCAAGCTGGTTAACGATTTCTTCATTTTGCATCAACGACCAAATAGTTGCATGGTGATCGCTGCCTGCCAGCGTGTGCAAATCGTGCAGCGTTAAGCCGCACCACGGCGCGCGTAACACAGCCAGCCAATGCACACGATCGGCACGGTGGTGCAGGGCATGGGTGAGGGCGAGCAAATCTTGCACAATTTGGCGACCTTGTAGCGCCTCAATCTCGACTGCCTGAAATTTAATGTTGGTATGTTCGCGCCGTAATTTGGTGACGAGCGCAGCCAAATGCTTTTTAGAGCGCACCAACACGGCAATTTTTTTATGTGGGTTGGTCGTTTGCTCGTGCTGAATAATGTCAATAATTGCATCGGCTTCGCGCTGGCTAGCCGTATCTGCGGTCTCATCCGTTTGCTTAATAATGGCGTGAACTGTAATGCCCGCATCATTTTCGGCAGTTTTTGTTGCAATAAACGGGCGGTAAGCAATCGCGCCCTGCACGTCGTCGTCATGCGTAGGGAAGATGGTTGCAAAGGTGGCATTAATCCAATCGACAACAGCTGGGCAAGAGCGATTATTACGATACAACTGAAGTTTTTTTAAGTAAATATCGCCAATACCATCGGCTGCTGCGCTAATAAACAAGCCGACATTAGCCTTGCGAAAGCGGTAAATCGATTGCATAGGGTCGCCCACACAAAATAGCGTACGTGCGTCATTGGCTTGCCAGCCCAGAGTCAATTGCTTGAGTAAATCTACTTGGCTGGGGCTGGTGTCTTGAAACTCATCGACTAATAAATGCTGAATTTGGTAATCGAGTTTTAATGCTAATTCAGTTGGTTCGCCAAAACTATCACCCTCCAATTTATCACTGAGCGCACGCGTTGCGCGTTGCGCAATCTCCACAAAATCTACCTCGCCTGCGCGTTGAAATGTTAGCCACAATTGCGCCACGGCGATATTGAGCAGCTTCGATAGTGTTGTGATGATTTGCCAGCTGCTTGCAGCATTGTTTAAATCGTCTTTTAACTCATCTTTTGACCCATCTTTTAACTCATCTTTTAACCCATCTTTTAACCCATCTTTTAACCCATCTTTTAACCCATCTTTTAAGTTGGGCAGTGCACGCACGCTGTGCAAGGCTGCATGGTCACCAATCGCTGCAATCACTTCTGCTAAAGACTGTTTTTGTGCCTTGCCTTCATCGGTTGGCGGAAAGCCAAACTTCACATTTAAGCCTTTTTCTTTGCGTGGTTCGCCTTTATCGGTCAGCATAAAATCGGCCAGTGCGCGCCACATGGCTAGGTCTTCTGGCATGGCTGTTAGCGGTGTTTGCCAATCCATTAATGGTGCAACAGCGTCAGTATCGTTAGCCAACAAGTTAGCAGCTGCAAAGCGTGCAATGGGCATTAGCAAGTGTTGTAGCGCAGTTGGCACCGCGTGCACGGTAGTTTGCAGTGCCTGCTTGACTAAATAACGTAACGTATTTTGTAATTGCAGGGGGTCAATTTCGTGCTGAGCTTGCGATAACCATTGGTCGCGCTTGGCTAGCATGGTCACCAGCAAATTCGTCAACTCCGCAGCGTCATTATCCACATAGCGCAGTGCCGCTTTTATCACCTCGCTATAGTCCTTGTGTTCTAGCAGCGCCAATGTCTGCTCGGCCGCTTGCGTATAAAGGGCATCGGCATTATCGGTGACGCGCGGTTGTGCGCCAAAGCGGCTCATTAGCGGCATTTGCCTAGCCAAATGCGCACAAAGGCTATCAATGGTGAAAATGCGCAAACGTGATGGATTTTCAATCAGCTGCCAATCGTGCGTAGCAGCGTGTTGCAAGGCTTTTAGGCTTATTTCATAGGTGATTTTCTTATGCGGTTCAGTTGGTTTATTTTGTGCAGCTGCGGCAATTAAACTATCTAAAATGCGCAATCGCATCTCAGCAGCGGCCTTGTTGGTAAAGGTAATCGCGATAATTTCTTCTGGCTGTTTAACTGTGGGCAGCAGCTTTAAAAAGCGCTGTGTCAGAAGCTCGGTTTTGCCGGCACCTGCAGGTGCTTCGACTATAAACGAGCTGAGTTCAAGTGCTTTAAGGCGATTGCTTGCATCGGCTTGTAATAATGGTTCTTGCGTCATAAAACACCACTTTTTTTCAGATGACTTTTTTGCCCGCTAACCTTTTGAAATCTTTCAAACTGCAATTGTCGCTCTGGCAGGCGCAATAGCGGCAAAACCTCGCAGTACATTAAGTCGTTTTCATGATTAAATTTTACTGCCGCTTCGCCCATTTTAATTTCTTGCGCAATGGCCTCAATGCTGTCTTTCCAGTGGTTTAGCAAGCTTTTCCAATCAGTAAATGCTTGTAAAAATTTGGGTTTACGTTTATCGGAATCGGTTTCAAAATTGTCAGTTGAAACGCCAATAAATGCGTGGTCGGCAATTTTTACCAAGCCAAATTGCACGCTGGATACTTGACTATTTATTTGTGCATCATCTGCGCCAAAAGCGGCCCAAAAACTAGCATAGGTTGGTAGTTGTGGCTCGGTAATGCGAGTCTCATCCCAGCTGCTCATTTTGGGTTCTTGGCCAGTTTTGTAATCGATAAATGCTAATGCGCCGTTTTCAAATTGCTGAATGCGGTCAATTTTTAGCGTGATTTCGATGCCACAAATGTACACTTTTTTCTCGGCTTCGCAGTCGACAATTTTAAACGAAACGCCGAGTTCTTTTTCATGCTGCAACCAAGCAGCTATTAGCTTGTAGAGCCGTTCGTGCTCGAGTTCTAACACGGTTTTTGAGGCAATATTTGTTTTCTCTTCAAAATCCTGCAGCGTGCGGCGAATGGCGATATTGATGGCTTTTGTAAAATCATCTACCGACATATCGCGCAAATCAGCAAAATGACGAAACTCATCGTGTCGAAACTCATCGTGTCGAAACTGCTCATTTGGATGCCAAAAACGCTCTAAAACTGCGTGTACAAGCGAGCCGCGATCCATATTATCTAAGCCATTGCTGGGCGTTTTTAAGGCTTTTGCGCCCAGTCGATATTGGTAAAATGCCCAAGCAGGGCAAATGGCTTGCGCCTTGAGTAAACCAGTGCCGCCAGACACATGGTCACCCGCTTGAATGGGTGGCGCAATATGGTCTTCTAGCTGTGTTAAATTGGCGTTGCCAAGTTGGCTTAATTGTTCGGCAAGCGTGGCCGCGAGCAGCGTATTTGTTAATGTTGCAAGCTCTTTAATGAGTGGCGATGCGCGTAATTGGCTCTCATTTTCGGTTTTACTGCTCGAAAAAATAATGTGGCTTGCCGAGTGTATTAAGCGCTGATGAATATTAGCCGCAAATACGGCTTGAATATGGTTATCTGCCCCTGGTACGCTGGCGGCACGTTGAATAAACGCTGGTAGCAGCGGGTTGGGGCGAGCAGGTGGCGGCCAAATATGGTCGTTCATTTGCATGCACCACAGAGCGTCTATTGGCGTGCTGAGCGCCTCCATAATGCCAACAATTTGGATGCTAGGTTCAAACGTAGTTTCAGCCTGAAACACTTGCGCGGTGCATATTTGCTGCATACGCAGCACCGCTTCGTTAGGCGACAAGTTTTTGCCTAGCACATCTAATTTGGCTAATTGTTGTAAAGCCTTTTGCCAAGCGCTGATGGCTTGATACTCAAGGCTACTAATGCTACGCTCGCCAGGCCAGCCCAGCGCGGTTAGTAATGAATCAAGGTTTAGCGCCCATTGTGAGGGCATAGCGCGATTACTCGAAATAGCCATAGCTGCGTTTAAATGCGCAAATAGCTGCTCGATACTTAAGCCATTGTCATGCTGTTTTTGTGCAAATTCAACAAAGCGCGCTAGCGATAACTGCATCGGCAGTTTGTCGCGCATTTTAGCGTCCAGCATGGCGCGCGCATCGGCTTCTTGCTGGTTGGCAGACCAAAATGGCGACAGCAAAACAGTTGTAATATCAGGCTGCTGCAATTGATAAGCGGTAAGCAGGCGCAGCAAATTGAGCGCGGCTTGAATAATCGGCTGCTGAATCAGCGGCGTGCCGAGCGAGAAATTGTAGTTTTTGGCGACATCGGCAAGGCTAGGGCGCAGGCTAGCAGGAAAAAAAATATCGTCCAATAAATCAGCCAGTTGATTGCGAACTTCACTGAGTTGCGGCGCGACTATAGCAATTTTTACGTTTGGATTTTCATCTAATTGTTGCTGTGCCCAAGCCACTGCCGCGCGGCACTCGGCATCGATATTATCTAAGCTTACATGCTGGGCTATTGCAGGCTTAGTGCTAGTTGTTAAATATTCACTCACTTGCACGCCGCGCGTTATTAAAATGGTACGCAAACGCTGTTCTTGCGGCGCAGTTTGGTCAAAACCTGCAAAGGCTATATGCTCTGCAAGCTGGATTTTACCTTGCGCTAAGCAATCTAACTGCCAATCAACATAGCGCACACTCTCAAGCACATTAAGTTGTTGGCAGCGCTGCGTAAAGGCGCGTTGCCATTGCAAAAATTGGCGCGACTCTTCAGCTTGATGCTCACGCGGTATATGCAAATGCCAAGCGAGCATATATTTATTGGCCTCCATTGCCGCATTGGCCAGGCCAGACACATCAAACAAGTCACCAAAGATATTTTTTTTAAGCGATTGCGTAATGGTTTCCTCCCACAACAATTGCTCATTAAACGGCGCTAGCAAGGTTTGTGGCTGCGCAATATTGCCTGCCAAAATTGCAGCTTCAGTCATGCTATCTAGCCAGCCAGCTAGCGTGTGTACAGGCGCGCTTTGCCACTGCGTACAGCCAGATTGCAGCTGTGCGCGCGCAATATCCGCTTGAATCGCGCGCACTAAGCGCGCAGTAGGGCATAAAATAAAGCAGTTTTGCATACTCACATTTTATTGGATAATGCTTTTCTAAAGTAGCCTTCGGCAACAGTAGTGTTAAAATAAGTTTATTGCATATTAAAAAAAAGGAATCGTTATGGCTGACCTGATTACCAAACCATCGAAAGTTAGTAAA
This sequence comes from Methylotenera sp., assembly GCA_014378845.1. Lineage (GTDB taxonomy): Bacteria > Pseudomonadota > Gammaproteobacteria > Burkholderiales > Methylophilaceae > Methylotenera_A. Next base: position 50,810 of record JACMNB010000051.1, on the reverse strand, counting down.
CTGTTTAAAGTCTTTATTTGGTTGTTGCTAATACCTGTTTTATTGTTCGCGCTTTACACTTGGGGCGCGCTTAAATGGGTTTATTCATCGGGTGAGCGTGTGGGCTACGTGCAAAAATTATCTGAAAAAGGCTTTGTTTGCAAAACGTTTGAGGGCGAATTGGTGCTGGTTTCGATGCCAGGCACGCAAGCCGAAAAATTCTTATTTACAGTAAAAGACCCCGAAGTGGCTAAAAAAATTAATGAATCAATCGGCAAGCGCGTTAGCCTTACCTATGAGGAACACAAAGGTATTCCAAGTAGCTGTTTTGGCGAAACCAGTTACTTTGTGCAAAATGTGTCGGTGATGGATAAATAGATTTGCCTGGGTTTTAACATCATGGCGCGTGTTCCACAATTAGCGATTAACGACGAAAAAAACTACATCACGCCGCAAGGCTTTGCAGCGTTACAGGCGGAGTTTCATCAACTCTACAAAATAGAGCGACCAGAAGTGGTGCGCACGGTTTCGTGGGCGGCCAGCAATGGTGACCGTTCTGAAAACGGTGATTATATTTATGGCAAACGCCGCCTACGCCAAATAGATAGCCGCTGCCGACATTTAATGCGGCGTATGGATTTGGCTGAAATCGTTGATTCAAGCCTGCAACAACATCTCGAAAAAGTGTTTTTTGGTGCTTGGGTTAGCTTATTTAATTTGGCGGATGATACGGAAATGACCTACCGTATTGTGGGTAAAGATGAGCTAGACCCAACTAATGGCAGCATTTCTTGGGTGTCGCCATTGGCAAAAGCCATGCTGGGCAAGGGTTTGGGCGATACAATAAAAGTGATTACGCCAAAAAGTGTGGATGAATTTGAAGTAATTGATATTCGGTACTCGTCAATCGACTCGATAGCTACTTGAACTTAAGGCCTATTTAAGTTATCCTAAAATTATGTCGCGCTATTTTTCACATTTTTTTGCTTGGATTTTGCTGCTGCTAATACCGCTGCAAGGCATTGCTGCGGCCAATATAAGCATCTGCAATAGCATGATGCAAGCGCAAATGAGTGAACATCAATCCATTAATAAGCCTTGCCATATGGCTAATATGCACATGGCTAGCGTGACCAAAACGCAAGACAGTTGCAAACATAACACAGCTTGTAAAACCAATTGCGCGACGCTTTGTGCAAGCTTATGTGGTATGACAGCTCTCACCCAAACCATTCACTCGATGCTCGAATTGATTGGCTCGCAGGCCATCGTTGCGCATAACGAAACCTACACTTCTCATTCACCGCCCAACCTGCAACGCCCACCTATACTCCTTGCTTAAATCAGCCTAGTCACGCCTATCTTTTGGCGTGACCCACTTTTTAAGTGTCACAGGAGTGTCTTATGAATATCCGATTATTGGGCAATTACCTGCTTTTAAGCGGGTTACTGTTGCTTACCTTTGCTGCACAAGCAGAGCAGCCGCTATCTTTAGCTGATGCCATTCAATTGGCTACCCAAAGCCAACCTTTGCTGCAGTCGCTAGACGATGCGGCGGCCTCAACACGCCAAGCGGCAGTTGCAGAAGGCCAATTGCCAGACCCTAAACTTAAATTTGGCATGATTAATTTACCCGTCACCACTGGTGCGGCGCTGAATTTTAATCGCGATGACCAAACTATGCTCAACGTTGGCTATACTCAAGAAATGGTTCCACTTAAAAAACGCGAGCTTGCCTCAAGCCGAATGCTGGCAGAGGCAGACCAATTTCAAACCGAGCAAATAGCCACCGCTAGAAGCATTGAGCGTGACGTAGCTTTGGCTTGGCTAGATGCGTATGAGGCGCAACGTAAATCTGAGTTGTACCAACGGATTGCGGATGAAATGGCGGCCGAGCGTAAGGTATTGGCGGCTGGAGTGAGTTCGGGCGGCGCTAAAACCAGTGAGGTTTTGGCGATGGACACAGAAATAGCCATGACCCATGAAAAGCGCATTTATGCTGTGCGAGACGAGCGTAAAGCGAGAGCTGCGTTAGCGCGCTGGATTGGAGCATCAGCAGCACGTTCAATATCATCTGAACTGCCAGTAATGTCCAATAACTTGACCAATTCTGCCAATAAGGCTGCTGCTTCTGCCGAAATTGAAAAACATCCACTGCTACAAAATGCGCATCAAAGCGAAAAAGTTGCGCAGTTAGAAGTCGATGGCGCGCGAGCGAACCTGCAGCGAAACTGGGGTTGGGAGGTTGACTATGGTAAACGCTTCGCTGACCGCAGTGATATGTTGAGTTTTCAAGTTTCTATTGATCTACAACTGGATAGAGCGAACCGGCAAGACCGACGAACAGCCGAAAAACTGGTATTAGTTGAAAAAGCACAAAAAATGACTGAAGATAAAAGACGTGAATTATCAGCCGATTTAGAAGCTGCGCTAGCCGATGCACAGGCTGCAGAAGCGCGTGAAAACGTGCATTTAACCAGTTTAATTCCGAATGCAAAAGCTAGATTAAGTGTTGCTCAGGCAGGTTATGCAACAGGCAAAAATTCACTGAGTGAAGTGTGGCAAGCGCGCCGAGCTGTGATTGAAATTGAGCTAGATCATTGGACGATTCTAACTGATAGGCAGCGTGCTGCCGTAAAAATTGGCTATTTACTCAACGATAATCAATTATTTAAACAACATTAAGCGCTTAAACAAAATTAAAAGGAAATGATCATGAAAACGAACCAAATTTTAGCAATGTCAACATTATTAATCGCTATCGCTGGCTGTTCTAAACAAGATAATACTGAAGGTGTGGATAAGGCAGCAATGAAGCCTGCTGTGGAATACAGCGCCCCAGTTGAAGTAAAGCCCACCGCGATGTTACCTAATGAAATTAAGGCCGACGACTTGAGCGGCGTGAATGTAGAACAAGATAATAGCGGTAAAAAAGTACTTTATTGGGAAGATCCGATGGTGGAAGGTCGGCATTTTAATAAGCCTGGCAAATCGCCCTTTATGGACATGCAATTGGCGCCAAGATACGCTGAGTAGGACATGCAGCTTAACTTAAGCAAGCAAAGACTGAGGAATAAATAATGAAGCGATTTCATTTTTTAATAGTGGCAATTTTATTAGTCTTATTTATGGGTTTGGGCTGGTATTTTGGGCAAAAAACTACTGATAAGATGGAAAAATCACCTCTAAGCCAGCCTATTAGCAACGGCGTAGTTCAAGACGATAGCGGTAAAACGGTTAAATACTGGTACGACCCGATGGTGCCTGCTCAAAAGTTTGATAAACCTGGCAAATCCCCATTTATGGATATGCAATTAGAACCTAAATACGCAGAATCTGCTGCTGGTGGTAGCGGAGTTGAGGAAGCTGGAGTCAGCATTTCGTCACAAACCGTGCAAAACCTAGGCATAAGGCTCGCAAAAGTTGAGGCAAAAAGTTTTGGCGAATCTTTCTCTGCAGTTGGGCGCATAGAACCTGACGAAAGGCGTTTTTATGTAGTGCAAACGCGCATCTCAGGCTTTGTGGAGCGTTTATATGTGCGTGCTGTGGGCGACCCAGTGAATAAAGGTCAAAAAATTGCTGAAATCTATGCGCCAGAATTATTGGCAGCGCAGCAGGAATATTTAACGCTATTAACACTAAACCAAATAGATGCAGACGGCTCACTTAAGCAAGCGACACGTAATCGCTTAAAACTGCTTGGCATGGTGGAGGGCGAAATTGCAGCTATTACCAAAGCTGGCAAGCCTAGCCCAAGGTTTGGTGTGTATGCACCAGCTCCGGGCGTGCTGACTGAGCTTGGTGTTCGCGAAGGTGGGCAGTTGATGTCTGGTAGCTCATTGATGCAGATTTCTGATTTATCGCAAGTGTGGTTGATTGCAGAAGTGCCAGAGCGCGATACGGCTAGATTAAAACTTGGCATTGAAGTAGCTATTCAACTACAAAGCCTGCCCAGTGAAACTTTTAAAGGCAAGGTAAGCTATCTTTATCCAGCATTAAATGAGGTCTCTAGAACCTTGCAGGTGCGTATTGAGTTGCCCAACAAAACTAAACAGTTGAGGCCGGGCATGTATGCCAATGTTGCGTTTACTGGGCAAACACACGAGGCTTTATCTGTGCCGACTGAAAGTATTGTCGCTACGGGCAAGCGCAAAATTGTGATTGTAAAAGAAGGAGATTTAAAAAAATCAGGCGGCTATCGCCCTGTAGAGCTTACAACAGGTCAAGAACGCGATAATTTCACAGAGGTGTTAAGTGGTGTGTCTGAAGGTGAGGAAGTGGTTGTTTCAGGACAGTTTTTGATTGATTCCGAAGCTACGCTATCTGGTGTATTGGCTAGACTTTCTAATCAAAATCAGCCTACTCAAAATCAGTCGCAGCAAGATAAATCAATGGAAAAAGGCATGGATCATGGCATGGGCGATATGAAAGACATGCAAATGAGTAAAGACAAACCGATGTCAGCCGAAAAAAAGGCGTTAGACAAAATGCCAAGAGGCCTTGGCAAAGTAGTCGATGTGGATGTTAAGTCAGGTCATGTTACGTTGAATCACGAACCAATCACAGAACTCGGTTGGCCATCAATGACCATGGGCTTCAAGGTTAAAGATAGCAAGCAACTCGGTAATCTAAAAGCTGGCGATGAAGTTACCTTTGATTTAAAAGCTGAGGCACCAGAAAAGCCTGATACGCCAGCACAATATAGGATTGAGCGGGTTGAAAAAGCGCAAGCGTCAAAAAATGACATGAAAGATAGCATGGAAGGTGCAAAACCATGATTGCCCAACTTATCCGTTGGTCCGCCAATAATCGCTTGTTAGTATTACTTGCAACACTAATGGTCGTTGCTTGGGGTGTTTTTGCCATGCTCAGGACGCCATTGGATGCGATTCCAGATTTATCCGATACGCAGGTGATTATCCGCACCCAATGGCCTGGGCAAGCGCCGCAGATTGTCGAAAATCAGCTTACCTATCCGCTCACTACCACTATGCTGTCAGTGCCTGGCGTTAAAACCGTGCGTGGCTATTCATTTTTTGGTGATTCTTTCGTTTATATTTTATTTAACGATGGCACAGATCAATATTGGGCACGTTCTCGCGTGTTGGAATATTTAAGTCAAATTTCGTCAAAGCTACCAAAAGGAGCAAGCCCAAGCCTTGGGCCAGATGCGACGGGTGTGGGTTGGGTATATGAATATGCGCTGGTGGATCGTACTGGTAAGCACGATTTAGGTGAATTGCGTGCTTTACAAGATTGGTTTCTCAAATTCGAGCTGAAAACGATTCCTGGTGTGGCAGAGGTCGCCACGCTGGGCGGTATGGTGCGCCAATATCAAGTACAAGTTAACCCAGACAAATTGCGCAATTACCGCATTCCGTTATCAAAAGTTGTGTCGGCGATTCAGTCTGCTAACCAAGAAACTGGCGGCGCTGTGATAGAAACAGCCGAAGCCGAATACATGGTGCGAGCGCATGGTTATTTGGAATCACTCGATGACTTTCGCAATATCCCGTTAAGTGTCAGCGCCACAGGCACGCCCATTTTGTTGTCGGATGTTGCGCGCATACAAATTGGCCCTGAGTTGCGTCGTGGTGTGGCTGAGCTGAATGGCGAAGGCGAAGTGACAGGCGGTGTGATTGTGATGCGCGCAGGGCAAAATGCGCTGCAAGCGATTGACGCGGTAAAAGCCAAGCTGGCTACACTGAAAAAAAGTCTGCCAGAAGGCGTAGAGATAGTCACAACCTACGATAGATCACAATTCATTAAACGTGCAGTGGATAATTTAACGCATAAATTGATAGAAGAATTTATCGTGGTCGCGCTGGTGTGCGCGGTATTCTTATGGCACTTTAGGTCGGCGTTAGTCGCGATAGTGGCTTTGCCTGTGGGCGTATTGGTGAGCTTTATTGTCATGTATTATCAAGGCGTCAATGCCAATATTATGTCGCTAGGCGGCATTGCCATTGCCATTGGGGCGATGGTGGACGCGGCGATTGTGATGATTGAAAATGCGCACCGACAGCTAGAAACTTATAAAAATGCACATGGTGACCCGAATAATAGCCAGAGCATTAAAGTGATTATTGATGCGGCAAGTGAAGTTGGTCCTGCGTTATTTTTCTCTTTGTTAATTATTACGCTGTCGTTTATTCCCGTGTTCACATTAGAAGCGCAAGAAGGCAAACTATTTGCGCCATTAGCTTTTACTAAGACCTATGCCATGGCGGCGGCGGCTGGCTTATCCGTTACCCTGATTCCAGTATTGATGACTATTTTTATTCGTGGCCACATTCGTCCTGAGCACAACAATCCGCTTAACCGTTGGCTGATTGCAATATACAAACCGTTATTAAGCAAAGTGTTGCACTATCCAAAACTCACGCTAGGTGTCGCCTTAATTCTAGTGTTGATTACGCTTTACCCACTTAGCAAGCTTGGGAGTGAATTTATGCCGCCTTTAGATGAAGGTGATTTGCTTTATATGCCAACGGCTTTACCCGGGTTGTCGGTTTCTAAAGCAGCAGAAATTTTGCAATTAAGTGATAGGCTGATTAAAACCGTGCCCGAGGTAAAATCAGTTTTTGGCAAAACAGGCCGCGCAGAAACAGCGACTGATCCCGCACCGTTAGAGATGCTGGAAACCACCATTCAATTTAAACCGCGTGATGAATGGCGCGCTGGTATGACACCAGAGAAATTAATCAAAGAGCTGGATGCTAGGTTGAAAATACCTGGTATGGCCAATGTTTGGGTGCAACCGATTCGTAACCGCATTGATATGCTCTCTACAGGTATTAAAAGCCCAGTCGGTATCAAAATTGGCGGGGCAGATTTAGCCACACTTGAGAAGCTGGGCGAAGAAGTGGAGCGCTTGATGAAAAAATTGCCAAGTGCTAGCTCAGTAATCGCCGAGCGTGTGACAGGCGGGCGTTATATCGATGTCAAAATAGATCGACTGAAAATTGCCCGCTACGGCTTGAATATTGATGAGGTGCAATCGTTAATTTCCACTGGAATTGGCGGTGACAATATAGGTGAGAAAATTGATGGGTTGGCTCGTTTCCCCATCAATGTGCGCTTTCCAAGAGAGTTACGTGATTCGGTAGAAAAACTTAAATCCTTACCTATTATTACTCAGCAAGGCGCAACCGTGCCACTGGGTGAAGTTGCAGAGATTAAAGTGACCGATGGTCCGCCGATGATAAAAAGTGAGAACGCACGCCCCAATGTTTGGGTATATGTGGATATTCAAGATCGTGATTTAGGCGGCTTTGTAAAAGAGGCTAAAACCATGTTGGATAAAGAATTACAGCTGCCCGCAGGCTATTCAATTGCATGGTCGGGGCAGTTTGAATATTTTGAGCGTGCGTCTAAGCGATTAAGTTATGTCGTGCCAATGACGCTGGGCATTATTTTCATCTTACTATTTTTAGCCTTTAAACGCATCACACCAGCCATGCTTATATTAGGTAGCCTGCCTTTTGCCTTGGTTGGTGCGGTGTGGTTTCTTTACTTTTTAGGGCATCATTTTTCCATTGCCAGCGGTGTGGGCATGATTGCCTTATCTGGGCTGGCGGCTGAGTTCGGCATTATTATGCTGGTATATTTAGATGATGCCATTGAGCGTTATCGTGCCGCAGGCAAGCTCAATAATAAAGAAGATTTATATGCAGCATTGATTGAAGGCGCGGCTTTGCGAGTGCGGCCAAAAGCCATGACGGTAGCGGTGATATTGGCGGGGCTAATCCCTATCTTAATCGGTACAGGCACTGGTTCAGAGGCTATGAGCCGTATAGCTGCACCCATGGTGGGCGGCATGCTCACTGCGCCGCTATTGTCACTGTTTGTATTACCAGCTGCATACATGTTACTGAGGAGGAGTTATGCAAAAACATAAGTCTTTCTTTTAGTAAATATTGGCAGGCATATATTAACTGCACTAGATCGTCGACTTCTGGTTTTTTGGAAATGTTCGATAGCGTACAGACCTAGGTTTTCAATTAGCTTAATATTTAATTAATTATTTGGAGACTATTATGAAAACCAGCTTTATCAATTTCTTTAAACTTTGTTTGACCACAGCAATATTTACTTCCTTTCTTGGCATTGCGAACGCAGATGAGAAAAGTGAAATGAAAGGTTCTAGAAACATGATGCACTCTATGCAAGATGGCATGAAAAAAATGGAGTCAATGAAAATGACAGGCGATGTTGATAAAGACTTCGCGATGATGATGAAAATGCACCATCAGCAAGCGCTAGACATGGCTAAGATAGAGATTGCACAAGGCAAGTCGCCCGAAATGAGAGAGATGGCAAAGAAAATTGTTTTGGCGCAAAAAAAGGAAATTGCCGAGTTTGAGAGATGGTTATCAAAACAAAAGTAATCATGAGTTAATCCTATTGCCTATAAATGGCGGACACTAAATCATGAAAGAAATGATGCACAAGCAAGCTTATCTCAAGCTTTTATATATGGCACTATTGTCCTTTGCTTCCATGTATATCCTCATGTATGCCATGGTTAACCAGTTTGCTAATGTTTATCCAAACATTAACCAGTTCTATATGGCGGCCTTAATGACCATGCCTATGGTATTGATTGAGATGATAGTCATGAGCTCCATGTATATGGATAAAAACAGGAACAAACTCATCATCATCCTGTCTTTTATTGCATTAGTGGTTTTTTTCTTATTGATTCGATACCAAAGTGCTGTTTCGGATAAGCAGTTTTTAAAATCGATGATCCCGCATCACGCTGCAGCAATTTTGATGTGTCAGGAAACCAAGATTAAAGACCCAGAGATTAAAGCGTTGTGTGACAACATTATTTCCAGTCAACAACAGGAAATTGATCAGATGAAAACTTTATTGAATAAAAGTAATGTGAATTGAAATTTACTTAAATTAATATAAACTAGGGTTATGCAATTCAAACAACCACGATCATTTCATATTTTTATCTTCCTGTTATTAACAGTATTCTTTACAGATACTGTTTACGCTACTGGCATGATGGTGGCTGACCAACTGTCTGCCCACCATACAGTAAGTGCTGAAAGCCATATTCATGAAGGTCATGACATAAATCAACATGACAACCATAACCACGATACAGGACAGAAACAGTCGACTAACGATCACTGCTCTAAATGCGGTCACTGCATGGCTTGCTTTACCGTTTTACCACCAAGTCAAATAAACAAGATGCAATCTCAGCTTGATGCGATTGCGCTCAGCTTGTTTGAGCCTAGCTATCTTTCGCACATTAGTGCACAGCCCCAAAAACCTCCCATTTCTTAAATAAACCGATGGACTCACTTCAGCAATTGGCTCATTGCCTGTTGCTGATTCGTCATATTTATTTTTGAAATGAGATTTCGATGAAACTAATCAACTTAGCGCTACACAGCGCATGTTTGCTTACATGCTCTCTTGTATTGACAGCTACTGCACCTGTGATGGCTGCGGATACAACCACGCAAGAATCAAAAACTTACCAATCATCTTTTGATGATTACAAGCCTTTATCTGAAGACAATTTGTCAGATTGGAAATCTATAAACGTGCCTTCAAACGGCAGCGGCCATGCTGGACACTCCATGGAAGGTATGCAGCATAAAATGACGCCAGAACAGATGGCTAATATGCCTTCTGACAGTAAGGAAATGCCTGCAATGGAGGGTATGGATCATAGCGGCATGGAAGGTATGGGAAAAACGGCTCCAGGCAATATGAAAGGCATGGATCACCGCCAAATGAAGCAAGACACTGTAATGCCGCCGATGGCAGGCATGGATCATTCTAAAATGGCTGGCATGAAACAAGACAACATGAAGTCTATGGCTGATAACAAGCCGACAATCAGCAAGGAAATGCCTGCAATGGCGGGGATGGATCATAGCAGCATGGAAGGCATGAAGAAAACGGCTCCAGACAATATGAAAGGCATGGATCACAGCCAAATGAAGCCTCTGCCTAATAGCAAATCAGCAATGCAGCCAATGAAAAAAGAAAATATGCCGCAGATGAATCATGATGAAATGGCTGGACATGATCACGGTGGGTCTGATACGAATGCGATGGACCATTCCAAAATGAGTGAGTCAAAGCCGAATGACATGCAACCAAGCCATGAAGGTGCTCTGCAAAAAGAGGTCGGGCAAGATGAATCTCAACCACACGAACACGCATCTACAAAAGCGGCTGAACATGCGGGGATGGCAATGCCCTCAACGTCACCTCCAACACAAGCCAGACCATGGCAGATACTCCCGAATTATCATCCTATGGTGGTGCATTTCCCCATTGCTTTAACCATCATAGCTTTTCTGTTGAGTATCGCTGCTTACGCGCGGCGCAGTCACCCCGTCTCTGCGCAACTGGCTGCCGCAGGTCACTTTACCCTGTGGCTCGCTGCAATAGGGGCTGCTGCGGCAGTATTATTTGGCTGGTTGGCTTATAACTCGGTTAATCATGATGATGCTGGGCATGCTGCCATGCTATTACACCGTGCATGGGCCATTCCAACGGCTTTAGGCTTAATCTTGCTCGCTAGCTGGGACGCCTGGAAATACCGCGTCAATGAATTGATATCGGTGCCAATGCTGTTTCTACTTTTCCTGCTTTCTCAATCAAGCGCAGTGACTGGATGGTTAGGAGGAGAAGTGGTTTTTCGACACGGCATAGGCGTGTTATCCCTACCTTCAAGTGAAATCTCAAAGCATGGTCAGCACCACAAACATGGTGGCAAAAATGCTGCCGAGCATGCGCATGGCATGTCAGAAGATAAAGCTGAAGAAAATGCTGATGAACGCACAGAACTTCCTACCGATGAAAAAGGAGAATCGCATGAACTCTAATACCCCACATGCAGCAATAAAATCTAGTACATTAATCGCTCTTATCACTACCAGTTTTGCGCTAGGCGGTTGTGCTACTTTTTCTAAAGATGGTGGTTTTGGGGCTGTGCAAGATGCTACTCAAAAACACATTAAGCAAGAAGTGGTTTGGCCAAAAACTGAAGCTGAGCAAAATAAAATAGATGAACGTGTAAAAGCATTATTAGCACAGCGCATGGATGTTGAAAAAGCGGTACAAATTGCATTATTCAACAACAAAAGTTTACAAGCTTCCTATTATCAGCTGGGTATTTCAGAAGCCGATGTTGTTCAGGCTGGTCGTTTGCCTAACCCCAAGTTTTCTATGCTTTATACACGTAATGATGGTGACTACAAGATCGAACAAATACTGACCTTTAATATTTTCTCGCTTTTAACCATGCCAAAAATGCAAGAGATAGAACGCCAGCGATTTGAACAAATTAAGAAAACAACCGCATTTGAAGTGCTACGACTGGCCATTTGTACGCGAATAGCTTATTTCAACGCAGTTGCTGCCACTGAGCAAGTACGCTATAGCGAGCAAGTAAAAGAATCTGCAGAAGCCAGTGCTGAGTTTGCAAGGCGTATGCTCAAGGCAGGCAACTTCAACAAGCTACAGCAAGTAAGAGAACAAAGTTTTTATGCGGATGCCGCCCTGGATTATGGCAAGGCTAATAATAAGCAAGTCTCTGCATATGAAGGCCTTTCACGCTTACTAGGTGTATCAGTTGATCAGCTCAATTTGGAAGAGCGATTACCTGATTTGCCAAAATCTATCACTGAATTACAACCTTTTGAGAAAGCAGCTTTTGAACAACGTTTAGATTTACAAGCGTTACGATTCGAAACAGACGCTTTAGCTAAACAACTTGGGCTCACCAAGACGACCCGCTTCGTTAATGTACTGGAAATAGGCCCAGCAAGAGTATTAGAAGGCCGTCGTGGCGAACCTTATAAAAAAGGGGTAGAACTATCATTTGAATTACCCATATTTGATTGGGGCACTGCGCGCGTTGCGCGCGCTGAATCCATTTATATGCAATCAGTGAATCGAGCCGCACAATTAGCAATCAATGCACAGTCTGAAATCCGTGAAGCCTATAACACTTACCGAACTAATTATGATGTGACAAAGCATATACGTGATGAAATTGTGCCTTTACGCAAAAAAATTCTGCAAGAAAACCAACTTCGCTATAACGGCATGCTTATAAGCCCATTTGAACTGTTTGGAGACGCACGCGCACAAGTAACTAGTGTGAAAAGCTATATCGAATCTTTACGTGAATTCTGGGTGGCCGATAGCACACTACAAATGACGCTGATTGGTGGCGATAATATGATGGAAGGAAATTAACATGGATTTTTCTAAATTTACCAAAGAGTTCACAAGACGTGACTTTTTCAGATTAGCTGCTGCTGGCATTGCTGCATCTACTGTTAGCAAAGTAGCCATGGCGCGTCTACCAGAGATTGTGGTTGGAGAAACCGCCGATACACAGCCGTTGCTGATCCCAAATACTGGTAGGCCTTATTTGCCTGTAACCACGCTAAACGGCTGGAGCTTGCCGTGGCGCATGAACAATAATGTTAAAGAGTTTCACCTAGTCGCCGAGCCAGTAAAGCGCGAGCTAGCACCTGGCATGGTGGCCAATTTGTGGGGTTATAACGGCCAAAGCCCAGGACCCACAATTGAGGTGGTAGAGGGCGACCGTGTGCGACTATTTGTCACCAATCGCCTGCCAGAAGTCACTAGCATTCATTGGCACGGCCAGCGCTTACCCAACGGTATGGATGGCGTTAGCGGTTTAACGCAAGCGCCAATTGAGCCAGGTAAAACCTATGTTTATGAGTTTGAAGCCAAGCGCGCAGGCACATTTATGTATCATCCGCACGCCGATGAAATGACGCAAATGGCCATGGGCATGATGGGCAGCTGGATTACCCATCCTAAAAATCCTAAGCTGCATCAAGTCGATCGTGATTTTATATTTTTGCTTAATTCTTACGACATCGACCCAGGCAGCTATACACCCAAAGTGAATACCATGCTAGATTTTAACTTATGGACTTTCAACAGTCGCGTGTTTCCTGGCATTGCGCCGCTGGTGGCTAAAAAGAATGATAAAGTGCGCATCCGCGTTGGTAACCTCACCATGACTAATCACCCAATACATTTGCATGGTCACGAGTTTGAAGTAACAGGCACCGATGGCGGTTGGGTACCAAAAAGCGCTCGCTGGCCAGAGGTGACCACCGATATAGCGGTGGGTCAAATGCGCGCCATTGAATTTGTGGCAGATGCGCTAGGCGACTGGTCGCTGCACTGTCATAAATCGCATCACACCATGAACGCCATGGGTCACAATGTGCCGACTTTAATTGGCGTGAGTCAACAAGACATTTCAAAACAGTTCTCTAAACTAGTGCCAGAATATATGAGCATGGGTGGGCGTGGCATGGCCGATATGACGGAAATGGCCGAGATGATGCCAATGCCTTTACCAGAAAATACCTTGCCGATGATGAGTGGCAGAGGCCAATTTGGCAATATTGATATGGGCGGCATGTTTACCGTGCTAAAAGTGCGCGATAATATTGCCAGCAATAATGTTGATCCTGGCCATTACAAACATCCTAAAGGCAGCTTGGCGTATGAGCTGGCAGATGATGCCGCTGCGCCTGAGGTCGCTAAACAAGCAAGCCCAGTTGTAGCAAAACCTGCCATAGAATTAAACGTCAGAAAGCCGCAAATGGATCATAAAGGCATGGAGCACTAAAAATGATAACAAAATTTGTGATTGTTAAATACATTGTCACCGCAGCTGTCGTGGTGCTAGTTTCAGAGTTCGCAAAAGCCAGCGATAAGCTAGGCGGTTTAATCGCCTCACTGCCGCTAGTGACGGTGATGGCGCTTATTTGGCTGTATGTAGAAAAACAGCCAACTGCAAAAATTGCCAATCACGCTTATTACACATTTTGGTACGTGATTCCTACTTTGCCGATGTTTTTGTTATTTCCGTATTTATTGCCTAAATTTGGTTTTTGGCCAACTTTAGCCAGCTGCGTTGTGTTTACTTTGGCAATTTTCTATGTTTATGCCATTGTTTTAAAACAGTTTAATATCAACCTTTTATAAATGAAAAGATGGGATATTTTCTGCAAAATTGTCGATAACTTTGGCGATATTGGTGTGTGCTGGCGCTTGGCAAAGCGATTGCGGGCCGAACATGGCTTGCTTATCAGGCTTTGGATTGATGATTTAGAAGCAGCGCAACAGATAATTCCTGGTTTAAGTGTTGCCGAAAACAGCCAAGTTTGCGATGAAGTGACTATTTTAAAATGGCCCAATAGTCATACAGAAGCTGACGCAGATTTTACACAAGCCGCCGAGGTGGTAATTGAAGCGTTTGCTTGTGGTTTGCCGCATGAGTATTTGGCTGCTATGGAGAAACAACAATCCAAATGGGTTAATGTAGAGCATTTATCGGCTGAGCCTTGGGTGGAGGATTTTCATGCCAAACCCTCTCCGCAAGCGAATGGTTTAGTTCGTTACTTTTACTTTCCAGGGTTTACCGAAAATACGGGTGGCTTGATTAGAGAAGCTCACATAGAATCGCAATTGCAAAGCCTTGATAACCCTCGCCCGCAAGCGGGAGAGGGTGCGCGACAGCGTGGGAGAGGGGCATGGCAAGTTGATTTAAATGTCGCCCCTGTATCCAACCTCTCTCATGAAACAACTAAGCATCTGACTTGGCCGACAAGCGACATCAGCCAAGTCATTGCTAATCCCGCTGGCGGGTGTGAGGCTTTAAAAATTTCCTTATTTTGCTATCCACACGCGCCCATTCACAGTTTACTAACCGCGCTGCAAGCCAATCAACACCAGATCATTGTCTACATACCAGCGAGCAGTATTTTGCCAACAGTCGCTGCGTTTTTTGGCCGAGCTAGCCTTAAAATTGGCCAGGAGCTCAGTCAACACAATCTCACCGTGCAAGTGTTACCATTTTTAAGCCAAGCCGATTACGATACACTTTTAAGCGAATGTGACCTTAATTTTGTGCGTGGCGAAGATAGCTGGGTGCGCGCGATTTGGGCGGGCAAGCCCTTCATTTGGCAGCCTTATTTTCAAGATGAAAGCGCGCATATTAAAAAGTTAGATGCTTTTTTAGATTTGTTTTATGCCGATTTTGAGCCAAAAAAAGTGGTCTGTGAGGCCAACTCTTCTTGGGTTTCAGAGCAGTTTTCCACACGAACGTGGCAAACTTATTTAGAAAATATTGCTGCAATCAACGCCTTTACACTTCGACTAAGTAAAAAGCTAGCACATCAAACCGATTTGGCCACCAAATTGGTGATTTTTTGCAATCATCTTTAGTAGCTTGTAAAGCTGAAAACCTGTTAAAAAACCTGAAACTAGTTAAAATTTAAGACTTTAGGTATAATGCGCGGCTTAAGAATTCAACTCAATTTCACAGTAAGGCAAACGCAATGAAAACAGCACAAGAACTTCGCGCAGGTAACGTGATTATGGTCGATGGCGTGCCATTGGTCGTGGTGAAGGCCGAATACAATAAATCTGGCCGCAGCACTGCGGTTGTAAAAATGAAGTTTAAAAACTTGTTAACCGATGCGCCAAGCGAAACAATTTACGGTGCTGGCGACAAGTTTGAAATTATTGTGCTTGAGAAAAAAGAAGTGACTTACAGCTATTTTGCCGATCCAACTTATGTGTTTATGGATGCAGACTACAACCAAGTGGATGTTGATGCCGAATTTATGGAAGATGCATTACCGTACATGGAAGATGGCATGACTTGCGATGTGCGCTTTTACGATGGCAAAGCCATTTCTGTTGAGCTGCCAACCACGGTGATTCGCGAAATTGCTTACACCGAGCCAGCCGTTAAAGGCGACACATCAGGCAAGGTTATGAAACCAGCTAAATTAGCATCAGGTTTTGAGTTTCCCGTGCCATTATTTTGCGCGCAAGGCGACAAAATTGAGATTGACACACGCACGGGTGAATATCGAAACCGTGTTTTAAAGTAAGTTCGTTTGTTGAAGTTAGCTGTTCAAGCTAATAAAAAGGACGCTATATGCGTCCTTTTTCTGTGACTAAAAGTTAAGCTAAAGCTTTACGGCGTAAGCCAAACAAGCCCATGATGCCAGAACCAAACAACCATGCAGCGGCTGGTAAAGGAACGGCAGAGGGATTCCCATCTTTTGTAAATACACTGACTTCCAAATTATCCATTGCCCATGATTCGTCAATTAGACTTTGATTGCCAGTACCGAATATCAAAAACTGTATTGATGCGGATGAACCTGTGTGAGCAAAATCAGAGAAAATTGGGTCTGCACCTAAATTATAAGCGCTATCCAAATAAAAACCTCCTTGTGTGAACCCTAAATCCTGACGGCGAGCAAGCTCAACGCCTGGAGGAGGAATATAACTTTGAATTTGATTAGGTGTTGCATTAGCAAATGATTCACTGAATAAAGTATTGCCGTCAATTACAATTTTAAAGAAATCGCCCGCTGGAAAAACACCTGTTCCATCGAGCGAATCAATCGCAGCGAATAAAAATTTCAAGCTAATAGTGTCATGACTTGGTAAACTATTTAGACTAAGCGAAATAGTATTTCCTGTTTCGCTACGTAAAAAATTTCCGCCAAACACATTTCCCGGTGGGCCAAGTCCAACATAACCCTGCACACCTGTTAAGGTTGCTGTGCCAGGTGATATTTCAGAAGCTAAAGCTCCGTCGAAATCTGTAGAAAATACAACAGTGGAAAGCGCATTATTCGCATAGCCAACAGTAAGTAAGAATGAGGCTAAATATAGACGATTTTTCATAGAATTTCCCCTTTTAGTTGGTTGCGTAAAATTTATAAAAATAGTATCTTCTGCAAATTGCAGGGGGGCAATAGCCCATACGGGCTATACATATTAAGAAATTTAATTTTACTTTTGTTTCCTACATATCGCAGGCTTATGTTGTTTTGCACTTATTTTTGTCATTCCGCACTTGATGCGGAATCTTTTTGAATAAAATTGAACAGATTGCGGGTCAAGCCCGCAATTACAATATAACCAGCTCGTAATGGCAGTTTAACAAGGGTATAATAAATTTTTACAAAACCGCACAAGAACTTTGCTAGCTAGTGGATCAGTTTTTTGCTAATCCTTAAAATTGAACAAGCGCAATAACACAACCAATTATCGATGCTGTTGCAACGCCCAAGCCACGTGCTCGCGTAGCAATTCACTGTTATTAGTTTCACGGGTTTTTAAGGCGTTAATCACTTCGGGAGAGCTAGGCGCATTGCCCAACCCAACGGCTATATTGCGCAGCCATTGTACATAGCCAATACGGTAAATCGCGCTACCAGCCATTTTTTGCGTAAATTCTGCTTCGCTCCACGCAAAACAGGATACCAAGCTAATATCGTCCAAACCATTTCGAATATTAAAGTCTGGCTCGGTTGTGATTTCTGCAAACTTATTCCACGGACACACCAATTGACAATCGTCGCAGCCATAGACGCGATTGCCGATTAGCGGCCTAAACTCTAGCGGGATTGCGGTTTTAAGCTCAATGGTTAAGTACGAAATACAGCGCCGCGCATCCACTTCATACGGCGCGGTAATGGCACGGGTAGGGCATACATCAATGCAAGCTGAGCATGTGCCGCAATGATTGCTGGCTTTCTCGTCAATTGGTAATGGCAAATTGATGTAGATTTCACCTAGAAAAAACCATGAGCCATGACCTTTATTTAATAACAAAGTATGCTTGCCGCGCCAGCCTAATCCAGCTTTTTCCGCTAGCGCCACCTCTAGCACTGGTGCGCTATCGGTGAATACGCGATATTCAAATTCGGTAATATTCTCCGAGATTTTATCGCATAATTTCTGCAATTTTTGCCGCATTACTTTGTGGTAATCACGACCCAAAGCATATCTTGAAATAAATGCTTGCTCACCATCTTCAATCACATCCCAACTATCTTTGGCTTTGGGCGGACAATAATCTAGCCTGGCCGAAATCACGCGCACCGTATTTGGCACTAAATCGGCAGGGCGTGTGCGTTTTACGCCATGTTTTGCCATATAATCCATGTCACCATGAAAGCCTTTTTTAATCCACGTTTGATGTTCAGGTTCGGCAGACGACAAGTCAGTATCGGTAATGCCAATGTCTGCAAAGCCCAATTCAAGGCCCCAGCGCTTGATATCAGCCGCCAGTTTGGTGTAATCGTTGCTAGGTGTTAAATGCATAACCCCAATGATATTACACTAGTATTAGAAGACGAAGCGGCAACGTTAGCCTGCGGCGCACGGTTTGCCAATATTTTGCAAGCGGGCTTAAATATTTATTTGCATGGCGATTTAGGAGCGGGCAAAACTACTTTTACGCGCGGTGTTTTGCACGGTCTGGGGTATATTGGCAAAGTAAAAAGCCCTACATACACATTGGTAGAATCGTATCATTTCGCCCAGTTTAATGTGTATCATTTTGATTTATATCGATTTAGTGATGAAGAAGAATGGGAAGCAGCAGGTTTTAGAGAGTATTTTAATGCACAAAATATATGCATGATTGAATGGCCAGAAAAGGCTGAACACATATTGCCGAAGCCTGATATTGATGTAAAACTGTCGCTTTATAACACTGGTAAGCCAGAAAACTTTGGACGACAAGTCCAATTTGTAGCAGCCTCTATTTTGGGTAAACAATGTTTAGACCGCTTTTAACACTACGCCTAAAGACTGGCCTACAAACCACCCTAAAATTCGGAGCATTCTATCTGATTGCTGCCTGTTTTTTAATTGGTAGCGTGTGCGCACAAGCGGCCAGCAACACCGTTACGGCTGCCCGCGTGTGGCCCGCGCAAGAGTACACGCGCATCGCGTTTGAATCGACTTCTGCCATGAAATACCAGCTGATTATATTAAAAAACCCTGATAGATTAGTGCTAGATATTGAAGATATTGATCTAAATTCAGCCTTAAAAACGCTGTCGGATAAAATTTTATCGGGCGATCCTTACATTAAACAAGTGCGGGTGGCCAAATATAAGCCAAACGTGGTGCGTATTGCCGTTGATTTAAAAGGTGAAGTGAAATCTAATTTATTTGCGCTGGCGCCCGCAGGCGAGTATAAAAATCGGCTAGTGCTGGATATTTATCCGCTGCAAGATGAATTAATGAGCCTGTTAGATAAAAAAATAAACAAACCTGATCCCAATACTGACATGAATCAACCTGTGTTAAAGCCAGTCATCGAGCCGCTTCCTCCAATTGCGCCAGATGAAACAGCAGAGCCGAAAATCACAGCTAAGCCGATTGAGAATAAAAACGAAACTGTAAAAAACGAAGCTTTAAAAAACGAAGCTATAAAAAATGAAGCTTTAAAAAAAGAAACGCCAACACAAAATAAAGAGGGTGACCGACTTATTACCATTGCCATTGATGCAGGGCACGGCGGCGAAGACCCGGGCGCGCGCGGCGCAAGCGGTAGCCATGAAAAAGACATTACCTTAAAAATTGCTAAAAAATTAAAAGATAAAATTGACGCAGAATCCAATATGCGCGGCGTTTTAACGCGTGACGGCGATTATTTTGTGCCGCTGCACGGCCGTGTGGTTAAGGCGCGCAATGCCAAGGCTGATCTATTCGTGTCAATTCACGCCGATGCCTTTACCAATCAAGCGGCACGTGGCTCATCAGTTTTTGCGCTGTCAGAAAAGGGCGCAACCAGCGCCAGCGCGCGATATTTGGCCAAAAAAGAGAATGAATCAGATTTAATTGGCGGCGTTAGCTTAGATGATAAAGACCCAGTGTTAGCACGCACCTTGCTAGATTTATCGCAAGCTGCCACCATTAACGATAGTTTAAAGCTCGGTAAAGCCGTGCTAGGCCACATTGGCGAGATTAATAAACTGCATACCAGCCGTGTGGAGCAAGCGGCTTTTGCGGTGCTAAAATCACCAGATATTCCATCGATATTGGTAGAAACAGCGTTTATTAGCAACCCGGAAGAAGAGAAAAAATTAAACGACGAAGCTTACCAAGACAAGCTGGTTGATTCTATTTTTAGTGGCATTAAAAAATATTTTTCGAGTAATCCTGCCTTGGCAAAAACCAAAGTCGCCAAAGATTAACCCATTTTAATGCTTTAAAATATCTGCTTCACGCGCAGTTTGGCCATAGCCAGCTTGGGTTAGCAGGGCGTTTTCAATATATTTGCTCACGTGGTTCCTAAACGCTTTCACGCTATTACCATCCGTAAAAACTTGTGAAAACTTAAAACTTAACCATGCGTACAGGCTAATATTTTGGCTTAAGTTTTCGGCTGTCTGCAAATATTTAGAGTTAAAGTGTTTTGGATTGGTCACATCTAACCAATGAGGCGCTGCTGGCAATGCTCTGGGAGCCAATAAATACGCGCTTTGCAGGCACATTAAAAAATAGTCTTTTTCAATATTAGTATTAATGGAAATTGGCGCGCAAGCAAAAATAAACTTATCTTTTAAGGCCATTTTAGGCGCAAATTCGTCCACCAAAAGTGCTTGAGCGTGCAAAGTTGCAACGTTACTTAATGCAAATAACGCATTTTCAAATTTTAACTGTTGCGCAAAATATTCCAAACATTCGGCCAGTTTTGCGGTGTGCATTTTTTCTGCAATTTCCGCCAGTTGATTAAAGTTTGGCGCAATCGGCAGTTTCGTTAATTCACTTGTGTCGTCAGTCGCCAGCATGTGCTCGATATGAAAGCGCTCGTCGTCTTCTAATATGCTTACAAAGCCCGTTTCGTAAATGCCAAAACGGCCTGCGCGGCCAGCAATTTGGCGCACTTCGGTCGCATTCAGTAAGCGCGCAGCCACACCATCAAACTTATGAATAGCCGAAAAAATGACGCGTCGAATCGGCAAATTGAGACCCATGCCAATCGCGTCTGTCGCCACTAAAATATCGGCTTGGCCTGTGCAAAATCGCTCCGATTCATGCCGACGCACTTCGGGTGACAGTGCACCGTAAATACTGGCCACAGTAAAGCCCCATTGCTTGAATCTTGCGGAGAAAGTTAAGACATCTTTGCGTGAAAACACAATGATTGCGTCACCTTTTTGCAACTTTGGCTTTAGCTTTGGCTTACTATAACGCTTGCCGCACAAACTTTCATCTTCTAACACTAATGGTGTCATACGTTGCAAATGCGTTATTTCGACAGTTTCATTCAGCGATTCAATCACTTGCAAGCAGGGCGCGGTGACAGCATTACTGCCGCACACAAACACTTGCCGTGCAGGCACGCCCACCAGCGCAGCTGTCCACGCACTGCCGCGATCTGGATCTTGCAGCATTTGAATCTCGTCAATAATGGCTACATCTACCAATTTATTTGGATTCATCATCTCAATGGTGCTGGCAGTATGCTGCGCGCCATCAATAATATCGCGCTCTTCGCCCGTGATTAAATTGCAAGGCACGCCTGCCGCTATTAATTTATCGCGCACTTCCATCGCCAATAAGCGTAGCGGCGCTAAGTAAACGCCCGATTTGGCAGCAATCAAAGCGTTAAAGGCATGATAAGTTTTGCCCGAGTTTGTCGGCCCAACATAAAAATGGTGATGGCGATTGATAGCGCGCGCTTGCTTGAAATCTAAGGCAAAACTAGCGGCATAATCGTTAGCCAATAAGTTAAAGTGAATATTCGGTTTCATGGTGCCAGATTGTGGCTTAAAGCTGCCAAAATACCAAGTGGGTCATTCTGATCCTAACGAAGCATGCAGATTTTTGATGGCGAAGACTGGATTCTTTGCTCAATTAAAAGCGTTGAGCGCAGAATGACGTAAAATGTGAGCAATATTGTTAGATGAGTTATTCATGCGCATTCAACTTTTACCCAATCAACTGATTAGCCAAATCGCCGCAGGTGAGGTGGTTGAACGGCCAGCTTCTGCCCTAAAAGAATTGCTTGAAAACAGCTTAGATGCTGGCGCTACAGATATTCAGGTGAGTTTACTGCAAGGCGGCGTTAAGCAAATTAAAGTCACCGATAACGGCAGTGGCATTGCACAAAATGATCTTGCAATGGCACTTACGCGGCACGCAACTAGCAAAATTGCCACCCTAGAAGAGTTAGAAAATGTAGCAAGCTTAGGCTTTCGCGGCGAGGCGCTGGCAAGCGTTGCATCAGTTTCGCGCACCATTATTGCTAGCCGCGAACAATTGCAAAAACACGCATGGCAGATTGCCAGTAACGGTGCAGAAATTAGTAGGCTTGAGCCAACTGCATTAGACGCTGGCACAATAATCGAAGTCAACGATTTATACTTTAACACGCCAGCAAGGCGCAAATTTTTAAAGCAAGAGGCAACCGAATTTGGGCATTGCGAAGCCGCATTTGAACGTATTGCTTTGTCAAATTCTGATGTAAACTTTACCCTGCAGCACAACGGCCGCGTGATTAGCCGCTTTGCGGCAGTAGATAAAAAGTTAGGCCAAGCCAATAAGCGCTTTTTAGATATATTAGGCGCAGAATTTTATGCCGAAAGTATTGCGTTGCAAGAAGACGCAGCTGGCTTAAAGTTGTGGGGCGCAATCGCCAAACCCACCTTTAGCCGCAATAGTCGCGATACGCAATATGCCTATGTAAACGGCCGCTTTGTGCGCGATAAACTGTTAAGTCACGCCATCCGCCAGGCCTATCAAGATGTGTTGCATCACAATCGTCACCCCGCGTATGTGCTGTTTTTAGAGCTCAATCCCAATTTAGTTGATGTGAATGTGCACCCCGCCAAAACTGAGGTGCGTTTTAGGGATGGCCAAGCCATTCACCGATTTGTTTTTCACAGTCTGCACAAAGCGCTGGCCACGCCCACTGGCGTTTCTAACGCAGCAACGGCGAATCAAGCGCAATTCAACCCATTCGCCCCAAACTCACTTAACCCCGTTCGCCCTGAGCTTGTCGAAGGGTATCCAAAATACCAAGCGCAAATGCCATTCAGTGCGCAGCAAAATACTGCTTTTTACCCAACTTTATTGGGTAGTAATGGCAATCACGTTCTAGGGGCAGAGCAAGCAGAAGGCACGCTTTCAGACCTTCTAACTGCAAATCGCCAATTTTCAAGCCCAGTTTGTTATGCATCAGAATTTGAAAATATAGCTGAAGCTAATCAGTCGTCTGGTCAGCCTCAATACGCAACGACGGAAGATTTTCCGTTAGGATTCGCCGTTGCGCAAATCCACGGCGTATATATTTTGGCGCAAAATGCCGCAGGCTTGGTGGTCATCGACATGCACGCCGCACACGAGCGCATTATGTACGAGCAACTGAAAAATGCCCTTGACGGTGAGAATGGCGCACAATCGGTTGCCATGCAGCCCTTGCTAATCCCCGTCAGCTTTAATGCCGATAGGCTTGAAGTCGCCGCGGTGCAGGAAGCCTTAACTAACAACGATTCTAGCCTAAGCCAGCTCGGTTTCGACATAGCCATCCTCTCGCCCAACACACTTGCTGTGCGCGCTGTGCCTGTTATGTTGCAAAATGCCGATGCGGTGAAGCTTGCCCGCGATGTGCTAAAAGATTTACGCGAATTTGGCGCTTCGCGCGCGCTTACCGAGCGCAGAAACGAACTGCTAGGCACCATGGCCTGCCACGCGGCTGTTCGTGCTAATCGCATACTCACCATCCTTGAGATGAACGCCTTACTGCGCGATATGGAAGCTACAGAACGCTCTGGCATGTGCAATCACGGCCGCCCAACGTGGTTTCAAGTGAGTATGAGCGATTTGGATAAGATGTTTATGCGGGGTAAATAATGCTTAAACAACTCCAAAAAAATACGGTGTTGGCTTCGCCTCGCAGTACAAAAACTGGATAAGACGTTTATCAGAGGAAAGCCAGTAGGGTGTGCGAAATGGGTTTATTTGCACACCTTGCCTTACATCGTTGCTATGGTGCGCAAGGTAAATCATTTCGTACATCCTACAAAACCAACTAAGCTTATGGACAAAATATACTTGATTTAGCGTACGTAATTGCGTACTATAGCCTAATATTATTGCTAAATGTAGGTAATCAATCATGCAAACACTCTCTGCCAGCCACGCCCGCATTAATCTTTATCGCTTAATTGACGAGGCGGCTAGCTCGCATCAGCCCGTGGTGATTACTGGCAAGCGTACTAATGCGGTGTTGGTGTCGTTTGATGATTGGTCTGCGATTCAAGAGACTTTGTTTTTGCTGTCTATCCCCAACATGCGCGAATCGATTCGTGAGGGCTTAAATACGTCTGCAAACGAGCTTTCAACGCACTTAGATTGGTAAGAAATTGGCTAAATATCAGCTGCTTTACACCAAAGCAGCCCAAAAAGATGCCAAAAATTTAAACGCAGCTGGCTTGAAAGATAAAGCTTTGCTGTTGTTAGAAATCATCGCAGAAAATCCATTTCAAATTCCTCTGCCATACGAAAAACTCATTGGCGATTTGGCTGGCGCTTATTCGCGGCGCATTAATATTCAACATCGCTTGGTTTACCAAGTATTAGATGCTGAAAAAATCGTCAAAGTGCTTAGACTGTGGACGCATTATGAGTAGGCTGCCGCGAGCCATTTTCCTCATGGGGCCGACTGCATCAGGCAAAACGGGCGCGGCGGTTTATTTACAATCTAAGTCATCAGTTGAAATCATTAGCGTCGATTCTGCGCTAGTTTTTAAGGACATGAACATAGGCACCGCCAAACCAGATGCGGCAACGCTGGAATTCGCGCCGCATCATTTGATTGATATTATTGAGCCAACCAACGCCTATTCGGCGGCGAATTTTCGTAGTGATGCTTTGCGTTTGATGGCAGATATCACTTCGCGCGGCAAAATCCCACTGCTGGTTGGCGGCACAATGTTATATTTTAAGGCACTTGAGGGCGGTTTAAGTGGTTTGCCAGAGGCAAACCAAGACATGCGCTCTAAACTCGATGCAGAGGCCGCGCAAATCGGCTGGCCAGCAATGCACGCCAAACTTGCAGTGCTAGACCCGGAAACCGCGCTGCGCTTAATGCCAAACGATATGCAGCGCATTCAGCGTGCGTTAGAGGTTTATGAAATTACTGGCGAAACGATGAGTGCGCTATTCAAAAAGCAAACGAGCGAGGCGTTGCCTTACAAAGCGCTAAAAATTGCTTTAATACCAAGTGACCGCAAAGTGCTGCATGCGCGAATTGAAGCGCGTTTTGAGCAGATGTTAGCCACAGGTTTTGTGGATGAGGTGAAAGCATTGTTATTAAAATACCCAAGTTTAACAGCTGAATCAACTGGCATGCGCTGTGTGGGTTATCGGCAAGCGCTTGAACATTTGAATGGTGATTATAATTTAGCTGAGTTGCGCGATAGAGGCATTTTTGCCACTCGCCAATTGGCTAAAAGACAGCTGACTTGGCTGAGAGGTATGGATGATGTAACGGAGTTGGATTGCTTAAATCCACAACTAAATGAATTAGTATTTAATGAAATAAATCAGTTTATTAGAGAGTAAACTTAATAAATTACATTTAAAAATAAATCATCCCCGTTATTCTAAGCATCGTGAAGAATCCCGTTTTGTTTTATTTAACCAAGCGAGCATGGATTCTTCGCGTTGCTCAGAATGACGGTTAAGGGTGGTTAAAGCTGCTGAATCCGTTTAGCAGCCTCAACACATTCGTTTAAACTTGCCACTAACGCCAATCTGATAAAACTTGCACCTGGATTTGTACCATGTGCCTCACGCGCTAATAAGCTACCTGGTAGTACAGTGATATTCAAATCGCGATACAGTTTTACGGCAAAATCAGTGTCACTTTCTGTAGTTTTCGCCCAAAGATAGAACGCCGCATCGGGCATTGCTACATTTAAAACTTCGTTTAACATGGGCGTTAAGGTATTAAATTTTTCTGCATAAAGTCGGCGGTTTTCAATCACATGCGCCTCATCATTCCACGCGGCGATAGAGGCCATTTGCACAGTTGGACTCATGGCAGAGCCGTGATAAGTGCGGTACAGTAAAAATTTTGCGATGATGTTTGCATCGCCCGCCACAAAGCCAGAGCGCATGCCAGGCACGTTGCTGCGCTTAGAAAGTGAGCCAAAAACAATTAAGTTGGCAAGACTGCGACCCAGTAAATAAGCGGCTTGCAGGGCACCTAGTGGTTTGTTTGCTTCATTAAAATAAATCTCTGAATAACACTCATCCGCTGCTACAACAAAACCATATTGATCCGATAAATGAAAAATTTCTTTCCATTGTTCAAGCGACATCACTTTGCCAGATGGGTTGCCAGGACTACATACATACAGCAACTGCGTACGCTTTAGCACGTCAATTGGCACGCTCTCAAAATCCATGGCGTGATTATTTTCAACCGTGGTGTTTAAAAAGTAGGGCTGCGCACCTGCCAAAAAAGCTGCGCCTTCGTAAATTTGGTAGAACGGATTGGGTGAAATGACGATCGGTTTATGGTTTGAGACTGATTTGCTCGAATCTATTATGACCTGCGCAATTGCAAATAAAGCCTCGCGGCTGCCAATCACAGGTAAAATCTCAGTCTCTATATTTAATAATGGAATGCCGTAACGCCGCGTGGCCCAATTGGCGATTGCTTCACGTAAGGCAAGCAAGCCAAGCGTAGTAGGGTAGGTTGCCAAACCACTTAAATTGGCGGTTAACGCCTCTTTAATAATGGTTGGTGTGGCGTGTTTGGGCTCGCCAATGCTTAGGTTAATGTTGCTAAAAGCGGGGTTTGGCGTAATGCCTGCAAACAAATCGCGCAGACGTTGAAACGGGTAAGGCTGCAGCAGGTTTAAGTTTGGGTTCATCGGTTATGCATCGTAAAATTGTTATTATAAATTAGGATATGCTTTGGATTTAAACAATAAACAAAATAAAAATAAGCAATATAAAAATTCATTGGCCATAGCTGGTTTGTTGTTTGGCGCAACGGCTTGGGGCATTATTTGGTATCCGTATCGTTTGATGTCTGAGGCGGGCGTATCGGGTGTAGCTGCCAGTTTTTACACCTACAGCATCGCTGTAATAATCGCTAGTTTGCTATTTGCCAAGCACTGGCGCGGCCTATTTAGCCTGCCTAAAAGCATCGTCTTGTTAAGCTTAATTGCGGGCTGGTCTAACTTGGGTTATGTGATGGCGGTGGTGCATGGCGAGGTAATGCGCGTAATGCTATTGTTTTATCTCTCGCCGTTGTGGACGCTAATCTTAGCGCATTTTTGGCTTAAGGAACCTATTAGCCGCGCAGGCATATTTGCCATTCTGCTGTCGTTGATTGGCGCGTTTATTATGTTGTGGCAACCTGGGGCTTGGCCGTTTCCTCACAGCACATCCGATTGGCTAGCGATTTCTGCGGGGCTTTGCTTTGCCTTAACCAACGTAATTACGCGTAAATCACATTACCTAAGTTTGCGCGCTAAATCTCTTGCGGTGTGGATAGGCGTGGTGGCGATGGCAATACTTTGTTTGCCTTTTGTGCAACCTATCGCTGGCGAGCAGTTTCCAAACTTAAGCTTTTTTAGTGCAACGCAGTGGTTGGTGATGAGCTTGATTGCGGTGCTGTTAGTTGCGGTGACATTGGCCGTGCAATATAGCGTGACGCAAATGAGTGCCACGCGCGCCTCTGTGATATTTTTGTTTGAACTGGTAGTGGCCGCAATCGCCTCGTATTATTTAGCGCACGAGGTGATGACCTGGAACATGAGGTTAGGCGGCGGTTTTATTATTGGCGCGGCATTAATCGCATCGTTTAATCATGCAAGCGAGTAAATTTTATAAGGCTATAACTTTCACAAAAAAATTTAAGCGCCAAAACCGCCTGCAGAGCCTTCATTGGTAAAGCGAATTTTAAGTGATAAATCATTACGCGAATCGGCATTAGACAGCGCATTCTCTTCATCAATTTTGCCATTGGCATATAGTCTAAACAGCGCTTGGTCAAAGGTGTTCATGCCAATATCATTATTGTCGGCCATGATGTCTTTCATCTCGCTAAGTTTTTGTTTTTGAATAAGCTCAGAAACATAAGGCGTATTAATCAGCACCTCAACCGCGGCGACACGTTTTTGCACTTTACCCGAGATTAAACGTTGCGAAACAATGCCCACTAAATTGAGCGAAATGCCTAATAATAAGCCGTGTTTAGCCTCGGTTGGAAAGAACGAAATAATGCGCTCAAGCGCTTGGTTGGCATTATTGGCGTGCAAGGTTGCTAAGCATAAATGGCCAGTTTCGGCATACGTTAAAGCTTGTTGCATGCCGTTCATATCGCGCACTTCGCCAATTAAAATCACGTCTGGCGCTTGGCGCATGGCGTTTTTAAGCGCGTTTTCAAAGCTTAGTGTATCAATGCCCACTTCACGCTGATCGACGACTGATTTTTTGTGTTGATACACAAATTCAATCGGGTCTTCAATCGTGACAATATGGCCGCTTTCGTTGGTGTTACGATAATCAATCATTGAGGCCAGCGTGGTCGATTTGCCAGACCCAGTCGAGCCAACTACCAACACCAAACCGCGTTTGCGCATAATAAGATCGCGCAAAATAGCGGGCAAGCCTAAGGTTTCAAAATCAGGAATTTCGGTGCGAATATGGCGAATGACCATGCCCACTTCGCCGCGTTGACGGAATACATTCACGCGAAAACGCCCAACATCTTTGCGGCCAATAGCAAAATTGCATTCTAAAGTTGATTCAAACTCGGCCGTTTGCGCAGGGCTCATAACGGCATAAGCAATTTCTTTTATCATGCCAGGCGTCATTTTTTGCGCATTGACTGGCATGGTTTCACCGTCAATATCCATGTGAATAGCCGCGCCCGTGCTAAAAAATAAATCAGAGCCGCCTTTTTCAGTCATGTATTTAAGTACCGGGGTAATATCAATTGCAGCCATAATTATCTTTCTAAATAGTTACTTTAAATGTAGCATAAAAGATATTGATTTCAAACATTATTTATGTGGCTGCGCCATATTTTTTCATAAACTTTTGATAGTTGTTGCATAAAATACGCAGGGTTAAAAATTTCATATTGGGCAATATTGCGCTTAATTTGTTGTTTTAATTGCAACAATGGCTTGGCATTATTGGCCAATAAAATGGCCGTATGCTGGTAATCGTTTAAGTCGGTCGCAATTAGCGCTTTACAATCAATGCGGTTTAATAAGCTTGCGGCAACGCGCGATGCAAACGTATCGCCCTCGCAAGTGAGTAGTGGCAAGCCCATAAACAGCGCGTCGCTGGCCGTGGTATGGGCGTTGTAAGGCAGCGTATCTAAAAACAAATCAGCATGCACATGACGTGCTAAATGGTCTGCAATTGGCAAGCGCGGCGCAAAAATTAACCTTTCCTTATTGATATTAGCTAGCTCGGCAGCCGCTTCTAGATTAGCTTTTGCCCATTGATTGCAATCTAGCAGCCATAAAACGCTATTGGGCACGGCTTGCAATATTTGCATCCAAACAGTAAATAGTTCGGCGGTAATTTTAAAGCTTTGGTTAAAGCAGCAATATACAAAAGCGCTTTCTGGCAAGTTGTTTTGTGCTCTCGTCGTGCTTTGTCCAACTGGTCGTGATGCATTATTGGGTTGATAAAACGGCAAAAACAGTAATTGCTCGGCAAAATTGCATGCATCGCTTGCAACATAATGATCAGCCAATAAGTAATCAAACAGCGGCTCGCCAGCCAATTCGCCCATTGTGCCAGGGTAGCCCAGCCAATTGATGCATATGGGCGCAGGCTTAAGCGCCACAAGGCCTGTTCGGCTGCTTTGCGTGTAGCCCGTTAAATCCACCAAAATATCAATATTATCTGAATAAATTTTGTTTGCGGCGTCCGCGTCATTCAATAAGCGAATGTCATTAAAGTGGTCAAATGCGCGCATTAATTGCTGGCGTTCTGGCGATTTATCATCCGCCCCATATGAGTAAGCGAAAGTTTCAAACTCGTCTTTATCGTGATTTTCAATCAGCTCCTTGATTAAAAATGCTAGCGGATGCAAGCGAAAATCAGCCGATAAATAGCCAATTTTTAATGTCGTTTTTTGCGTTTTTTTATGCTTAAAATTAAGTGATTGTCGTACATCAATTAAGTGTTTAAACGTCAAATTGGCGTAATTACTGGCACAGATTTTTTGCTCTAATGGCGTTGTATTAGGCATGGCCAAAAAGGCAAAAGGCGAAATTTGTGCGCTTGATTCAGATTTTACTAACTCACGTAACGTATTGATTTGTTTAGTTAAACTATTATTTTTTGTGCCAACCCAGTCGCAAGCATGCTGCCGTTGATGCACTAAATGCGCAATCGCATGATGCAAGTTTGGGTTGATTGTTAGTGCGTTTTCATACGCTAAAATGGCTTTATCCAATTGGCCAACTTCGCGTAAAACATTGCCTAAATTGTTGTGCGCTTCTGCATCGTTTGCATCAAATTTAATGGCTTGTTTAAAGCTGCCAACCGCCTTTTGAGCCTGGTTTAACTCACGCTGTGCATTGCCTAAGTTGTACCAAAAAGCTGCATTGTGAGGCTGGTATTCTAGCGCTTCTTCAAAACAGGCTTCAGCCTGCAAAAAATTGCTTTCTTGGTGTGCTTTATTTCCTAGGGCTTGCAAAGCAAAACACAGGGCGTTGTTTGCGGGCATGTTATTTTTAAGTACGCGCACAATGCGCCGAAAGTAGCCTGCCGCCTCTTCAAATTTACCCAGTTCCACACACAAATTGCCGCACATAATTTGCGCATCTAAATCTTTTGGATTTTTTAATAGTACTTGTTGATGACTTTTTAAGGCGATTTCTGTTTCAGTCGTGGTTAATTCTCTTGTCATGCTGGAATTTTAATCGAAATTTGTAGGAGCGATTTTTAAATCGCGAATATATTTTTTATTTTTCGCGTTTTGAAAAATCGCTGCTACAGGCCGTTTAATAAAGCAAGTTTGACAATTGTTTTAACCCTAATTTTTTTAATAAAAATCGGCTTGGATTCATACTGCTGGCCAGGTTAGCGTCAATCGGCAATCTGGTTTTGCAGATTAAGCTGGCAATTAATTCGCCGCAAACTGGCGCAGTAATCATACCTTTTGAGCCGTGCCCAGCGTTAACATACAGGCCGTGCAACCAAGGCAAATCGGCAGGGCTGGCATTGTAGCGCGGCGGATTTTCTTGCAGCTTAACCGCATTCAACAGTTGCCCTGCAAGCGGCCGATAATCAAGTGTCTGGCTTCGATAGGCCGCGCGACTTGTTACTGATTTAAGGTCAATTTCACGTAATATCTCGGGTGAAATTTTGCCTAAAGCAGCTAAGTTGGATTGTGTGTCAATTGCGCTAATTGATGTATTAAAATCGTTTGGCGCGGTATTTATTGAATAAGTTGTGCCAATGCAGTGTAAGCCAGCAACACTTCGGCTTAAATAATGGTCGCTGCAAATAATCGTTTTTAGGGTTTCGCTGGCCGCATTGGTTGCAAAAAATTCAATTTGTCCGCGTACAGGGGTAATTTGCGCGCTGTTACAAAAGCCAAATTGTTTGACGTCATTAGCATTACAAATCACTATGTTTTCTGCTTCAAATGCGTCATTTATAGTCGTTACATCCCAGCCGTTTTTACTGGGCTTTATCGCCATCACGTTGGCATTTGTTTGCACTTTTATAAGCGAATGATTGCACAAAGCAGCGCACAATAAGCGCGGAATGACCCAGCCTGCTTGTGGCAAAAAAATGCCCGCAGATTTTAATGCAATCCCTGCAATTTCGCTGGCTTTGTCACCATTTAAAAACTGTACAACTTGTTGATTGTTATGAAAAAAATCGTCTTTCCAAAGTGCAGCTTGTTTAGCTTTTTCTGCCGCGTTAAAAGCCAGCTGGATTTGTCCGCAAGCGTTAAAAAAATTAGCGCTATTGCTTAATTTTGCTAGTAAATCCAAGGTAAAATTAAAGCCAAGTAGTGTAATAGTGCTTTGCAGACTCGGTATAACACTCAATTTTGGGTATAACATTGCCAGCGTATTACCAGAGGCTTCTTGGGCGATTTCGGTGTGTCGCTCTAGCAAAGTTACGTCGATGTGGCGCTGAGCAAGCGCATAAGCCGTACTACAACCCGCGATGCCGCCGCCTATTACAACTGCAGTTGTCAATTATTAAGCTTTTTGGTGACCATGAAAATAACCAGCTAGCATTTCCCTTTTTTTGCCGAAGCCAGCGTGTTTATTGACTACAAAGCCCGCTTTTTCTAAGTTTTTACGCACCATACTGGCGCTGGTAAAGGTTGCAAAAGTGGCGTTGGCGCTGGCTAAGCGCGCCAAATGCATTAGGTTGTTATCCGACCACATGTCGGGATTTTTAGCCGGCGCAAAACCATCCAACAAAAAAGCATCCACGCAAGATTCTGGCCAGTTTTTATTGGTAATTTGAAGCGATGGCAGTACATCGTTAATATCAGCAAGCTGCAAGTCAATCACTATGCGGCTTTCAGCCATACTAAAGATGCCCCGTGGAAATTGCAGACTTTTATAATGTGCCAAAAATTCGTTTGCAATCGCCGAGAATTGCGGCCAAAGCTCGCTAGAGCGTTGCATGTCGGCTAAAGTTAGGGGCAATTTTTCAATGCTAAAATATCGTAAAGTTGCACTTTTTGGGGCAAATTTTAACCAACAATCGGCAATACAGTAAAAATTTAAACCTGACCCAAAACCCGTTTCTAAAACCGTAAAAACGGGTTCTTTTAATCTTTCAAATCGGTTAATTAAATCGTTTCTTTCGATAAAAACATATCGCGTTTCGGCCAATCCGTCTTCTGAATTAAAATAAACATCATTAAAATCAAGCGAGTAGGGCTGTTTTATGCTATTTAGCTGTTGTTGCCACTTGATGTTAGCGAATTGGCTTGTCATACGCGCATTTTATACTAATGCGCCGCGACGGTTTTCAGGCTTTACTAATAACAAATGTACATCACCCAGTGCGCGCTCGGCAAAGCCGCCTTCGCAATAACACAAATAAAATTCCCACATTTTGATAAATTCTTCCGAATAGCCAAGTTGGCTAACTTGTTGAATTTTATCAAAAAAGTTCTCGCGCCATTGTCGCAAGGTGGTTGCGTAATGCGGGCCGATATCTTCCAAATCGTACAGTTTTAAGTCACTTGATTGGGTCATACTCGTTAACAGGGCGGTAATCGATGGAATGTTAGAGCCAGGAAAAATATAACGCTGAATAAAGTCCACGCTATTTTTGGCGCTTTCAAAACGTTGGTCGGTGATCGTGATGGCTTGAATCAGCGCCATGCCGTTAGGTTTGAGTAAGCTGGCGCATTTTTTAAAGTATACATCGTAGAATTGATGGCCTACTGCTTCAATCATTTCAATTGAAACTAATTTATCAAATTGTCCTGTTAAGTCTCTGTAATCATTTAATAAAATGGTTATTTTGTCAGTTAAATTTGCGGCATTTACGCGCAACACAGCCTCATCAAATTGTTGTTGCGAAAGTGTCGTTGTTGTTACCTTGCAGCCATAATTAATGGCTGCATAAATCGCAAATCCACCCCAGCCTGTACCAATTTCTACCACGTGATCAGTCGATGTTAAGTCTAATTTATCACAAATGACTTGCAGTTTCTTGTTTGAAGCGGCCTCTAAGCTAATATTGTCAGGCACGAAAATCGCCGATGAATACATCATGCTGGGGTCTAGCCAAAGCTTAAAAAAATCGTTGCCTAAATCATAATGTGCGGCGATATTTTTGCGGCTGCCATCTGCCGTATTGCGATTTAACCAATGCAGGGCCTTTAAAAATGGCTTGCTCACCCATTGGTAGCCGCCTTCCAGCGCGTCCATCACGCTTTGATTAGCGGCCATGATGCGAATCACATTGGTGAGATTATCGGCGTGCCAATAGCCCAACATATACGCCTCACCCGCCCCAATGCTGCCGCCAAAGGCCATTTCGCCATAAAAATGTGCGTCATTGACAGTCACAGTTGCTTGCAATTTAAAATCGTTGCCAAACACTGTTTTCTGTCCATTCTCGATAATGGTTAATTGACCAATTTGCAAGTGTGCCAAACGCGACAATACTTGTTTACGCGCGAAATTTTGCACCCAAACATTGTTAGCGCGTGATTTTTGCTTTAAAGCTGAGGTTAAGGTTTCTTGTGCCATATTTAATTGGTTTTTGAAGGATGTGAGTAAAAAGGCGCGCGTTTAAGCCATAAAATAAGCGCGTTGTAATAGATGCCCAGCAAGACTTTTAGCGTCATCAATGGGTATAAAAGCAACACGCGATTTAAAGCGGCAGGGCTTATTTCACGGCGTTCTAGCGCCAATGTGGCATTGAATAATTGCACATTATTTTTGTAGTTTTTCATGTGTACTAACAATTGTTTTGCTTCCAGTTTAAACGCCCAATCGTAAATAATATCCATCGGCATAAACGGCGAAACGTGAAATTTTTTATCTAATTTAAATGCGGTGATGTTGCCATTATTGGTTTTTTTAACAACCTTGTTTGTGCCTGAATAATCATGCACGTATGCGAAATCTTCACCCCAAGGCGTATTCGTGATGTGCGTAACAATCGCTTGCAAAGTTATGCCATCAGCTTCAAAGCAATAATAAAAACTCACAGGATTAAAGCAAAATCCGAAATAGCGCATATTGGTGAGCAAACAGATGGACCCACGTGGATATTGGCTAGTAGCGCCATGCACCAATGTTCGTATCTCGTCTTTTAGCGGTTTTCGTGGGTCGCCATAGTAATCTGCACGCTTAAAACTGGCGATATTAGCCTTTTCATACGACCAAAATCGCGTGTTTGCAAATAAACTTGGCAGCTCGTCTAAATCCAAATACATCATAAAGGCTTTGTAACGAAAACCATGCGGTCTAGGCAAAAAGCGCTGATGTGAGACAAAACCTTGGTAAATAGCGCTATTCATTTTTTGAAAAGTCTGCAAAATAATGACTTTTCTTAAAGTGGTCTAAGGCTGCCAGCGCGCTAACCACGCCATCTTCGTGAAAACCATTGCGCCAATAAGCACCTGCAAAACCGGTGCGATTGACACCACTAATTTCGCCGTGCCTTGCTTGCGCAGCCGCGCCAGCGATTGTGTAAACGGGGTGGGTGTATCTTAAACGTTTCATCACTTTGGCAGGATTAATCAAATTGGTGTGATTTAAGGTGACTAAAATAGGCTCTGGTGACGTCAAATTTTGCAAAATATTCATGTTATACGTCACTTGTACTTTATTAGTAACTGGCAATGTATTGGCCGAATGTGTTTTGTTACTAGGCTGCGCTGTCACATGGTAATTCCATGCAGCCCAAGCGAGTTTTCGTTTAGGTAGCAAACTCGCATCGTGATGCAAATAAATACTGTTTTCTTGGTAAGGTATCGCGCCCAAAATTTCGCGCTCTTTCGCACTGGCGTTATTTCCCAGCAAGGCTAAAGCTTGGTCGCTATGGCAAGCAAAAAATACATAATCAAAACTCAACTCATCACCGTTTTTTGGCGTAATGTTGACTGAACTGTCTAGTCTTTGCACGCTAGCAATTGGCGTATTGAGTTTGATGTGATGTTTAAATGGCGCGCTAAGCGCCTCGACATAGCGCGCAGAGCCGCCAACAATGGTGCGCCACTGCGGCCGATTGCTGACCGTTAACATGCCATGATGATGGAAAAATCGCACCAAAAAGCGCGCAGGAAAATGCATCATTTGCGCGGCATCAGTAGACCAAATGGCGGCGCCCATTGGCACAATATAATTATTAATAAACAAAGGCTTATAATTATTTTGCGTTAAATATTCACCTAACCTAACTTCATCACCACTTTCTAGCAAGCTAAGTGATTGTTTATTAAAACGTAAAATGTCCTTAATCATGCCGTAAAAGCTGGGTTTTAAAAAATTGCGGCGCTGCGCAAATAGGCTATTAATTGTGGTGCCGTTGTACTCCAAGCCGGTTGCCTCGTTGCGCACACTAAAGCTCATGTGACTTGGTTGCCAAGGCACTTTTAAATCGTCTAACAACTGATTAAAATTGGGGTAAGTGCGATCGTTAAAGACAATAAAGCCTGTATCGACTTGATAATGTTGTCCAAATAAATCAATGGCATGCGTGTGTGTATGGCCGCCAATGTGGCTATCGGCTTCAAATACGGTAATATCGTGTTGCTTATACAGGTGATGGGCAAGCGTTAGCCCAGAAATGCCGCTGCCAATAATTGCTATTTTCATTTTTTTGTTGGGTGCTTAAGGGTATTTTTTAGCTTCGCGTATGGCAATTGGCACCATGCGTAAATCCCAAATTAAGCCAAGCGCTTCTAAAAAACGTAAGCCGTAATAAGTAAAATCAATCTCCCACCAGTAAAAACCTTGGCTTGCCGAGCCAGGATAATGATGATGGTTGTTATGCCAACCTTCGCCTAAGGTTAAAAGTGCAATAAACAAGTTATTACGGCTATGATCCCGCGTGATGTAGCGGCGCTTGCCCCACACATGCGCAAGTGAATTAACGCTAAATGTGGCGTGGTATAAGGCCACGGTGGATATCACAAATCCCCACACTAACAGCTGCCAGCCGTTTGTTTGCAAATGGGGCGCGGTGCTAGCCAATAATTCACCTAACCCAAAAATGCTAACGGCAAATACGATGGGCACAATAATATCAAAACGGTCTAAAAATCGCAGCTCTGGAAATTTCGCCAGCTCTTTGACGCGGTCTAAATGAGTGGCAAAATTAACGGTCGATAAAAACCAGCCAATATGGCTCCATAAAAAACCATGTTGAACTGGCGAGTGCGCATCGGTTTCTTGATCGGAATGGGCGTGATGATTGCGGTGATGCGCTGCCCACCATAATGGCCCGCGTTGTACCGCGGTTGCGCCTAAAATGGCAAATATCAATTGTCCAAAACGCGAGGTTTGAAATGCTTTGTGGGCAAAATAACGGTGATAAAAACCGGTAATAGCAAACATTCTAATGGCATACAGCGCAAGTGCAAAAATAAGTGCAAATGTACTAAAGCCAACCCAAATTAAGGCAAAACAAGCCAAATGCATTAACACAAACGGAATGACTCGCCACCAATCAATGTGATGATTGCTAGCGGTTGTTGATGTCGCTTCGTTATCGAACCAGCTGATAAAAGAAGCAAAGCGCGATTTTTTTGGCTGTAACATGGTATCTGTCCGAATTGTAAATTGTATAATTGCTAGGTACGTGTAACTTTTATCAAAGAATTATTGTTTATCTGACTTATTGGTAAAACTTGATTTTTTGGACCAATCTTGCGGGACCTTCCTCAATTTACTCATGTCGTAGCCTAAGTTTTTCACAAAAGTAGTCATTTCGAGATAATTTTCGTCACTTATTTGCGGCGTTCTCGCCATAATCCACACATAATCACGGGCATTTCTGGCAATAATCGTACGTTGATATTGCGCATCTAAATACGCAATTCGATACTCCGCTTTAATCGGCCAAATAAATTGCATGCCCCACAGCGCATT
The DNA here is from genome assembly GCA_014378845.1 of Methylotenera sp. GTDB lineage: Bacteria > Pseudomonadota > Gammaproteobacteria > Burkholderiales > Methylophilaceae > Methylotenera_A. Next base: position 13,377 of record JACMNB010000051.1, on the reverse strand, counting down.
ACCCGAATCAGGCCTTACAAAACCGGTTGGTTGATAGGTTTTAAATGGCCCATCAAATGCCCCCTTGTAAAAGGTAAAAGTGGTTGCAATTGTGCCATCTGCGTTTAATTGATAGTGTTCAATGGCGTTATAACTTTGCGTTTCTATCGCGGTGGGAATCACCGCAATCACATACCAATCGCCCATAAATTTCGGTAATTCTACTTGTTTAACCAATGGAATCTCGTTCATGTTATTCCCCGCGCAAGCCACCATTAATCCACAAATTGATATTAAAAGTGATACTTTAGATAATTGTTTTAACATAATGATTTTATTTAAGTTTATAGTTAATAATGTAACCTTCAGGCGTGGTTGATTTCAACGCAACCCAATCGCCGTTTAGGTTATACCAAAGCTCGATATTGAGCTTACTTTTGCCATCTAACGCACCTTTTAATGTGTAATGCGTTGTTTCAGTTGGCTGGCCTTTTACTGTTATCGTTTCGTTGGTAAGCTTGTTAAATGTGGTGGTTAAATATTCGGTATTTTGTGGGTTTAATAATTGGCTTTGCGTCAGTATTTTTGGATTCCAGTAAGCAAAAGTCATGGTGCATTCAGGCAAAGTTTGCTTAGTTTTACCATCGGTAACCTCAAAGCCGGCGGCGGGTTTATTGCCTTTTACGTTGGTGCTTACTTTATTTTCAGTAGTATTAACTTCAATATTGCTCAAGCAATCATCTTTCCATTGTTCTTTTGAGAGGTGATCATATTTATAAGCATTAATAAACAATACCTTAACGTTAAATTTAGCGCGGCTGGTCAAGAGCTTATTCTCATCTAAAGTAAACGTGTGTTTGCCGATTTTATTTTTGTCTAAATATACGTCAAAAGCCCATTCTTGCGCCAGCGTGGCCGTTGCAAAAGTTGTTAAAAACAAACTCATTAATACTGCAAAACCTATTTTTTTCATCACTTTAACCTTTATGCCTATTTGATCAATGTTAGCCAATTTTTACCATCTAAAAATTAGCGTTTTGGAATGCCAGGAAAGAAAGCATTAGTATGTTTAATATAGTCTGCGTAAGCAGGGCGACGCTCGGTAATCGTACTTTCTAGCAAGCTAACGCCGCTTACTTTAAGTAATAACAGCGTCATTATAATGGGTGAAATAATCGCCCACCAGGCCCCGCCAGCCAGTGCAAACAAGTAAAAAGCCCACCATACACAGCATTCACCAAAGTAATTTGGGTGACGGCTATATTGCCACACGCCATTATTGAGCACTTTACCCTTATTACTAGCAACGACTTTAAATTGACTTAATTGCAAATCGGCTAGTGTTTCCCAAACGAAACCAAAAGCAAACAAAGCAAGGGCAGCATAATCTAGCCCGTTAAGTGCGCTAGTTGAAGCAATTGCGGCGTGCAAGGAAACGGAGATAATCCAAGCCAGCACACCTTGAAGCCCAAAAATAATTACGATGCTTTTTAGCCAAAAATTGGGCTGGTTATTCTGCCTTATTTTTATGTAGCGCGAATCTTCGTGCGGGCCCCAATTGCGCCAAGTTAAATAGACGCAAAGTCGTAACGCCCAAATGCTGACACAACCCAGCACCAATAGTAACCGGTCTGGTGCGGGGTAAACAAACAGTACAAATGCAGCAGTCGTAAACGCCGCCAGCACAAAAAACAGGCTCCACATGCTATCAACATGCGTTACATTTTTGCGAACCAAGCTAAGCAGCCAGCCCAAAAAAGCAAATAACAAAATAATGATTAAACTATAAAAGTAAATTGGCCAAGACATCATGTTTTTGTGGATTCTAAGGGTTTAAACCCATCCAATTTTTCAGACAAGAACAATAAAAGTGGCGTAACAATGGCCCAGCCGACACTTAAGGCAACATAACTTAAAGGTAATGCATCAATACTCACTGCGCCCAGCCTAGCTGCGCCAATGTAAGCCAGTGGCCCGCCAATTGCGCCGAATAATAGGGCAATCACGTAGCGTTTTTTCATCCAGCGTAAACTCACATTTAATATCATCGCAAACTCCGCCCACAAAGCCAATATCCATGCGGCTGGCAGCGCTGCACCCCAACCAGGTGATTGATAGGTTAGTAAGTGATTGCTGGTCATCATAAAATCGTAAATGCCGCCAATAATAACCGTAATAATCACCAAAATAAGCTCATGTTTTGCGCGCAATGCTTGGCTTAAATGCCAAGCCAAAAAACACAACATAAATATCACGCCAACCCACGGCATTTGCTTAGCCGCGCCTAACACGCAGACAAACCAGCCGATTTGAAACAACACAAAATTGACAATAACGTTTTTTGACATGATGTAAAGATGGTTTTTGGCTTAACGTTTCATGAATAAATAATGCGTTATCCACCATTCTTGACCATTGTTATAGCCAAATAATTCCGCGCAAGCCATGTAAAACATGCGCCAGCGATTGCGCCATATTTCGGCATCTTTGGCGCCGTAGATTTGCACTAAAATCGGCGTAATGACTTCTTTATTGGCATCCATATTTTGTAGCCAAGCATTGGCCGTTTTTTGGTAATGCGTGCCGTCCCAGCGCCAACGCTGTACAAGCTTTAAATCGTCTTGAAACTGGAGCGGCAAATCATCGCTGGGCATCATACCGCCGCTAAAAAAGTATTGGCTCATCCAATCGTCATTGCTCTGCACATCAAACAAATAAGGCGTATTTCTGTGCACAAAAATATGCTTAAAAAATTTGCCTTTTGGCTTAAGCCAACTCGCAACTTTGCCATATAAAACCTGCCAGTTGCGCATGTGTTCAAACATTTCAACCGATACAATTCGGTCGTATTGTTCAGCAGCCTCAAACACGTTCATATCGGCGGTAATAATGGTTAAATTGGTAATGCCGAGAGATTTTGCCATTTGGGTAATATACGCACGCTGCGAGCTTGAGTTTGAAACGCCCGTAATGTGTGCGTTTGGATAGTTGGTTGCCATCCATAAGCTTAAAGAACCCCAGCCGCAACCCAACTCTAAAATATGTTGACCATTTTGAATATCGGCGTGATCGCAAGTTTGCTTTAATGCCAAAATCTCAGCTTCGTCTAAATCTTTGGTTTCTGGCATCCAAAAACAGCTGCTATATTTGCGTTGATTGCCCAAACAATAATGAAAAAACTCCGCTGGCACTTCGTAATGTTGCGCATTAGCCAGCTCGGGCACCTCGGCAATATTGGCCAAATTCATGGCATTGCTAAAACTGGTTAAGCTCGATATTCCAGCCTCACAATTGTTTGCTTTAATTTCTTGCAATCTTTTTTGAGCCAAATTGCGAATACCTGACCGAATGATACTGTCGGGAATCAAGCCTTTTTCGGCCAGTGTAAGAGAAGATTTAATTAAGGGCATTTTAAACCTAAATAAATTAAGATGAAAAGGTAGTTAGAATCACTGATTAAAGACTATAGCGCAAGGTTAAAGTTTCGCTAATAATAGTTGTTTGCCTTTGTAATACGTGACAGTTTTGGTTTTGGATGCAAGCATTTGCATGAGATTTAATTATTGTAGTTCAAAAAATTCTAACAAATGGTTTGGCAACCAATTTTCGCGGCTATAAAAGCCGACATGACCTCCAGTTGCTGGGTATTCTAGGGTGACAAATGTTGACACTTCTGTTGCTGTCGGTAGCGATTCTTCAGGCACAAAACTATCGTTTTTTGCGTTGAGAATCAATGTTGGCAAACTTATTTTTGTTAACCACGGTTTAGAAGCGTTTTTCGCGTAATAATCATCGGCATCTTGTGCGCCGAATAGCTTGGCGGTCACGGCATTATCAATGTCGTGAATGGTTTTGGCGGCATTTATTTTTTCTGCATCAAGCAAGCCAGGAAAACGTGCCAGCATTTCTAAGGCTTTGGGCCGCATGCTATTCACAAAACGCGGCGTGTATAACACACGGTTTAAGCCAGAATCCAGCGCGTTGGCCGATGCAGCTAAATCCATCGGCGCAGAAACAGCCGCTGCTTTGCTGATGATTTGATTGGCCGCCTGGCCAGATTCACCCAGCCATTTTAAAAGTGCATTGGCGCCAAGCGAAACGCCTACTGCATAAATGGGTGCGCTAGGTGCTTGTTGACGCACGCGCGACAATAACAGCTGTATTTCTGGCGTATCGCCCGCGTAATATACGCGTGGCAGGCGATTGGGTTCGCCCGAGCAACCTCTAAAATGGATAACGACGCCGCGCCAGCCTTTGGCCTTTGTTGCCGACATCAACGCCCGCGCATAATTGCTTTGTGAGTTGCCTTCTAAGCCATGAAAAAGTACCACAATTGGTAAATCTTCTGATGCTGATGGTGCATGTTCTTCAGGGTTTAGGTGCTTAGATTCTACCCGCTCAGGCTCTAGCCAATCCGCATCTACAAAGTCACCATCGGGCAATTCCCACCGCTCTCGGCGATAAGTAACTTGCGGCGCATTTGCAATTGTGGCGGCATAAATAGTTTGTAAATGACCGCCTGGCAACCAAAAAGGGGCGTAGTAGGGCGCGCAATTGGCGATGATAGGCTGCCCCATTAAAAGTAATGCAATAAAGTGATAGGGCAAAATTCGCATAATAGAAACAAGTAGTTAGCTGACAAATATTAGTGTGCAGAACAATTTAAAGGCCTTTAATACACAAGGTTTTTAATCAATAAAGTACAACCTTCAACCGTTGTAATGGCTTGATGCTGGCTGCCGGCAAGCGCATAGTGGAAATCGCCCTCACTGCACATAATGCCTTCAATTGTCACCTTGCCTTGCAACACAAAAGATTCTTCATCGTGTGCATGCGCGTGCGCAGGAATGCTGGCATTTGCCGCCAATTTTAATAAAAACGATTGTTGTTTACCTGTTTTGTGTAACAGCTTCATTTGTACGCCTGCCAATACTGTTTTCCATTCGCCTTGATTGGAAAATGTGAATTGGTGTGAATCAGCTTGCACTCGCTGCATCAGCTTGGTTTTAATACGCTTGGCCACTTCTGGCGCGGGGGTGGTTGCAATAATATTGCTGGCAATCGCACTATTGATCTCATCGCTTAACACGGGCTCTATATTGGGCGGCGTTATCGCTGGTTTGCGTTTAATGCTGGAAAATGGTTTGGTTTTAATCATCATGCACCTTTCGCTTTATTTAAAGCATTGTTAGGCAAAGCATTATTAGGTTTGGCTATATTTAATGCATCCTTCAGTTTGTTTTGGGCGCGCTTAATATTAGATTTAACCGTACCCAGTGGCATGTGCATGTGCAAGGCAATTTCTTCGTGGGTGTAGCCCTTAAAAAATGCCAGCGCCACCAATTGCCTTTGCAGCGCATTTAAGTTGTGCATTGCAATGTGGATGTCAGTTTCACGTTCTAACAGCAGCATGATATCTAGCGGACTATTGTTGGCCACATCTGCGTTGCTACGCATTAACTCTGGCTCGGCGTGCGATTCGGCTTCGTCGAGGCGCCGCAGCGAATCAATCGCGCGCGATCGGCAAATCATCATAAGCCACGCCATGACAGGGCCGCGCGCGCAATCAAACTTAGCGATTTCTTGCCAAGCTTGCATGTAAGTATCTTCTACTACTTCCTCGGCTAAATCGTGCCGACGCGTAATTTTTAGTGCCAAGCCATATACTTTTGAAAGCGTGCAATCATACAATTCGACCAGTGATGTTTCATCGCGCGCCAGCATACCAGTGATGACATGAAAATATTGCTCAGTTGGCAGCACGGCTTTTTCCATTACTAAAGAATTAATCAAATTCATTATAGCTTTTTTAAATTACAGAAAGAAAGATAAGCGCGACTGCCAACACTGTACTGAATGATACTGCGCCGCATTAATTAGTTTGTTGCCGCTTTTGGCGGCACTGCGTCGCCAGTGGTGCTTTCTACATCACGGTACATTGGCGCGAGCTTTGCCAGTAATTTATTTTGCGCGCTAAATGGTACATTATGTTTATCCATCGCCAACTGAAATTGTTCTACCAGTGCATTAAATCCCTCGCGATTAACCTTCATGCGCGCATGTGTAGATTTCATATCACGGCCTGTGTATTGACAGCCGCCGTTCATTAACTCGCACATTTGCTCAACCAACATGGCTTTAATAAAGGCTTGTTTATCGTTATTAAAAAATTGGGTGGTACGCGGGTCTGCCACCAAGCCAATCATAAAATCATCCATAATTGCAACCAGGCCTGGCTTGCCGCCAAAGGCCTCAAAGGTTGCCCTGCCTTCCATCGGCGTATTGCCTAAATTAGGGTTTGAAACGTTTGTTTCCGAATGCGCGGGTAAAGCAAAAATAATCGCTATAAAAGCAAACACCAGTAAGAAAGTAAAGCTGATAATGGCACTTGCTGGTGTCAATTGGCGGTTTAATTTTCGTTCTATAGCCACGTCTTTTCTGGCTTTATCGATTGCGGTTTTAATATTTGCTTCCATAATAGTTTCCTTAATTGTAAATTGGTTGAGTTAAAAACCTACTTGAGCCGATACATAAACGCCGTCTTGTTTGCCGTAATCGGCGCCCACTGCTTTAACTGTGGCAATGTTACCCAAATTGACATAAGCGGCGGTTAGTGAGATGTTTTTGGTTGGTGCATAAGCCACAAATACGTCAAATGCATCATCCTCTTTTAGATTGATGGTGTTTGTACCGCCAAACAAAAGCGTATTGGCAGGGCTTTCTAAATTGTTTGGTTTCATGCGATATTCCGCGCCAATAACCAAATCTTTTCTTAGCAAATAGGCGGCAGATAATTCAAGCTCGGGGTTGTAACTATTGTCTTTGCTGCCACCAAAACCCAGCAAGCCAAATTGATTGGCTTTAGTAAAACGTAAGGTGCCGTTTAGTAATAAATTTTTGTCTAGCAATAATTTTGTGGCAGAGGCATATAAATCTACACCATGGTTTTGCTTTGCGCCTACAACAGCGCCTTTTACAAAATCACCGTCGTGATTTTTCTTATATTGCATGCCAATAGCCACTTGCGGCGCCCATGTATCAGCATCCAAAACCGCCTCGCCAAAAACGCGTACTTTTGCGCCAACAATCGTTTGATCTAGCGTATTGCGCCCGATAGCATCGACACCTAATCCAGCATTCACTTTGCCGCGCAAGTGGCTGACATCAAATTTTTGCTGAGCCACCGATAGTTCAAAGCGATCATAAAACCCCATTGTGATGCCAACACTATTTAAATCGAAATCACCCGATTTAACATAAGTATAATGAAGGTTGCCGCCAATTTCGTTATTGGTACCATAGCCGCCAATGACCGCCCAGGGCGTTAGCCCGCCACCTGCCGCGCCTTCTACTTGCGAAACACCGCCTGTTAATAACAGCTTGTTGCTGTAGGTTTGATCGGCCTGTACAGGCGTTATTGCAATTGCCGCAACAGCCCCACTAATAAATAGCCTTGCCACGACGCAGCGCATAGTTGAGTTAGAGTAAAACGTACAGGCTCCCAATTGATTTAAATGTTGATGATCACTTAAGCTATACGCGCTAGAATTTTTTTAGATTCAAAAAGTAGAAAATATTTTTAGGTTTGGTCTAGCGATTAGTTTGATATATACTAATCGGTATATTTTTAAGCCAATTAATGGACATTAATCATGATTAAAACCTTTCAGAAAACCGCCTTGCTTGCTAGCTTTTTAGTGCTGACAAGCTGCGCGCAAATGCAAACCAATATAGTTAACAGCGCTAAAAATGAGGGCTGGCCTAGCTTTGGGCGCGATTACTCTAGCCAGCGTTTTTCGCCTGCCACACAAATTAATGCAGCCAATGTGAATAAATTAGTAGAAGCGTGGAAGGTCAATACTGGCGTAACAGGTAGCTTTCAGACCACGCCGATTGTGCAAGATGGCGTAATGTATTTATCACTACCTTACAACCACGTTGTTGCATTGGACGCCACCACAGGTAAAGAGCTTTGGCGCTATAAACACGAACGCAATAAAGATTGGCAAATGTGCTGTGGCCCAGCCAACCGCGGCGTTGCCGTGTCTGGTGGCAGGGTGTTTATTGGCACAGTGGATGCGCGTTTAATTGCGCTTAACGCCAAAACGGGCATTAAAGAATGGGATATTAACGTGGTTGATAACGCGATTACCACCGAAGGCCAAGACTCACTCAGCAAAGACGACCCGAACAGCGCGCGTAAAGTCACAGGCGGCACGGGCATTGGCATTGCCATGGCGCCAATTGTATATAAAGGTAAGGTGATTGTCGGTATTACCGGCGTTGGTTATGGCTTACATATTGACAACCCAACTGCAGATGCTCCGCTGGGCGCGGTAATTGGCGTGGCAGGGCGTTTTGGACGACCTGGTTTTTTAGCGGCTTATAGCGTAGAAACGGGCGAAAAATATTGGCAATTTGACACCATTCCACAAGCTGGTTGGGAAGGAAAATTTGCCGAGAAACTGGAAGATGGCGCAACTTTTAACCGCGATGTTGCACAAGAAAAAGCCGATATGGCCAAATATCCTGATGCGGCGCGCTTTGGCGGCGGCTCGGCTTGGAGCACGCCTGCCATTGATACTGCAACCGATACACTGTACTTTGGCACCGGCAACCCAAGTCCGCAAATGAACGATGTTTCGCGCCCTGGCGATAATTTGTACACTGTTTCTTTGGTAGCTTTAGATGTGAATACAGGCTTGCGCAGATGGCATTATCAGCAAGTGCCGCACGATTTGTGGGGCTACGATTTAGCCAGTCCGCCTGTGCTGTTTAATTATCAGTTTAATGGCAAAACAGTTGCTGCCGTTGGCCAAGCCAGTAAAACAGGTTGGTTTTATATTCACAATCGCGCAACGGGTGAATTGCTGAAAAAATCAGATGCGTTTGTGCCGCAACTAAATATGTTTCAAAAAGCCACAACTGAAGGCATCGTGATTTACCCAGGCATTTTAGGTGGCTCAAACTGGAGCCCAGTGAGTGTGGACGAGCAACATCAACGCGTTTATATTGAAGGTATTCATGCGCCTATTAAATATACCTTGCACGAACCAGCAACAGGCGATAAAACAGCCATTCGCTATGCGGCTAGCGAGCCAACGAAAGATCCACGCTGGGGTTTATTGTCGGCGATTGATTTGAAAACAGGTAAAATTGCTTGGCAAAATAAAACCGCGCAACCATTGCTGGGCGGCGTATTGGCAACCGCTGGTGGCCTAGTATTTATAGGCGAGGGCGATGGTCACTTTAACGCCTACAACAGTCAAAACGGTAAAATATTATGGCAAGCACAATCAGCGTTTGGCGTGAATGCGCCGCCAATTACTTACACCATTAACGGCGTGCAATATATTGCCGTTGCCAGCGGTGGCAACTCTATTTTTGGCTTTAAACAAGGCGATGCAGTGCTGGTTTATGCGCTACAAAAATAGATCGAGCCGCGCAAAAACACCGTTTTGATTGCAAAAAATTTGCTACAAATAAACGCTCTACAAGGTAATATTCATGCGGCTTGCAGAGCATATTTTTTTATTATAAAAACGGTTATCTTTTATTTTTTGTACTGGCAGCAATGCCTACTAATCGCGAAACTACTATTGCGGTATACATCACACCGAAAAAGATTTGGCACGATCCGATTGCACGGCCAATGCCGTTTACGGGGAATATATCGCCAATTCCTGTATTAGATTGCATGGAAAAACTTGAAAAAATCAGCTCTATCCATGTGCGCGGTGCGCCAGGATTAACGCTAGAAACAATACTGCCCGGGTAGATTTGTTGTACAACGGAATAGGCAAAAGCAAACGCCCAAATTAACAATGTAAACGTAGCGGCAGCGGCAAATAGTTCATCAATGGTAACGATGTCATCTTTAAACATCATCATCACCAAACTGGCGGCAGCGTAAAAGTACAGCAAACTTTCAAAAATATGTGCCCAAATTAACAAGCTGGATTGATTGGTATAATTTGATATAAACGTTATGCCAATTGCGATAACCGCAAACACCAAGCTAACCCAATTAGTGGCTGGCGTTCTATACACAGTCCACACGGCCAAAATAGGTACGGCTAAACCAAGGCAGTTAAAAATAAGATGACTCAACTGTGAATCCGTCATAACCCCATAAAATAAAATACTGATTAATTGCACAGCTAACAACATCGCGAAAGGGTAGCGTTTGATAAAGACGATGGTTTTTTGCATAAACGGGCTTTCTTAAAAATGGTAATTTATTTGCAAGACTATTACATTATCTTAATAAGACTATTACTTTAATCTTAACTGGCTAAATAACGTGTGTAAATATCATTAGGGATGCAATTTGAAGGTGCTTTTAGCGTTGCCAAGATGATAGAATTGAGTTTACATAATTGTATTTTAATTGCATGCATTCTTTTAAAAATAAATTAATCGTTCTTTTAATTGCCGCGCTTATTGCTGGTTGCGCTAACGTTAACTTATTCAAATCTAATCGCGCTAAAGATGCAGCCCTTAGCAACCCAAATGTGCCAACAACTTGGCAAGCCGCATTGCCGCATGATGGCAATATCAGCAATTTAGCCAATTGGTGGCAACAATTTAACGATCCTCTACTCGTGCAATTAATTGAGTCGGCGCAAAATGTAAGCTCAGATATTGCAAGTGCTAAGGCGCGTATTGTCGAGGCGCAAACGAGCGTGGTGCAAGATGATGCCGCATCAAAACCCAATATTACGTTAGATGGCAGTGCAACGCGCAGTCAACAAGGTTTGCTTTTTCCGCCCAGCACCAACATTGGCGCAGCGGTAAATGCCAGTTGGGAGCTTGACGTATGGGGCAAAGCAGCGGCCGCAAAAAGTGCTGCCGAAGCGCAATTAACGGGCAAAAAAGCCTTGTGGCATGATGCGCGCATTATTGTGGCAGCCGAAACCGCCAGGCAATACGTCAATTATCGCCTGTGCGAAAATTTAGCCGCCGTTGCAAGCAGTAATGCCGAATCGGCCAGCGAAACGGCGCGATTGTCTGATTTAACGTCTAAAGCCGGGTTTTTAGCGCCAGCCAGCGCAATCCAAGCCAATGCGCAAGCGGCTGATGCGGCCAATTTGCTCAAAAAACAACAATTGCAATGCGTGTTAATGGTAAAAGCCATGGTGGCACTCACCGCTATGCCAGAGCCTGAGCTGCAAGCTGCGCTAAATCAAACTTCAGGCATGATGCCCAAACCTGCTGGAATTGAAGTTGACACTGTGCCAGCCAAAACGTTGGCGCAGCGGCCAGATGTGTTAAATGCCGAGCGTAATGTGTCTGCCGCCAGTTTTGAGATAGAAAGCGTTAAAAAAGAACGTTACCCAACATTAAGTTTAGCTGGCAATATTGGCTGGGGTTACGATACCTCAATCAATGGATTCTCTACCGGCCAAAAACGTAAGGCCACTGATGGGATTACTTGGTCGATAGGCCCTGTGGCAATTTCGATGCCAATATTTGACGCTGGCGTGCGTAAAGCTAATGTGAATCAAGCCAAAGCTCAATATGTAGCCGCTAAAAGCATTTACGAAAGCGTGGCGCGCAACGCCGTGCGCGAAGTGGAAGAAGCCTTGGCAACCTTAAATAGCAGCGCGCAGCGTTTAGATGACGTCAGTATAGCGGCCAAAGGATTTCAGGCCTCGTTTGATGCGACCGATACTAGATTTAAGGCCAATTTAGCCAATTTGTTTGAGCTTGAAGAAGCGCGGCGGGCAAACCTACAGGCGCAAAACAATGTGTTTTTATTAGAAAACGATCGTGTACAAGCTTGGGTTTTGCTATACCGCGCATTAGGCGGTGGCTGGAATTCCAAAACCAACGAAGCTAGCGCGACTAACTTGGATACCGAACCAAAGTTAGTGATGGACAAATTACTTCAATTTTTAGATAGTAGCCCGCCATTAGAATCGACCACATTGACAAACAATTCTGAATTGCCTAATACTCCAGAATTTCCTGATGATTCTCTGCCTTAAAAAGTGGAAGCGAGTGCTTCTGTAGCAGAAAAGAAATAGATAAAAACGTAAAAAACGTAAAAAATTAAAAAAGTAAGACAAATTGCTTCACAAACAAATACTCATTAGAGATTAATAATGCTTAACTTAACCTTAACAACAATTATTAAAAAAGCTTGGCCCGCCTTATTGCTATTCCCAATGCTGGTTTTATCGGTCAGCCATGCAGAAACTCAAAAAACTGCAGCAAACCCGACGGCTGCACTCACTGTGACAGTCATTAAGCCGCAATTAGCTGATTTCCCACAAAAAGTATCGGCCAATGGCAATATTGCGGCGTGGCAAGAGGCCATTATTGGTAGTGAAGCCAATGGCTTACGCTTGGTTGACGTAAAAGTAAACGTGGGTGATGTGGTAAAAAAAGGCCAATTATTAGCAAGCTTTGCCACCGAAACCTTAGACGCTGATTTAATGCAATCCAAAGCCAGCTTGCAAGAGGCCGAGGCCACAGGCCGTGAAGCAATTAATAACGCCGATAGAGCGCGCACGTTGCAAAATACTGGCGCGATGTCTAATCAGCAAATTGAGCAATATACCACCGCCGCCGAAACGGCTAAGGCGCGCATTCAAGTTGCAAAAGCTGCGGTTAATACACAGCAGATTCGGTTACGGCAAACCAAAATTTACGCACCAGACAGCGGCATTATTTCAGCCCGTAATGCCACGGTTGGCGCGGTGGTTAGTGCGGGTACAGAGCTATTTCGATTGATTCGACAATCACGCTTAGAATGGCGCGCAGAGGTCATTTCTAGCGATTTACCAAAAATTAAAGTGGGCATGCCAGCCAATATTGTTGCAGCAGATGGCAGCCGCTTGACTGGCAAAGTCCGCAAACTGGCACCCACCGTAGATACGCAAACGCGTAATACAATTGTATATGTTGATTTAGCGGCCAATTCTGTCAAAGCGGGCATGTTTGCCAAGGGTGATTTTGCCTTAGGTCAAACCAATGCGCTAGCAATTCCACAGCAGGCATTGGTGCTGCGTGATGGTTTTAATTATGTGTTTGTTGTTAATGCGAAAGACGGCCAAGCAAAAGTGAGCCAAACAAAAGTACAAACAGGCAGGCGCTTGGGAAGTTTGGTAGAAGTTTTGAGTGGCTTAACTGCCAATCAAAGTATTGTTGCTAGCGGCGGCTCATTTTTATCGGATAACGATTTGGTGAAGGTGGTTGGGGCCGTTAATTCGCTTAAAACCGGTACAAACATGCAAAAAATCGCCCCGAGTGGCAAAAAACTCATTCAATTAAAATAAGCAGTTATTTCGATAAAAGCCATAAAACATGAACGTTTCTGCTTGGTGCATTAAAAATCCAATACCAGCAATTATGCTGTTTGTCATGCTATGTTTTGCTGGCATGCTGAGTTAT
>JACMNB010000050.1 GCA_014378845.1 Methylotenera sp. | reverse complement strand
TTAGACATATCAAAAGTTCACTATGGCACGTCCATTCAAACAACAGCGCGACCCACAAGCTGCTCCTCGCCGCCCCAAAACCAGCTTTACCAAGTTGGAGGTGGACGAAAATGCTGCCCCAGAACCCACGCAACGTTTGCATAAGCTACTTGCTATGCAAGGGCTAGGTTCGCGCCGTGATATGGAGGAGTTGATTGCAAGCGGCCGCGTGACAGTGAATGGCGAAATTGCCAAGCAAGGCCAAGGCGTTTCAGACTATGACATAGTGCGTATTGATAGCCGACCTGTTCGCTTGAGTTTTGAAGCAGAACTGCCGCAAGTATTAATCTACCACAAGCCAGAAGGAGAAATTGTCAGTCAAGACGACCCAGAAGGTCGTGCCAGCGTGTTCGACAAGCTGCCAAAAATCAAGCAAGGCAAATGGATAGCCATTGGCAGGCTGGATATGAACACCAGCGGCTTACTGATTTTTACCAACTCTGGCGAGCTGGCCAACCGTTTTATGCACCCAAGATACGAAGTGGAGCGCGAATATGCGGTGCGTATTTTTGGCGAATTAACTGAAGAACAAATGAGTATGCTCACGCAAGGCATTGAGCTAGAAGACGGGCCGGCCGCTTTTGATAGCATTAGGGCACAAGGCGGCGAGGGCGCAAACCATTGGTATCAAGTCATTTTGCGCGAGGGTAGAAACCGCGAGGTGCGACGTTTGTTTGAAGCGTTTCAAATGCCAGTTAGCCGCCTCATGCGCGTGCGATTTGGCCCTGTTAATTTACCGCCACGCGTTAAGCGCGGCCAAATGCTTAAGCTAGAGCAAAAACAAGTGGTGGATTTGCTGGAATGGGCAGGCTTAGAAGTGCCTAAAGCGCCGCTACGCCAATTAAATCAACGTGAGAAAGACAAAGCTACTACTGTCTTTACCGCCAAAGTGCGCAAGCAACGTACAAGTGTTTTGGATAGAGCGCCTCGTGCAAATAGCGTACGCGAATCGATAGAAGGTAGCATTATACCAAACCGCAGTAAAAACAGTAATTTACGCGATGCAACCGTTAAAAAGCCAGCTTCGCGTATCAATGCCAATAGACGTATCAGGCAAACCAGTGATTTAGCAGTTGCAAATAATAAAAAATAATTTAGATTAGTAATGTTCACACAATAATTAACAGGGACTAAACATGTGCCTCAATTTTAGAAAAAATGCATTTTTAGCCATCGCGTTGATTTTTAGCATGCACGCATCGGCCAATATTTTAGTGCCTGCTTACTTTTATCCATCGTTTGATCCCGCGCAAAGCAATTGGGATGAGATGACGGCGGCGGCAAGTAAAACTAATATTACCGCCATTATGAACCCCGCCAGCGGCCCTGGCAGTGCAGAAAATAGTGATTACACCGCGGCAATTAATGCTTTTAGAGCAGCTGGTGGTAAGGTAATTGGCTATGTGCCCACCAACTACGGCGCTCGATCCCAAGCTGATGTATTGGCTGAAGTAGGTAATTATCAAAATTTTTACAATGTCGACGGTATTTTTTTAGATGAGATGTCAAATCTAGCCAGCAATTTGGCTTATTACCAAACTGTTTATGGTGGTATTAAAGCGATTAACAGCGCTTACAGCGTGTTTGGCAATGCAGGAACTAATACGCTTGAAGGCTATTTAACGGCTGCTGATGTGTTGGTTACGTATGAGAATCAAACAGGTTATGAGGCTTATGTGCCAGACGCTTGGACACAAAATTATGCCGCTGACCGTTTTGCACATTTACTTTATAACGTCGCAAGCGAATCGACCATGTTATCGAATATTGCATTGGCCCAAGAGCGCAATGTTGGTTATGTGTATGTAACCGATGACAATAATTCTAACCTTAATAGTATTAATAATCCATGGGATACATTGCCAAGCTATTGGAATGCAGAGGTCAATGCGGTGGCAACACCTTTGCCAGCCAGTGGGTTATTGCTATTATCTGGTTTTGGATTATTGGCTATTGGGCGTAAAAAATTTAGCGCCATCGTTTAGTATTTGGGTATTGTTATTGGTTTGTTAACTGTTCTTTTGTTAGCAAAAACACAAACTCATTACCAGCCTCTACTTGCAGCCAAGTAAACGGTAAATTGGGATAAGCATCCAACAGCGCAGCGCGGTTGTGGCCGATTTCTACCACTAAAATACCCTCGTCATTTAAGTGTTTCGCCGCTTCGCGCAAAATTGTGTGCGTGTGATCCAAACCCGCCAAGCCGCTACCCAAAGCTAGTTGCGGCTCATTACGGTATTCGGTCGGCAGCGTTGCCATACTAGGTGCATCCACATAAGGCGGATTGCTAATAATTAAATCATATGTTTTGTCTGCCAATGCACTAAACATATCAGATTGAATGGCAGTAATTTGGTCTTGCAAGCCGTAATTAGTGATGTTGATATTGGCCACCGCAATTGCGTCAAGCGAAATATCCACCACGTCAATTTTTGCATCTGGGAAGGCGTTGGCGAGCAGAATGCCCAAGCAGCCGCTGCCCGTGCAAATATCAGCGGCAGAGTTGATCAGTTCAGGATGCTCTATCCAAGGCTGCAAGCCGTGCTCACCTTCATGAAAATCTAGCAACTCGGCAATAAAGCTACGCGGCACAATAACGCGCTCATCTACATAAAATTTAAAACCGCGCAACCAAGCTTCGCGCACTAAATACGCGGTTGGTGTGCGTTTGGTGATGCGCTGATCAACTAAATGCGCAAGATGTTTGCGCTCTTTTTCGGTAATCACCGCGTCTAAAAAGTTGTGCAACGTGTCGTGCGGCAAATGCAGCGCGCTCATCACGAGCCACACCGCCTCGTCAAAGCTATTGTCAGTGCCGTGACCAAAAAAAATCTCAGATTCCTCAAATTGGCTAACGGTAAAGCGGAGCCAATCGCGAATGGTGAATAGCTCTTCGGCAAGTCTAGGAAAGTGGTTCAAAGGGTATGGTGCTTCATTTTTATATATTCTCTATACGTGTGTTGCGACTAATAATTTTTTCATGGTGTACTTGTAGGTGTCTTTTAGCGGCTCAATATCCGCTACACCCACGCATTCGTTTAGCTTATGAATGGTTTTATTCAGCGGGCCAAATTCAATCACTTGTTTGCAAATGTCAGCAATAAAGCGACCGTCAGACGTGCCGCCCGTGGTCGAAAGTTCGGGCGAAACGCCGTAAGCATGCTCAATCGCCCGCGAAATGGCTTCTACCAAGTTACCGCGCGGCGTAATGTAAGGCTGCGAGTATTCCCAAACTAATTCATATTCCAACGCGTGTTTATCTAAAATGGCATGCACGCGCTGCTTTAAATTGGCTTCGGTGCTGCCTGCGCCGTTAAGCTCTGGGCAAAACCTAAAGTTAAACAAAATCTCTACTTCGCCCGGCACCACGTTGGTGGCGCCGGTGCCGCCGTTCATGTTACTAATTTGCCATGATGTTGGTGGAAAATATTCGTTGCCTGTATCCCACACCGTTTCTACCATGTCTTTAATGGCGGGTGCAACTAAGTGAATCGGGTTTTTAACCAAATGCGGATACGCAATATGCCCCTGCAAGCCAATAACGGTAAGCTTGCCAGAGAGCGAGCCGCGCCTTCCATTTTTAATCATATCGCCCACGACTTTGTTGCTGGTCGGCTCGCCAACGATGCAATAATCGATTAATTCGTTACGGGCTTTGAGTACCTCCACCACTTTAATCGTGCCATTAACGGCTATACCTTCTTCATCAGAAGTAATCAGCAAACCAATTGAGCCTTTGTGATTTGGGTTTTCGGCGATAAATTCTTCAATACTAGTAATAAACGCGGCTAAAGATGTTTTCATGTCGGCTGCACCGCGCGCGTACAGCATGCCATCTTTAATGGTTGGCTCAAACGGCGGCGTGTGCCATTTATCGATTGGGCCTGTCGGTACCACATCGGTATGGCCCGCAAACACCAATAGGGGCGAGGTGTTTCCGCGGCGAGCATAAAAATTATCCACATCATTAAAGCGCATGCGCTCGATGTTAAAACCTAATTTTTCTAGCCGCGCAATCATCACTTCTTGACAACCCGCATCTAGCGGCGTATCGGATTGGCGTTTCAGTAAATCAATGGCTAATTCTAAGGTTTTGCTCATGCGAAAAGTTCTTTATAGACAGCTTCATCGAAGCCTAAAGTTAGAATTTTACCGTTTTTTTCTAAAACAGGGCGTTTAATCAGCGAGGTTTTTGCTTGCATTAAGGCTATCGCAGAAGCATTATCGATAATGTTAGCTTTGGTGGTGTCGTCTAGGCCGCGCCAAGTTAGGCCAGCTCGGTTAATCAGTTTTTCATGCGCAACTTGGCTAAGCCAAGTTTCTAAAAGAGCTTTTGAGGCGCCATGCTTTTTAAAATCAATAAAATCGTAAGCAATCTGGTTAGCTAATAGCCAATCGCGGGCTTTTTTAACAGTGTTGCAATTAGGTATTGCGTAGAGTTTAAGTGCTTGCATAACCGCTATTTTAACAGCAACTACTAATAGCTTGTGGCAAAAGCGAGGCTTAATTTAATGTTTTAGCTGCATCCGTTGTCACTGAAGAATAGTGAAAATCGGACAATAAGTATGTTCCTGACGCATCAGAATACAGATTATTTTGAATAAATAATGCCATTAGTTTTTTTTCAGAAATGGCTTGAGAAAACAAATAACCTTGCATATGATTGCAGCCTAATTCAGTTAATGCGCAACGCTGTGCTTCGGTTTCTACCCCTTCAGCTACCACATTCAGTTTAAGCGCATGAGCCAGCCTAATCACCGCATCCACTATGGCGTGTGAGGATTTACTATCATTCATTTGCGCGATAAATACACGGTCTAACTTTACTTCATTAATGCTTAATTTTTGTAAATAGCCTAAATTGAAATTGTGCGTACCAAAGTCGTCAAGTGCCACTTTAATATTGGCATCCTTAAAATTTTCTAGCAAAGTTAAAAATAAAATTTCATTATTAATAGCGATGGTTTCTTTAATTTCAAATGTTAAATTGTTTTGTGAAATATCGAAACTCTGCATCACTTTTAAAATATCAATCACCAAATTCGCATCGCGAAATTGTTGGTGCGCAAGGTTAATCGATAGATTTAGGTTGATGCCTAAAGTTTTAGCGCGGTGAATGGTGCGGCAAGTTTCTTCTAATACCCAATCGTTGATATAGCCAATTAATCCAAAACGTTCAGCTGCAGCTAAAAAAGCATCGGGTGATAACTGGCCTCTTAAAGGATGATTCCAGCGAATAAGCGCCTCAGCGCCAACTGGTTTTTGAGTTTTGCAATCAATTTTTGGCTGAAAAAGTAAGAAAAACTCTTGATTATCAATAGCTTGACGCAAATCATTGCGTATCTCTAGCATTTGGTCAGAGGCCAATTCAATTGCAGCATCAAAAAACTTAAATTGATTTTTACCGTTTTCTTTGGCTTTATACATGGCAGCATCGGCGCAAACAATCAATTTTTGAATATCGCCATCGCCTGGGTAAACGGCAACGCCAACCGAACATGAAATATCAATATGATGATTATCGACGTGAAATGTTTCTTTAATCGAATTGACTAAGCGGCTAATAATAGGCGTAATGTCTTCGTCAAAAGTAATATCTTCAATGATTGCCACAAACTCATCGCCGCCCAAACGCGCCACATAATCGCAAGCGCGCACAGTGGCGTTTAAACGTTGTGCAGCCGCCACTAACACGGCATCACCTATATGATGGCCGTAAGTATCATTAATTGGTTTAAAGTGATCTAAATCAATATAAGCCAGCGCAATTGTTTTACCGAGGCGCGCACTCCGTTTTACCGCCGCGTTTAAGTGACTTTCAAAACCGTGTCTGTTTGGTAATTGTGTAAGTGCATCTTTTGCATTGAAATTGTCAACAGAAGGGCTTTCAGATAAATAGAGTTTTGATAAGATTGCTTTAAATTTTTCTATAGATTGATGCGCCGTAAACGTGAGTGCGAGTAAGCATGCAATTAATGATGAAAATATTGTTGCGAATAATCCCTTATTAACAGTGTGCACAGTTGTCGCTAATATTTGTGCTTGCGTGATGATTGTTGTATTAAAAATGGAGTGTAAAACAACAATTAACAGGCCAACGCCTAAAGATAATGTTGCTTTTAGGAAAATTGGGCGATTATTTTCATAAGATTTCATTTTAAAATAATATAAGACGGCAATTGCGCAAATAACGGTGGATGAAAAAATTGCAATAAAAAAATTAGTGGTATCCAGATAAATCGAGTTGCTAGGTTGCCAACTGGCAAAGCTTAAATAGAACATCGCATAGCTAGCTAGCCCAACAATAAATCCCCGATTAACCAAGGTTGTAAAAGGCAGGTGCCTTTCGCTGGCGTTATGTAATATATTAAACGTTGCAAAAATAGCTGCGAACAATGAGCCAGACATCATTGGTATTGATAGCTTTGAGCCAACATGAGGATTCATGGCTACCCAATTTAAATTGTGTATACAAAACAACATGCTACCCATAGTAATAGAATAAAGCGGCAACAAGGCAACTTTATCAGCAGGCGCAGATAAATATAATCGCCGAATAAAATTACAGGAATAAAATAGCGCAATGCTAGTTAACAGCACCGAGAGAAATATTAACCAAAAATTATAACCATCAAACATTTGCTGTGCCAATCTTATTGTTATTAACCAAATTTTATTAATTATGGGGTTATAAGCAACCATCATGCCAGCTGTATAAATTAGCCTTTTGGCCAATAAAAAAACCATATTAGCTGACAATAATTGTCAACTTTTATGGTTTTTTATGATGTTGTAGCCTATAAAAGCTACTTGAGTTATGTTTGAAGCTTATATTGATGTCAATATTGCATCGCTTTTGTTATAAAGTTTTAAATTACTAACAATAAGTAGTTAAATACCACGTAGTAATTCGTTAATGCCAACTTTGCCGAGTGTTTTAGCGTCTACTTTTTTAACAATCACAGCACAATATAAGCTGTAACTGCCATCTTTTGAAGGTAAATTGCCAGCAACCACAACAGAGCCGGCAGGTACGCGGCCATAAAAAACCTCGCCTGTTTCGCGGTCATAAATTTTGGTGCTTTGGCCGATATATACGCCCATCGAAATGACGCAGTTATCTTCTACCACTACGCCTTCAACTACCTCAGAACGCGCGCCGACAAAACAATTGTCGCCAATAATAGTAGGGCCAGCTTGCACTGGCTCTAGCACGCCACCAATACCAACGCCGCCGCTTAAATGCACATTTTTACCAATTTGCGCGCAAGAACCAACCGTTGCCCACGTGTCTACCATCGTGCCTTCGCCCACATATGCGCCAATATTGACATAGCTTGGCATTAATACCGCATTTTTACCGATAAATGAGCCGCGACGCACAATCGCGTTTGGCACTACGCGAAAACCGCCTGCTTTAAAATCTTCTTCGGTGTAATCAGCAAATTTTGGCGGTACTTTGTCGAAGTATTTAGTCACGCCATCGTCCATAAGTACATTATCTTTTAAACGAAATGAAAGCAACACCGCCATTTTTAGCCATTGATGTGTTTCCCAGTTTTGGGTGTCGCCAATGCGGGTAGCCACGCGCAATGTGCCAGCATCTAATTCGCCAATCAGCGATGCAACGGTTGATTTTAATTCGGCAGAAGCGTTGGCAGGGTTGATGTTGGCGCGGTCTTCAAATGCGGCTTCGATAATGCTTTGACGTGGATCCATGAGGCTCTCAAATAAGGTTGGTTAATCGAAAAACGTTATTTTAACCTATATCGCTGAATCACCAAAAACAAAAAAGCGCGTAATGAGTACGCGCTTATTTTTGATGCTATTGCGGGCGAGGCCCGCAATCTGGTGGAGTGTTTAACAAGATCCTTAATCCAGTTCAGGATGACAGCGTTTGTTTACTTACCAGCTTTTGCGGCTTCGTAAAGAGGCCTTACTTTTGGTGCCAACGCTTTTAAATCGGCAATACGGTTTGCGCTAGCGGGGTGAGTGCTTAAAAATTCGGGTGGCGCGCCTTTATTCATCGCGCTCATTTTCTCCCACAAAGTGACTGCTGCATCTGGGTTATAGCCCGCGCGGGCAGCCAATTCTAAGCCCATTTTGTCGGCTTCGCGTTCTTGCTCGCGCCCGTTAGGCAGCGAGAAAAACAGTTGCGAGCCCATACCAGCGCCTTGTGCCAGTACCGCGCCTGCAGAGCCTGTTACAAAGGATGCCAGCGCTTGCAAACCAAACTGTTGCACATAAGCTTGACTCATGCGCTCGCGCCCATGTTCACGTAAGGCATGCGAAATTTCGTGGCCAATCACCGCGCCCAACTCGTCGTCGGTGGCTTTCAATTTATCCCTCATGCCAGACAGCACCATGATTTTGCCGCCAGGCATGCAATAAGCGTTTAGCTGATCGTTTTTTTCAACGTTCACTTCCCAATTCCAATTCACTGCGTCTGGGCGAAACACGCCCACTTGGGCAATTAATCGGTTAGAAATCGTGCGCACACGCGCTAACTGTGCGGGGTCAGCATTTAAGGTGTTTTTCTTTTTGTCTTCACCAAGCGTTTGCGCATAAGCTTGCGCCGACATTTTATCCACAGAGCCAGAAGGCAAAAGCATAAACTGAGAGCGTTTGACGCCTGAGACGCTATCTTTAGTGGTGGTGGCGCAGCCTGCAAGCCCTAGGCTGGAAGCCACTAATACGGCCATGATTAATGTTTTTGCAGATGCTTTTGCGGGTGTTTTTGCAGATGTTTTTGCTGATATTTTTTCTGTCATTTTCATGATTAATTCCTCATCAATATTAGTATGAATATTAGTATTGCATAACGCATAAGGTTTAAAAAAGTTTAATTTATTTTTGCAGTATGACCAACTCGCTAATTACCTGTACGCAGCAATTAGCTAAATCATCAGCTGCGAGCCTAGCTCAACAACGCGATTAGGCGGTAGTTTAAATTGATTGGTAATGCTTTCGGCGGTGCGAAATAACCCAATAAAGATTTTTTTGCGCCAATAGGCCATTCCCGTTTTGTGGCTGGCGATAAGGCTTTCTTTACCAATAAAATAAGAGGTGTCCATGGCATCTATGCTTAGGCCATATTTGGCGCACAAGGCCAAATCGCGCGGCAAATCTGGCTCATCTTTAAAGCCATATTTAACCGTGACGCGATAAAACTCGTAAGGTAGCGCCTCAACACTCACGCGTTCATCAAGGTTGGTATGAGGAATATCCAAAAATTTAACCGTGGCAATCACCACTTTTTCGTGCAGCACTTTGTTGTGTTTTAGGTTATGCAACATGGCGTGCGGCACACCTTCAGGGTTTGGCGTCATAAATAATGCCGTGCCAGGCACGCGCGGCGGCGGGTGCGCGCCAATGGCCTCAATAAACGACTCAATAGCCATTGCATCAGCTTTTAAGCGGGTGTAGACCATAGAACGGCCATTTTTCCACGTGAGCATTAATACAAATATAATAGTACCAACCAGCAATGGCACCCAACCGCCATCTGGTATTTTGAGTAAACTTGCACCAAAAAACGCAAAATCAATGACCAAAAACAAAGTAACAAGTATTACAGTCTTAAATTTACTCCAACGCCAAATCTCTCTAAATACAATAGATGCTAATAATGTAGTCATGACCATATTGCCAGTTACTGCAATGCCGTAAGCAGCGGCTAATTTACCAGAACTGCCAAAACCGACTACCAATACCATGGTAGCCACCATTAAGCCCCAATTAATACGTGGCATATATACTTGGCCTTGCTCGCTTTCAGACGTATGCTGAATATGCATACGCGGCAAATAACCAAGCTGCAAAGCTTGGCGCGATATTGAAAAAGCACCCGTAATAACAGCTTGGCTGGCAATTACTGTCGAGATTGTCGCCAATAAAATAAGCGGAATTAGCAACCATTCTGGAGCCAGTAAATAAAACGGATTTTGAATGGCGGTAGCGTTGTGCAACAACAATGCGCCTTGACCAAAATAATTGAGCAGCAAAGATGGCAAAACAAAACCAAACCAAGCCAATCGAATAGGAAAGCGCCCAAAATGCCCCATGTCGGCATACAAGGCCTCAGCTCCCGTCACTGCTAGTACTACTGAGCCAAGTGAAACGAATGCCACCCATGGTTGATTGGCGAAAAAATGCACGCCATACATGGGGTTAAGCGCAGATAAAATGCTGGCATCGTGCAAAATATTAATGATACCAAGCACCGCAAGTGTGCCAAACCATACCAGCATTATCGGCCCAAAAAACGCGCCTACTACGGCAGTGCCTTTGCTTTGGGCCCAAAATAAACCAAATAACACGATTAGAGTAATTGGCACTATAAATTCGTGCAAATTTGGTGCGGCAATTTCTAAACCTTCTACCGCAGATAAAACAGAAATGGCTGGCGTAATCATCCCGTCGGCATAAAACATACATGCGCCCAAAATTCCCAATAACATAATGTAACGCTGTTTCTTTTTATTGCCCTCTTGATTGCGACTGGCAAGCGCTAAAAGCGCCATGATACCGCCTTCACCACGGTTATCGGCGCGCATAATAAACGCCACATATTTGATAGAAACAATAATGATAAGCGCCCAAGTTATAAGCGATAAAATGCCGTAAACATTAGCTGCGTTAAGTGTCAGCGGATGATGCCCCGCCAAAAAAACCTCTTTCATGGTGTAAAGCGGGCTGGTGCCAATATCGCCAAATACAACACCTAGCGCGGCAAGCGCCATAACGGGCAGGGCAGGTTTGTGAATTTGATTGTTTTCCATTAGGCTGTTTTTTTAATTAGACTGGTTTTTAATGCAATTGGTTATTATCAATCAAATAAAGACACAAACCAATAGCCCTGCTAGATTTTATAATAATTTATGGGCTATTTTATGTGGTTAATGCGTTACTTTAGCTTGCGCGTGGTGAGCATGCTTAATAAAATGCTGGTGGCAAGCACCCCCGCCACAACCGCTAAAGACATGGCAACAGGAATTTTATACCAATGTACAATCAACATTTTTATGCCCACAAACACCAGCACCACAGCCAAACCATATTTAAGCAAATGAAAGCGATTAGCCATATCAGCCAATAAAAAGTACAGCGCACGAAGGCCTAAAATGGCGAAAATATTGGATGTAAAGACGATAAACGGGTCATTAGTAATCGCAAAAATAGCGGGAATACTATCCATAGCAAAAATCACGTCTGACAGCTCAATTAGAATCAGCACTAAAAACATTGGCGTAAACCAGCGCACACCGTTAATTTTCACCCAAAACTTGTCCTCGTGATATTCATCGGTGACGCGCATGTGATTTTTAAGCCATTTTAATAGCGGATTATTGGCTAGATTTGGTTCGTGGTCGGCAAAAATAAGCATTTTTACACCAGTAATAAACAAAAATGCGCCAAAAATATACAGCACCCAATGAAATTGCGAAATAAGCCACGCGCCCAGCCCAATCATCAGCGCGCGTAAAATAATTGCGCCCAGCACGCCATACACCAACACGCGTTTTTGAAATTGCAGCGGCACCGCAAAATAGCTAAAAATCATCACAAAGACAAAAATATTATCCATTGCCAAGGTTTTTTCTAGCAAATAACCAGTTAAATATTCCATGGTTTTGCTATTGGCTAACTCGCGGTTTGCACTATGGTCTAGCCAAAACCATAAGCCTGCTCCAAAAAGAAAAGCCATTGCAAACCAAATAAGCGACCAAGTTAGTGCTTCTTTTGCACCCACTTTATGGGCGCCTTTATGCCCCAGCATCAATAAATCTAAGGCTAGCATGGCAATTACAAACAGGCCAAAACCTGCCCACATCCACCCAGTGGCGATGGTTTGCAGGCCGTTTACTACTGGTAATTCACCCATTTATCGCGCCTTTATGAAAATTATAGCGTTGATTGATTAGTGGCATTAGCGCTTTCACACTGTTAAATAGCGCTATCTTCGTTGAGACCATTGTTTAAGTGCGCAGTCCATTCATTCCACACCGCCCGTGCTACGGTGAGAATAATTGGCCCTACAAATAGGCCAACTAAGCCAAACGCTAACAATCCACCCAATACGCCAAACAGCACCAATAAAAATGGAATTGGGCTAATACTACTAATAAAAATTGGCCGCAGTATATTATCAAGCTGGCTTATGACTGCAGCGCCCCAAATCCAAACGCCTATGGCCTCTGCCGTATGACCTTGAATTAACAACCACAAGCCTGCAGAACCCCAAGCCAGCGGCGTACAAAATGGAATGAGTGCAAGGATAGCAGTAATTACTCCAAAAATAATGGGTGCGGATAAACCTGCAGCCCAATAGCCAAGCCCAGCCGCTGCGCCTTGCACCAATGCGGTCAACAGCACGCCGTACACTACAGCGCGCGTGGTGGTGCCAGCCGCGTGCAAGTAATCGTGCGCTTGTGGGCCAATAAAACGCACTAACACATGGCGGAGCTCAGTCACGATTCTTGCGCCATCCCGGTAAAAGAAAAACAAGATAATCACTACAAATAATAATTTGACTACGTTTTTACCAACGCCGCCCGCCAATGTGGCAATGTCATTGCTGTGGCTGGCTAGCCAAGCTGTTAATGCGCCAGTAATGCCTTGGGTATTAGCCAGTATGACCTGCTGCTTTAACCAATCGCCAAGCCACGGCGTACTGTTTAAGCTTTCTGGCACGTGCAAGGGCTCGGCCAAAAAAATTTGTAACGCAGGGTAAACAGTCGAAAGCTCTTTTTGCGCCAGCCATGCCAGCCAAATAAGTGGTATAAACAGCATTAGCGCTGCCAAAGTGGTGGCAATTGCCGCTGCTAAAGTATCCCGACCCTTGCAAAAAGTCCTTATCTTTGTTGCGATTGGCCAAGAGGCATAACTTAATATGCCTGCCCATGCTAGCGGCACTAAAAATGGCATAATTACAATAAAAGCCAGTATGGTTAAGCCAGCTAACGCTAACAATGGCATGATTCTGCGATTGGTTTTGTGATTCATGCGCAGTTATTTGCTGGTTTTGGCATGGCTGCCAGCAGCAATTCTATCCATCAATGCAAACATCACGCCCGAAAAAACCAGCGTAAGATGGATACCCACCAGCCATGCAAGCTGTTGATTACCATTAGGCTCGGAAAGCACTTCTTTTACATTGATAAAATATTTTAAGAGTTCAATACCCGAAATAGCCACAATAGAGCCGATTAACTTGAGTTTTAAGTCAGAAAAGCCAACATGGCCCATCCATTCTGGGCGATCCTCATTATCGCCCGTATCAATTTTTGATACAAAATTTTCATAGCCTGCAAAAATAATAATCAGCAATAAATTGGCAACTAAGGTGATGTCGACCAAAGTGAGTATGCCCAATAAGGTTGCGCCGCCGTCACCATTAAACACCACGGGCACCAATACAATAAACGCTTTTAAAAATTTAACTAATAACAAGCCAACTGCGGCAATTAAGCCAAGATAAAACGGCACTAATAACCAGCGGCTATTAAACATAAAATGTTCTAAAGCTAATTCAATACGTTTCATTCATTCCCCAATAAAATTTAGTCACACATTTGTGTGGCTAAATTCGGTTTAATTAACTACTGTAAGTTCGTTAAGGGCTGCGGAAAAACCAGTACCTCATGAAAATGCTGTCGCGAGCGCACCAGCCTCCTGCTCAAGGTTCTCATGGCACGGTCGCAAGCACGATCGATAGCGAAATAAAGATCGGTTTCTGTGTCTTCAATCATAATATTGGCTTGTCCTGCCAGTGCCAATTCAATTTGACAACGTTTATCTACGCCGCCGCGCGGCCCATTAATATCGGCCAACCTAATGCGCGCACGCATCACAATATTGTCATTTCGGCCTAACGCAAAACGTAAGCGTTTTAAGGTGTAGCTGCGCAGAGCGTCGGTTAGTGCAAATCCTCTTGATTGAATATCTAATTGCATCATTTCCTCCTTCTGGTTATTTTCATTAAGTGTTTATTTGACTGCAGGTAGCACTTCATTCGCAGGTTTAGCCGCCGCTTCCGCATCTTTTATGGCTTTGTGAGTCTCTATTTTGTTGTGCTTAATCATCTCGCCTTTAGGCGATTGCACAGAATGCTTTTTGTACTTGGTAATAGCCGCAGGGCGCGCCTCAAGGTCAGGTTTTGCTGCTTTAGCATCCTCGATCGCTTTGTTAGTTGCGGCTTCCTGCGCCTTTACCATCTCGGCTTTCGGCGGCACTTCAGCATTTTTTGTATGCTCAGCAGTGGCCGCAGGGCGAGTCTCTACTTGTGGCTTAGCATTTTTTGCAGCATCTATTGTTTCTTGCGTTTCTGCCTGTTGCGCGTCTATGATGTCTTTTTTAGGCGTTTCGGCAAAAGCTGTAAACGAACTGGCTAAAAAAACCGCAATTAATACATATACTGTAATTTTCATTTAAATCTCCAATAAAATTAAGCTGTTAGCTAGATAGTCTATTACGTAGAAAAGCTGAAAAGGGCTTCTTAACCTTAAGTTTTTTAGTTAAAACTTGGCTTAATTGCTCTGGCTTAGGCAAAATGCCTAGCTTGATGGCAAATTGCAGCCGACGACCCGAATAACAATTCAAAATATCGTCAAGTGTTGCTGCCTTCGTCATCTCAATTTTCATCATCGGCTCCTTTAGAATCTAGCAGTTTCAAAAAGGGTGTTTTGAAACATACGTTAACTCTACGCCGAAAAAATACTTCCAACAAACAGATAAATATTGAATAATATATCGACTTTTTAGATGTATTATGGCTTGGTAAATTGAATAAAGGAATAGAAATGGGCAACTTAAACTTTAAACATTTACGCTATTTTTGGATGGTGGCAAAAACAGGTAGTATTGCGCGCGCCAGTGAGCAGCTGCATCTTTCGCCGCAATCGATTAGCGGCCAATTGGGCGACCTGGAAAATAGTCTTGGTGTACAGTTGTTAAAAAAAGCGGGACGCGGCTTAGAGCTTACCGAAATGGGCAGAAAGATTTTTAGTTACGCAGACGAGATTTTTGCTTTGGGTGGCGAGCTGCTTGAAACAACGCAAAATCAATCGCGCAAAAAAAGCATTCCGTTTCGAGTCGGCATTACAGATTCTGTTGCTAAATCAGTGGCTTATAAATCTCTAGAGCCTGTGCTACATATCGAAGAGCCGCCTCGTTTAATCTGCCATGAAGGAAAGCTGGCCGATTTGTTATCGCAGCTATCGGTCAACCAACTAGATTTGGTGATTGCCGATCGGCCTATGCCCACCAACATCAATGTGCGCGCACATAACCATTTGTTGGGTGAAAGCAAGCTCGGTATTTTTGCCAGTAAAAGCCTTATCGCGCAATCTAGCCAGCCTTTTCCTGCCATGTTGCATAACGCGCCATTTTTAATGCCGGGCGAAGATTTTACTTTTCAAACGAAACTGATTGCATGGTTTGAACTGAAAAAAATATACCCAATTATTGTGGGCGAATTTGATGATGGCGCTTTGCTAAAATCATTTGGGCAAGCTGGCGCTGGGTATTTTGCTGGGCCAATGGCTATTGCCGATTATATTTGTCACCAACATGAGGTGGAGCAAGTTGGACATATCGACACCATAACCGACCAACTTTATGCCATTACTACAGAGCGCCGCTTAACGCATCCTGCGGTGATGGCGATAGTAAAAGCGACCGCAGAAATTTTTTAAGCTATTGTTTTGTATAGATAATATTTGCACCCGCGGTGCCTTGCTGCAACGTAATGTTGATGCGCTCGCCCATTTGCAATTGGGCGCTACTTTTAATCAGCTCACCCTTATCATTAACTACAAGCGCATAGCCGCGCGCTAACACGTTTTGCGGGTTGAGTTGCTCTAGGCTATTTTTCAACATTAATAGTTGTTGTTGCTGCGTTTGAAACCTGCCTTGTAAGCCAATATCCATGCGGTGCTTGAGTTGAATTAGCTGCGTTGTTTTATTCTGTAATTGTTGCAATGGTGAAACCAATCGGCGCGCTAAAAAATCTAGTTTTTGGCTTTGCTGGTTAAGGGTAAAGGTAATTTGCTTGCTTAATTGGTTTTGCAAATTAATCAGTTGATTTTTTTGCGCGGTTACATCCATGCAAGCCAGCTCCGCGGCGGCTGTCGGCGTGGCGGCGCGCAAATCGGCCACAAAATCGCAAATAGTAAAATCAGTCTCATGACCGACGCCAGAAATGGTTGGAATTGCCGAATCGTCCATTGCGCGGGCGACAATTTCCTCGTTAAACTGCCATAAATCTTCCATGCTGCCGCCACCGCGACAAATAATGAGCGTGTCGCATTCTGCGCGCTGGTTGGCGCTGTGAATCGCCTTGGCAATTAGCGTCGCCGCGCCTTTGCCTTGCACGGGCGTTGGGTAAATAATCACTAAAATTGCAGGATTTCTGCGCTTTAAAGTCGTCAACACATCGCGCAAGGCAGCTGCTTCAGTTGAGGTGACAATTCCAATAGTTTTGGGGTGTTGCGAAATGGCTTTTTTAAACGCGGGGTCAAATAAACCTTCGTGCGCTAGCTTAATTTTAAGCTGTTCAAACGCCTCAAACAACGCGCCCAATCCTGCTTTTTGCACAAATTCGACCGTAAGTTGAAAATCGCCACGCGCTTCGTACAGTGTCACCGTGCAACGCGCCTCAATCTTATCGCCTTCACGTGGGGTAAAATCTATGTAAGCATTGCGGCCTTTAAACATCACGCATTTCACCTGGGCCGCTTGGTCTTTTAGCGAAAAATACCAATGCCCGCTGGCAGCACGGGTAAAGTTTGAAACCTCGCCCGACACCCAAAATAGCGGGAATGACCGCTCCAACACCTCGCGCGCAAGACGGTTTAATTCCGAAACGCTGAGGATTTTTTGCAATGCACCAAGATTTTTTTCTGATGAAGAAGTGTCATAATCTGCCATAGGCATAATTATCCATTACAATTTAGATAATATGTACAAAAAACCACCTCCATTCGTCATTCTGGCGCAGGCCAGAATCTAGGTTATGTGGAATTAAATACACTAACATTTTGAAACAATGCTAAGCATGAGGGTTGTCTGGATTCTGGCCTGCGCCAGAATGACGGAGCGGAAGATTGAAAAAGTAGTTTAATGACAAAGGTGTTTTGAGATGCTAAAAAATTTATTAAGCGGTAAATCAGGCTACATAATAGGCAGTATCGGCTGTTTCGCCACAGTTGCGCTAGCCTTGGTGATTCAAACCAAATATAACCTAGAACCTTGCCCGCTATGCATCACGCAGCGCATGTTTTTTATGGGTTTGGGCATATTATTTTTAATTGGCGCGTTTTTAAAACCTGCGAGTATAAGTCAAAAAATATTCACGCTTTTGCAAGTCGCCGCCGCGCTAGGCGGCGCGGGCTGGGCGATTCGCCATTGGTATTTGCAAGCGCACAAAGGCGAAATAATAGCCGATTGCGGGGTTGGTTTCGATTATATGTTCGACAATTTTCCCTTAGAAAAAATGTTTAAACTTATTTTTAAAGGCACTGGCGATTGCGCGGCTATCGATTGGACGTTTTTGGGATTAACCTTGCCGCAGTTGGCGTTAATTACGTTTGCTGGTTTTGCGGCTTATGCGGTTTGGTTGCTGAAAGCAAAACCCGTTTAGCCGCCGATGCACGCAGATTCACGTTGATAACAACGGATAAAACCTTCAACCGTCATTCTGAGCGTAGCGAAGAATCCAGCAGTTAACGGTGGAAAAAACTGGATTCTTCGCCAATATAAAACATTGGCTCAGAATGACGGAAGGGTGTTTTAAGATTTTAAATGTAGAGAATATGAACATAAAAACATTAGACGACTTTGTTGGCAACACGCCGCTGGTTAAATTGCAACGTATGGCGGGGCAAACCACGAATACCATTTTGCTGAAACTGGAGGGCAACAACCCTGCGGGTTCGGTGAAAGATAGGCCCGCCTATTCTATGATTTCGCGCGCCGAAAAACGTGGCGAAATTAAGCCAGGCGATACGTTGATTGAGGCGACTAGCGGCAATACGGGCATTGCGCTGGCGATGGTGGCGGCGATGCGCGGCTATAAAATGCTGTTGGTGATGCCAGAAAATCAGTCAATAGAACGCCGCCAAAGCATGAAAGCTTACGGCGCAGAGCTGGTATTAACGCCAAAGGATGGCAGCATGGAGTTGGCGCGTGATGTCGCGCAGAAAATGGCGGCAGAGGGCGAGGGTATTGTGTTGGATCAATTTGCTAACATGGATAATCCACTGGCGCATTATGAGACCACAGGGCCAGAAATTTGGCGCGACACTGATGGAAAAATCACGCATTTTGTCGCCAGCATGGGCACCACAGGCACGATTATGGGCGTTTCGCGCTTTTTAAAAGAGAAGAACCCTAATATTAGAATTATCGGCGTTCAGCCAGAAGACGGCGCGCAAATTCCTGGCATTCGCAAATGGCCAATTGAGTATATGCCAACTATTTTTGATGCAAAACGTGTGGATGAATTGCGTTATGTGAGCCAAAAAAATGCTGAAAATATGACGAGAAAAATGGCTATTGAAGAAGGCATTTTTGCGGGTATTTCTAGTGGCGGCGGGCTTTATACGGCCTTGCAGCTTTCTAAAGAAGTGGAAAATGCGGTGATTGTGAGCATTGTTTGCGACCGCGGCGACCGGTATCTTTCGACAGGTGTTTTTCCTAGTTAATTGAATGTCGTCACTTCTCATTCGTCATTCCCGCGCAGGCGGGAATCCAGTCAAGTTGAATTTAGCGTGATTAGATTGCATGTATAAAGTGTGATGAATGATTTAAACAAAGATGCAAAATTCTACTGCCGGCCCTTTAACTACAGCTGTCTTACAAGTGTTGTCCTAAAACTGTTGTCTGCCTGGATTCCCGCCTGCGCGGGAATGACGTGCTTATTGATATTTTCGCCTAATGTTTTTGCGATTGGCAGCCTCACCATCACCGCCGAGACTATCGAGCATGATAAAGGCGGCGCTGCTAATGCCCTGCTACACAACACCCGCGCGGTGATTGACTTAGATCGCAGTAATATGATCACCATTAAATCTGAGCGCATCACCCATGACGACGCCGAGCTGAAAGGCGCGAATATTGTGGTGGATTTAGCTGCCAAAACCACTTACGCCATAAAAGCCGCCCGTATTAGTTACCAAAACTTAGAGGCGCAAAATGCTAATATAGTCTTGGATATGCGCGGCAACCATTCACTCACTTTCGACGCCGATGTTAAGCAGCATGCTGATAAAGCGTGGGCCAAGGCGAAGATGCATTGCCTTTTGCCTAATAATTTAGCCACACAAGCTTGGGAGTGTGACGATGGACAATTTGTTGCCGCGCGCATTAATCTGCCATTTAGCTTAAGTGTGTTGCCGCAAGTTAAGGGTTTTATCGCCAATATCAACTTAAAAAATGCTAATTTTAGTGATGAAGCAGGCTTGCACGCGGCCGAAAAACTCACTGGCCATTTGACAGTAGTCGCCAAACAGGAAGGTGCCGCGTTGCAGTTTAACGCCGCGCTCAATTGGCAAACTGGCGAGGTGTTTTGGCAACCGCTTTACTTTGCCAATGGCGGACACGAGCTGCAAATGCAAGGCAATGTGAATGGCGATGTTTTAACCTTGGATAGTGCTACGTTAAAGTTAGATAAAGTGGGCGATTTAAATTTTAATGGCAGAATGAACACCAAAAACTACAAGTTGTATGCACTTGATGCCAACCTACCAAGCCTAAACTTAACCGAAGCTTACCCCTTGTTATTTAAGCCTTTTTTAGGTAAAACCGTGCTAAATGATGCTGAATTAAGCGGCAAAGCCACATTGAATATTCATGTGGTAGATTCGCAATTGAAAGCATTTAAAATCAAGCTTGACGATGTCAATATTGACGACAAAAACCATAAATTTGCGTTTTACAATGTTAATGCCGATATTCCGTGGAGTTATGACGACGCGGCGCAAGTGCACTTATCGTACAATAATGGCACCTTACTTAATATGCCGCTAGGCCGCACCGATGTTAAAGCTGAGGTCAATCGCTACTCCTTAGTTTCGCCCGACATTACGCTGCCTATTTTAGATGGCGCATTTAAATTAAGCGATATTTCGGCCGCGCGTATTAACGATAATTGGTATTGGCACTTGCGCGCTGCGCTGTCGCCAATTTCTATGCCAGATGCCTCGCGCGCCTTCAAATTGCCCATTATGCAGGGTAAGGCCTCAGCCGAAATTCCGTTGGTAACCTATAGCGGCGGCACACTCACTACCGATGGCGCCATTACGCTAAATGTGTTTAATGGCATGGCAACTATCACGCAACTCACCATGCAAAACCCGCTGGGCAATGCGCCGCGCTTAAGCGCCGATATGCAATTGCGAAACCTTGATATGGGCAGCCTTACGCGCACCTTTAGCTTTGGCGCGATTGAGGGCAAGCTAGATGGCGATGTCACGGATTTGGAAATGGTGAATTGGAAGCCAGTTAAAATGGATGCCAAACTGCAAAGTAGCGATGGAAAATACTTAAGGAAAATCTCCCAGCGCGCGGTAGAAAATATATCATCACTAGGCGGCGCGGGTGCTACAGCGGCAATACAGCGCAGTGTATTACGATTTTTTAAAGATTTTAATTATGCAAAATTGGGCTTAAGCTGCACCTTACGCAACGATATTTGCGAAATGAACGGTATCGAGTCAACGCCAGGGGGGTATGTTATCGTTAAAGGCAGTGGCATACCCGCTATCACCGTGTTGGGTTACAATAAAACGGTGGGCTGGGGCGAGTTGGTTGATAGGGTTAAGCGGGTAATTGAAGGCAACGCAGAGTTGATAGTAAAATAGGAAACCCTGTCATTTCAACAAAAGCTAGAAATGATTGACATTTAAATGACGAGTAGATTTGATCACATGGTCATTCCCTCAGAGGCGACAATTTAGTTTGGTTGGTTTTACGGTCAATTTATATTAGCCAAAGCCAAAGCTAATAGGTAATGGTTTAGAATCATTGTAACGTTGGTTAACACGATACTCGCCTAGATTCCTGCTTACGCGGGATTCATTGGCTATTTAGAGGTATGCAGTAAAATTGATAAAGGATAACACTATGAACAAAGCACTAAAAAAATCACCAATAATGTTGAGTATTGGTCTTGCCGCCATTTTATCGGCTTGCGTCACCATTAATATTTATTTCCCCGCCGCCGCGGCCGAAAAAGCCGCAGATAAAATTATCGACGAAGTCTGGCAACTCAAGCAAGGCCAAGAAGGGGCAAAGCCAGATGTTAAGCCTGTTGCCAAACCAGGCGCAGATACGCCCGCCACAGTGCCAAGCAAGTAGTTCGCTTTTATAAATAACCCTTTTAAGGAGTTTAAGCATGAAAAAATTATTATTAAGTGTATTGGTTATTGCCTCAATATTCACTGCAAATTGGGTGGCCGCTGCCGCCGATTTAGAAGTCAACACACCCGCGATTACTGCGCTTAAAGCCAGTATGCAAGCCCGTCATAATCAATTAAGCCCATTTTACGGCGCAGGCGCCATTGGCTTAACTAAAGATGGCATGATTGCAGTTAAAGATGCAGCAGCTGTGCCCTTATCTCAGCGCGGCAGTTTAAGTGGCCTTGTTTCGGCTGAGAATGCAGATCGTGCCAATTTGTATAAAGAAATCGCTACCGCAAATAGCCACCCCGAGTGGCAAAACGAGATTCAAAGCACGTTCGCTGGCCGTTGGATAGATAAAGCGCAGAGCGGCTGGTTTTACCAAAGTGGTGATGGTTGGACGAAAAAATAGTATATTTTAGGAACTTACCTTGAAAACATTGCAAAAAATTGTAATCATTGCAATTAGCCTAGTTTGTATGAGTGCACTTGCGGAATCGTGGCCAGCATTACCTGCGGCAGATTTTACCAAAGGCCGCGCCGCCACAAGAGATGATGTAGATGAAGGTAGGGCGGTATTTGTGGGCGAAGCGAACAATATTATGATTGGCAGTCCTATTGATATTACCATTCCGCAGTACGCCTATTTAAATCGCGATGGAAAAAAACTGGCAGTCATCGTCATTCAAGCTGAGCAAGTACAAAATGAAAAAATAATTGGCGCAAAAATGTTAAACGGGCAAGATATTGCAGGATTTATGCAGGATTTTGAATTGCTTGGTAACCAGACTCCTAAATAGTTGGCATTAACATGACACCAACTCTGGTTTTTGACATCGAAACTATTCCCGACACCAATGGCTTGCGCGCGTTGCTGGACTTGCCTGCTGACGCAACGGATGAAGACGTTCATAACATCGCATTTCATCGACGCAAGCAGCACAAAAAGCAAGCTTGCTTTCGTTAATCGATTAAACTAAACTAACTAAACTTAGTTTAAAAATGAGATTGAATATGCAAACCATCAATATGCATGACGCAAAAACACAATTATCGCGCTTGGTAGAATTGGCGGTGCAGGGCGAGGATTTTATTATTGCCAAAGCAGGCAAACCATTGGTAAAAGTTAGCCGTGTGGATGCGCCTGCGCCAAAGCTTAAACGTAAAACGGGTTTTATGCTTGGGCAAATAAGCGTACCTGATGACTTTGACATGATGGGTCAAGCTGAAATTGATGCACTGTTTTATTAAGCAGGTAGAATTGTTTAACAAGTGAATTGTTTATTAGATTCGCATCTATTGCTATGGGCTGCTGGTGAGCCAGAAAAGCTTTCTGCCAAAGCTTTACAATGGATAGAGAACCCAGAAAATGTCCTCTATTTTAGCGCTGCAAGCTTTTGGGAAATCGCTATTAAAAACCAGATAGGTCGCGCCGATTTTAAATTAGATGCGCGCCTGCTAAAGCGCGGCTTGTTAGATAACGGCTATATGGAGTTAATTATTAACGCCGAGCATAGCTTGCACATTAATTTGCTGCCACCCATTCACAAAGACCCATTTGACCGCATGCTGATTGCACAAGCGACAATTGAAGGAATGGTTTTATTAACGGCTGATGCGACCGTTGCTGAGTATGCAGGTAGCATTCAAAAAGTTTAATTTAAACATAGAAATATGACACCAACTCTTGTATTTGACATTGAAACCATTCCCGACACCAATGGCTTGCGCGCGTTGCTGAACTTGCCTACTGACGTTTCAAACGCCGCGTCTGATGAGGATATTGCCAAGATCGCGTTTCATCAGCGTCGCCAATATAACGGCAGTGATTTTTTGCCATTACAGCAGCATCGCATTTGTGCGATTTCGTGCGCGTTGCGCGAGGGCAATAACTTTAAAGTGTGGACATTAGGTGACGCCAACTCGTCTGAATCTGAGATCATTCAACGTTTTTTTGATGGCATAGAAAAATACACGCCGCAAATCATCAGCTGGAACGGCGGCGGATTTGACCTGCCCGTATTGCATTATCGCGCCATGATTAATAAAATCGCCGCGCCGCGCTATTGGGATATGGGCGAGGACGACAAAGAGTTTAAGTGGAATAATTACATCAGCCGCTATCACTCGCGGCATTTAGATTTAATGGATGTGCTGGCCATGTATAGCCCGCGTGCCAACGCGCCGCTGGATGATATTGCGCAGTTATGCGGCTTTCCTGGCAAGCTGGGAATGGATGGCAGCAAGGTCTGGGATGCGTTTAAAGCTGGAAAAATTGAAGAAATTCGCAATTATTGCGAGACCGATGTGGCCAACACGCACTTGGTATATTTGCGCTTTCAGTTGATGCGCGGGCATTTGAATAATGATGAATATGAAGCCGAGATTAAGCTGGTGCGAGGCACGTTAACCAGTTATGAGGTAGATCTAAGTCGGCCACATTGGGCAGAATTTTTAGCCGCTTGGAATGTGTAGCAGCGATTTTTAAATCGCGAATATGCAGTTTGCAAACATGATATTCGCGATGTAAACATCGCTCCTACATAGGGTGTAGCAAGAAGGGTTGTAACTGCTAATTACCTTCGCCATCTAAGGGCATATCTTCTTCTATTAAACTATCTTTCCAGTTTAAAATAATGCGTTGGTTCACATTTTCTTCAATGGTGATTTTATGGCGCAATTTTTGGCCATTATTATTGGCTAAAATGGTGTAAGTGCCAGCAGGTAAATTAACATAAAGCATTGGTTTTGCAGCTACTATTCTAAAAACTAGCTGGCTGCCCTCATTGTAAATATTCACATTGGCGTCGCTCACCCAACGTCCGCTTGTACCTTCCGATAGCAATAAATTAAGCGTAAATTGCTTGGCTTGGCGCTTCATTAGCGCCACATCTTCCTCACCAATACCGCCCGTTACATAGCTTAAGCCACTTTTGGTTTTGTACGTGTTGGGCTGCTGGGCAAGCGCACTTATGCTTATCAGTAAAAGGCTGGTTAGCAATATTAAGCTGTTTAATAGAGTGATTTTGCGCATTTTTATTCTTTCAACTTAATAATGACTGGCATTTTAACTGAATTGTACAGCCATAAGCTAAAATAGCGACCATGAGAAGAAATCGCAACAAACCCCGCCAAAACCCTGCTGATAATCCCATTTTATACGCCACGATTGAGTCGCTAGACCAAGAAGGGCGGGGCGTTACGCATGTGGATGGCAAAACTATTTTTATTGATGGCGCGCTACCAAATGAACGCATCTCTTATCAATCGCAGCGCATTAAGCCAAGCTATGAAGTGGCCAATGTGGTGGAAGTGCTGCAAGGATCGGATGAGCGTGTCGCCCCAAAATGCCCGCATTTTGGCCTGTGTGGTGGCTGTAAACTGCAACACATGGATGCCACCGCGCAAGTCGCGGCCAAGCAGCAAATGTTGGAAGCTGATTTATGGCACATTGGCAAAGTCAAAGCCGAAAGCATGCTGCCACCTTTATACGGCCCAACGTGGGGCTATCGCCACAAGGCGCGTCTTAGTGTGAAATACGTGCAAAAGAAAGAACGCGTACTGGTGGGATTCAACGAAAAAGGCACGCGCTTTGTGGCCGATATGAATAGTTGCGAAGTGTTGGTGCCTGAGGTTTCTGCATTAATTGCGCCGCTGCAAAGCATGATTTTTGAGTTAAGCATTCGCGATAAATTGCCGCAAATTGAGTTGGCAGTTGGCGAAGACAGCGTAATTGTGCTTATTTTGCGCATTATGGATGTGATGACTGAAAACGATGAAACTCGGCTTAAAGCCTTTGCCGATGCGCATCAAGTACAAATTTGGACGCAAACAAAAGGCCCCGATACGATTAAGCCTTTTTGGCCTTTAAACGGTGAGCAATTACAATATAGCCTGCCCGAATTTAATTTAACGTATCCGTTTAAGCCAAACGAATTCACCCAAGTTAATCCGCAAATAAATCAGCAGATGGTGCACAGCGCCATACAATTATTGCAGCCAAAATTGGGCGAAAAAATTGCTGATTTCTTTTGCGGCATTGGCAATTTTACCTTACCAATCGCCCGCAGAGGCGCATCAGTATTGGGGCTAGAGGGTTTGACTAACTTGGTGGATCGTGCCAATGAAAGTGCTGCTTTAAACAAACTATCTCAGGTGCAGTTTGGCGTGGCCGACTTATTTAAAATGACTGAAGAATCATTACTCGCACTAGGTAAATTTGATAAATGGTTAATTGACCCACCGCGCGACGGTTCATTTGAGCTGGTTAAAGCAATCACCGAGGCCGCCGCCCCTAAGCTTATAGTGTATGTGTCTTGCAACCCCGCCACGCTGG
Organism: Methylotenera sp.; assembly: GCA_014378845.1. Lineage (GTDB taxonomy): Bacteria > Pseudomonadota > Gammaproteobacteria > Burkholderiales > Methylophilaceae > Methylotenera_A. Next base: position 9,411 of record JACMNB010000050.1, on the reverse strand, counting down.
CGCGCGATGCAGGGGTGTTGGTTAACGAAAAAGGTTATATTTTAAAAACGGCTGGCGTTATTAATATGTTTCCGCACACCGCGCATATTGAATCGATTGCACTTTTTGAATATGCCGGCAAGTTGAATATTTCAGCAAGTTGATATGCCGGCAATTTGAATATGCCGACCAGCTAAAATTGTAATTAGTTGAGTTTTTGCTCAAAATTGTTAGCCAATATTAAGAACTTAAAATGAAAAAATCACACCTTATATTTTTAGTTATGCTTGTAAGTTTGCTTAGTTTATTAACCGCACTGACTATTTTTTTAGCTTTCGATTATTTTACTATTGGCCTGATAAAAGACGCAGAAGATTTGCCAATAGCGGGTATGCAAATATGGGACATACATAAATTGCTAGTAGTACTTATCATGGCGACTTTAGTAATGGGCTTAGTGCTTTTTATAGGGCAAAAAATTCTTAAAAAGACCATATCAAACAGTGGCTTAGTCAGATTAACTGGCGCAACCTTTGTGTTGGCAATTGTTTTTTTCCCCAACCCATTTGAATTTCAAATACGCCATTACAACGGCCCTGCTGAAGCTACTTATATCGTTTTTAGTGGAGACTCAGGAGATTTTATTGACGACAATGAAGATATTTTTATGGGAAAGCGCATAAAAAACAGTACTGCGCAAATAACCAAACTATTGCCAAACGGCGAAATTGATTACACATTAGCCAGTGATCTTTACGACTGCGTGGAAGAAAAGGCTTATTGGTTTGGACACATTAGCGTCGTACACAGTTTTTTGCCAATTCTAGATAAAAAAAATGGTGATGTCCTTATTAAAAAAACCTGCAAGCCAACAATAGCAATCATTCAGTAAAATAATGGCTCAATTTGGTAATCATCATACAAAATAAAAAGTAAGCATTGGTTTTTACCGATTAAAATGGCTAATCGACAAGCTATTCACTCCGCAAACACTCGCAAATTGCTAACTTTATCAGCGCTTATTCCAGCATCTCTTGACTGGTAACTTTTTTATTGACGCGTACCAAAAAAATCAGTCGAACTGCGCTTATTATCAATGCTAAAAGCTGTGTTGCCACTAACTGCCAGCAATAATAGGCCACCAGCAATGGCGATGTTTTTTAAGAACATAATCATCTGCATTTGGTCGGCAAAATTACGGTGAAACAGGGCTGCCGCCACTATTGAGAAGATGGCCAATGCAAATGCCACATAACGCGTTTTATAACCCATTGCCAATGCCAAGCCGCCTAGCACTTCTAGGGCAATGGTTGGCCACAATAAAATGCCCGGCACGCCAACAGATTGCATATAGCCCATTGTGCCAGCAGGATCTTGAATTTTACCTAAACCCGCTAAAATAAAAATTAGCGCCACCATTACGCGGCCAAACAATTGAATAATGCCAGTCATTTTGTGCTCCTTGCGGTTTAAAATATTACAATCATAAACTGATAAAACCTATGCCGCAATCCCGCTTAAAATAAAGAAGATAACCATATTTATGCAAAGAAAAATGTCGTTTATCACCTTTGTGTTGGCTGCGATGCATGTAACACTGCTGGCGGGCTGCCAAAAGTACACATCTGGCACGTCAGAAATCAATTTTGCCATTGCACAAATGCCGCAAAATTTAGATCCGCGCTATGCAACTGACGCCGCTTCAGAACGCGTTAATCGACTGCTGTATCAGCCGCTGGTTGATTTTGATGCTGTCTCGAAACCCTCGCCAATATTGGCGCGCAGCGATGTGTTGAATGACAAAACCTATCGATTTGTATTAAATAACAATATTGCGCGCTTTCATAATGGCGCCGCTTTAACGGCGGCCGATGTAAAAGCAACTTATGACTCATTCGCCGTGCTTAAAGATTCGCCGCATACGGCAGAATTTTCTAACATTGATAGCATTCAAGTTGAAGATAAAAACACTGTTTTATTTCAGTTAAAACAGCCAGATTCTCACTTTGTCGAGAAGTTAATCATTGGCATTTTGCCCAAAAACTTAATCGAAAATAGTCACGATTTTTCGCATAAGCCAATTGGTAACGGGCCGCTTAAATTGGTTAATTGGCAAAATAAACTGTCCTTACAACGCGTTAAAGACGGCCAAATAATCAATTTGCAAGAGGTAAAAGACCCAACCGTGCGCGTGCTAAAACTGCTGCGCGGTGAGGCAGATTTAATCCAAGGTGATTTGCCGCCAGAGCTGGTTAAACACTTGCAAAATAAGCACGAGGTATTAGTTAAAACAAGCATTGGCGCAAACTATTCATACCTTGGTTTAAACATGCAAGACCCTGTTTTAAAACAACTTAAAGTGCGCCAAGCGATTGCTTATGCCATTAATCGCCAAGCAATTATCGATAAAGTAATGGTGCAAAATTCGCGCATTGCAGATTCAATTTTGCCGCCAGAACATTACACAAATTTGGGCGCACACTTATTGCCTTACGACTATAACCCTGCACTATCCAAAAAACTATTGCTAGAAGCGGGCGTAAAACTGCCGCTAAAATTAACTTATAAAACCAGTACCGATGCGCAGCGCGTGCGCTTTGCCACAATTTTACAAGCGCAAATGGCAGCGGCAGGCATCGATTTAACGATTAAAAGTTTAGACTGGGGCACCTTTTTTGCCGATGTTAAACAAGGTCACTTTCAACTTTTTGGCCTGACTTGGGTGGGCATTAAAACGCCCGAAATTTATGCAAAAGCATTCGGCAGCCAGCACTTTCCGCCCAGCGGTTTTAATCGTGGGCGCTATGCAGATGCTGAGTTGGATGCATTATTGGCCGATGAAAATTGGCCAGCTGCAACCGCGCGCATTCATCAGCAATTGCCTTATATTCCGCTGTGGTTTGAGGGGCAATTTGCGGCCATGCAAAAAAACATAATTCACTATTCACCCAAAGCCGATGGCAATTGGGATGATTTAGAGATAATTAAACGTAATTAATACAATGTGCTATATTGTACACATTGTAATTTTTCGGAGCGAATCATGAGTACAACAGTAACATTAAGATTAGAAGATGCAGTAAAAGATAAGTTAGAAAAACTAGCGGAATCCACCCACCGCAGCCGTTCTTTCTTAGCTGCAGAGGCGATAAAAGCTTATGTGGATAGTAATGAATGGCAAATAAACGAAATTCACGCCGCCATACAAGAGGCCGATGCAGGCGATTTTGCCTCGCAAGATGATGTGAATGAGATTGTGAATAAATGGCGCGCTAAATAATCGACATGCAGATGGTTTGGTTAAAAAACGCACTTAATAATTTAGATGATATTGCCGAATATATTTCCCAAGAAAATCCGATAGCCGCACAACAAGTGGTAGATATCATTATTGAGCAAGTGAATAAATTGGCTGTACAGCCAGCATTGGGGCGGCCTGGAAGAGTGCTTGGCACGCGCGAGCTGGTGATTAGCAATAGTCATTATCTTGTACCATATCGAATTAAAAATAATGCGGTTGAAATTTTGCGTGTGTTCCATACTTCGCGTAGGCCGCCCAAAAATTGGTAAACTCAAGGCTTAAATATGCTAAAAAAAATCAGCTTAAATTTTGTTTTAATCGCCAGCTTGTTAATTAGCTCGCAAGTTTAAGCAGGCTTTAGAGAAGCGCTTTTTGCTTTGCAACATAAAGATGCAGAGTTAATGCTAATTGAGGTTGAGAAGGCTGTAAAAACTGAAAACTATGATGGTGTTTATCTTTTCGTGCCTAGTTTAAGCGCTTGGTATTTTCAGGGAGAATTTGCACCTGAATCAATTAAGCGAGCTGCAATTGATAAATCATCAACTTATGCAGTTTATAGACTATATGCAATATGATGATATATGCCATATTGGAAATGCATATCGAGATGGCTATATGGAAGAAAAAAAGACGACAAGTAGGCTTATTTATGGTGTTTGCGTAGCCGCGATTACTAAGTCTGAGGAAGATGTTAAAAAAATGGCAAGAATATTTTAAAAAGACTAAAAATAAAATGCGTATTGAAATTTCAATCCAACACCAAACTTTAACGCTGCTCGACAATTTTGGTAGCGTTAAAGCTAAATACAGCGTTTCTACCGCCGCTAATGGTGTGGGCTGCGAGAAAGATAGTGGTTGTACGCCGCTGGGTTTGCATATTGTTCGCGCTAAGATTGGGGCGGGTGCTGAACTTAATACGGTATTTGTAGGGCGCAGGTCAACAGGTGAAATTTGCACACCAGAACTCATGGCGCAGTTTCCGAATCGCGATTGGATTTTGACGCGTATTTTGTGGTTAAGCGGCACGGAAATCGGCAAAAATCGCCTCGGCAATGTGGATAGCATGCAGCGTTATATTTACATTCATGGCACGCCCGATAGCACGGATATGAGCAAAATCGGCTCGCATGGCTGTATTCGCATGCGCAATAGCGATGTGATTGCGCTGTTTGATTTGGTTGAGGCGGGTACGATTGTGATGATTTCTGAAGCCTGATTTTAGAATGACTATTTTTCATTTAACCGTCATCCTGAGCATAGCAAAGGATCCAGCACTTGGGTTACACAAAACTGGATCCTTCGCTATACTCAGGATGACGTGCTAGGTGGGTGGTTTACCTTGTTTTTAATTAAAAAAATATTCGGTTTTGCCACGGTCATTTTTGGCGTGCTTTTACTCACTTTTTTGCTGATTCATTTAGTGCCAGGCGACCCAGTAGAAGTGATGTTGGGTGAATCGGCGAGCGTAGCGGATAGAGACGGATTGCGCGCCGATTTGGGTTTAAACCAGCCGTTAATAACGCAATTTGGCCGCTATTTAGCCAAGCTTTCACATGGTGATTTTGGTCGATCTATTCACAGCAAAACGCCGATTATCGAACTGCTAAAAATGCGTTACCCTGCCACGCTTAAATTGGCAGGTTTGGCCTTGTTAATTGGCATTAGCATTGGCGTGCCGCTTGGCATATGGGCTGCGTTAAAGAACGGGCATTGGCAAGATTTGATGGTCACCATTGTTAGCGTGCGCTTTTCGGCCATGCCTGCCTTTTGGTTGGGACCCATTTTAATGCTGATTTTTGCGGTATGGTTAGGCTGGTTGCCTGTTAGCGGTATGGAATCGCGCACATCGATTATTTTGCCTGCAGTGACGCTTGGGCTTGGCTTAAGCGCAATACTTACGCGCATGACGCGCACCAGTTTGTTAGAGGTGCTAAACGATGACTACATTCGCACCGCGCGCGCTAAAGGCTTAAGCGAGAACAAGGTGATTTTGCGCCATGCTTTGCGCGCCGCCTTGTTGCCAATTATCACCATTGTTGGCCTGCAAATGGGTAGTTTGCTGGCTGGCACGGTGATTACCGAAACGGTTTTTTCGTGGGATGGCATCGGACGATTATTGATAGAGAGCATCGAAAAACGCGATTACCCTGTCACGCAAGCTTGTGTATTAGTGGTGGCGCTCAGCTATGTGTTGGTGAATGCATTTACTGATGTTTGCTACCAGTTTGCTGACCCTAGAACTAAGGCTGTTAACTAGGGATGAATCTAAGATGATGAAAAAAATCACTATTTTTGTGCTGCACGATGAAGACTCAAGCGATTATGAATGGGTTGCCGCGTGGATAATTAAATGGAAAAGTGAGTTTAAATTAACGGTGCATGATTACTCAATAGGTGGCTGGGAGCATTTGTGGGATATTGAAGCGACACAAGAAGCCATCAACGAAGTGCCAGCAGGCTATTTGTGCGGCAGCGAATGGTCAAACCCAATAGTATTTAAAAAATGAAGATGTTTGCACCCATGGGTTTAAATCTAGTGCGTTTAAGCCTAGTGCGTTTAAAGCTAATGTGTTTACACTTAAAACCTCACAAGCCCGTCATTCCCGCGCAGTCGGGAATCCATTGTAAAAAATCATTCAAAGTCAAAGTGGATTCCCGGCTGCGCGGGAATGACAAGCCATGAAAACATTCGCAATTTCTATACTATTGTTTTGGCTGCTTGCAATCGCCATCGGCATGGTTATTGGATTGCAGGGCGATGCTATCGATTTAAATGCCATTTTAGCCTCGCCCAATTCGCAACAATGGCTAGGCGCAGATGACTTAGGTCGCGATATTTTGGCGCGGGTTATCCGCGGTGTTGAGGTATCTTTTATGGTGGCGATTATCGTCACCATTATCACCATGACATTTGGCGTATTTATTGGCTTGGTGGCGGGGTTTTATGGAGGCAAAATAGACGCCATTTTAATGAAAATTACCGATATATTTTTGGCGTTTCCTGGCATTTTGCTTGCCATTGCATTTGCGGCCGTTTTGGGCGCTGGCCTTGGTAACTTAATATTGGCCCTTTGCATCACAGGATGGGTAAGTTATGCGCGGCTTACGCGCGGTCAAACTTTAAGTTTGCGTAATCGCCAGCATGTAATCGCGGCAGAATCGCTTGGCGCCAGCGTGCCGCGCATTTTAATCAGACATATTTTGCCCTTATTAGGCTCAATACTCATTGTAGAAGCCACCTACAGTTTGGCAAGCGTGATGATTGCAGAAGCCAGTTTGTCGTTTCTGGGCTTAGGTATTCAAGCGCCGCAAGCCAGCTGGGGCGCCATGTTGCGCGATGGCGTGCGCTACATGTTAGTCGCGCCGCATTATGTGTTAGTGGTGGGTTTAAGCTTAATGAGCCTGATTTTGGCGATTAATTTAGGTGGGGACTACCTGCGTGATAAAATGGACGTAAGGACAGAACATTAGTGCAAAAACAGTACAAATATTACGACTTCATTATGGCCGCGTTTGCGGTGGTGTTGGTCTGCTCCAATTTAATTGGCCCTGGCAAAATCACGCAACTTAATGCGCCTATTATTGGCACATTAACATTTGGCGCGGGCATTATGTTTTTCCCAATTTCATTTATCTTTGGCGATATTCTGACCGAAGTTTATGGCTATGCGGCGTCTAGACGCGTCATTTGGACCGGTTTCGCCTGTTTAGCATTTGCAAGTGTCATGGCTTGGGTGATTGTGGCCTTACCGCCTGCGCCCGAGTGGCATGACCAAGTGGCGTATCAAAGCGTGTTTGGCTCTACTGGGCGCATCGCGTTAGCCTCGCTGGTTTCATTTGTGGCGGGTGAGTTTGTAAACTCATTTGTGCTGGCCAAAATGAAGATTCTCACGCAAGGTAAGATGTTGTGGAGCCGCACGATTGGCTCAACTATTTTTGGTGAAGCGGTTGATTCTATTCTGTTTTTCCCGCTGGCATTTTATGGCAGTGGCGAGTTTCCTGATGCGATGCTGCCCAAGATTATTATGGCGCAATTCACAGCAAAAGTATTAGTAGAAGTCGCGTTTACGCCTATTATGTACAAAGTGGTTGCATTTTTAAAGCGCGCTGAAGCTGTAGATTATTATGATAACAAAACCAATTTTAACCCTTTTAGATTAAACGAGAATCCGCATTGACAGAGTTAAGCGCAATACAAGTCACTGATAAAACAGTCGCTGACAAAACCGTTACTTGGCAAGAAAAAGGTAAGCCACAATCTGCCGTTTGGCAGTCTGAAGCGGGAAACGCACCGCCAAAAAATATTGTGGTGGCAGACGATACCACCAGCGCAAAAGTGGCTTACAAGCTGATTTGCGAAGGGACGGGATTTTTATACAAAGGTGATTTTCAAAATGCCAAACAATTGTTGCAAGCCATTACGCGCAAGGTTGATAGCAAGCCGATTGCGGCTGCCGAAAATTTAACGCAAGCGTTTCATCAACACCGTGCGCGGCAAATTCAACGCGCCAATATTACTAATAAAATTTTAATTGAGCTTAATCACGGCGCATGCGATTTGAAACGTGCGCCAGATGTAAAAGAAGCGGTGGCGGGCGCCCTGATTACCAATTCAAAAATTGATAAAGTGCCTGCTAAAATGGTGCTTTCTTTAAGAGAGCTGCTGGGCATGAACGGCGCACATGAATGGCGCAAAAAAGGCGTGCCAGTCGATGCGCTAGCAGCTAATATCCACGCGCATTATGGCGTTTATAGCCCAATTCGCGGTGAGTATTTAGAGTTGATTAATACGACATCACTTGGCACCGCCAAAACTGCGTTTGATATTGGCACGGGCACTGGCGTTATTGCCGCCATTTTAGTCACGCGAGGCATTAAAGCGGTGATTGCCACCGATAATAATGCGCGTGCATTAAATTGTGCCCAAGAAAACATCGAAAAACTTAATTTAAAACAATACATTACCTTAGAACAAGCTAATTTGTTTCCAGGGGGCAGCAAAAAAGCCGACCTGATTGTTTGCAATCCACCATGGCTACCCGCCAAAGCCAATGCGCCGATTGAACATGCCATATACGACCCAAATAGTGCGATGTTAAAAGGCTTTTTGGCTGGGGTAAAAGCGCATTTGAATGATGAGGGTGAAGCTTGGTTAATATTGTCTGATTTAGCTGAGCATTTAGGATTGCGTAGCAATGAAGAGTTGCAAAAATGGATTAGCGATGCTGGTTTAACCGTAGTAGAAAAATTGGATATTGCGCCAAAACATGCCAAAAGTAGTGATCAGTCCGATCCACTTTATGAAGCGCGGGTGAAAGAAATCACCAGTCTTTATCGGTTAAAAGTGAGTTAGGATAACTGTAGTTTTAATTATTACATAAATTGTTATGGCTAATGAAAATAAAAAAATAGTAACTATAGAGGTTTTGCATTTAGATGATTTAGGTTATGGGCCTGAAGGGAAACTCACCCGCAGGCAGTGGCGTGAAGAGTGTTATAACAATTATCAAAGTGGAGACAATGCTTTTTTAGAATGGCAAAATAGTTGGCTGATACTGGCAAGAAACAATAAAAGACAAATACACTTTTAAGTAATAGAAGCACTTGAGGATGGAAATGCTGTTACTAGAGAGTTTTTTCTCATTCACATGCACTTGATTTTTCAGGAATTACTTTTAGATTAAGACGGCATTCTACAAGTATATTCTTGGTAACCTCTTTATTTCATTGTATGACATTCGTCAGTCCAATATTTCTGATGGATACAAATTTTGATGAGCATGTGGTTTTTGATTTTGCTACATTTCTTGATATTGTAAGGTTCGATGGAGTAACTTTTAGTCGAGGTTTGACATTTGCAAGTGCGACGTTTCATGGACAAGCATGGTTTACGAATGCAAAATTTTTACAGTCTGTTAATTTTCCTGGAGAAAGGTTTTATAGCAACACAAGTTTTGAAAATGCAACTTTTAAAATTGGAGCTTCATTTTAATCAGTGAAATTCATCGATTCTGTAAACTTTAAAAATGTAGTTTTCGAATGGGATGCCAGATTTGATAGAACAACATTTAATCATGTAATATTTAATAATGCTATTTTTTATACAATTGCGGGATTTTCTGAAGCAATTT
>JACMNB010000005.1 GCA_014378845.1 Methylotenera sp. | reverse complement strand
TAATGTGACGTGAAAAATGGGTTTTAATTAATCGCCACCTTAACGCGTAGTCGGCATCATTTTCTGGCAATGTCCAAATGGCGTGAATGTGGTCTGGCAAAACCACTGTGGCATCTATGTAAAAGGGATGCTTTTGCATGATGTAGGCGATACTTTGACGCAATAATATAATGTTTTCAGTGAGTAAGCGCGATGTTCTGTCTGCTAAATTGACCGTAAAGAAATAACATCCACCTTCAACTGCATTACGACGATAATTTGCCATGCGTTATTGCTACATTGGCGGACATTATTAAACGAAGTGCCAATCTATTTTGAAGCAATTTGCGCGCGTTTTGCGGCAAACTCTATTTTAAATGCCTCAAATTCGCCCGCTTCAATCCCACCGCGCGTGCCTTGCATCAAAAATTGATAATAATGTAGGTTGTGAATGGTGTTGAGGCGTGCGCCTAAAATCTCGCCCACTTTGTGCAAATGGTGCAAATAGGCGCGGCTGAAATTGCGGCAAGTGTAACAGCTGCAATCGGCGTCTAGCGGCGCAGTGTCTTGCTTGTAGCCGGCATTTTTAATTTTAATATCACCATACTGCGTAAACAGCCAACCGTTGCGCGCGTTACGGGTTGGCATCACGCAATCGAACATATCGATGCCATGCGAAACCGCGTCAATCAAGTCTTCTGGCGTGCCGACGCCCATTAAATAACGCGGTTTATTTTGTGGCATTTTGGGTGCGGTGTGGGCGAGTATGCGCAGCATGTCCTCTTTTGGCTCGCCTACAGAAAGCCCGCCAATAGCAAAGCCGTCAAAATCAATATCTACCAAACCTGCCAGCGAAACATCGCGTAAATCTTCAAACATGCCGCCCTGAATAATGCCGAAAAGCGCGTTCTTTTGCAGTCCTTCGACAAGCTCAGGACGAACGGTTTTAGAGAGGTTTTTTTCAACCGTTCGCCCTGAGCTTAACGAAGGGTGATTTTCCAGAGCTTGTGATAATGACATCGCTTGAAACATATCAAAAGCGTCTTTACTTCGCTTTGCCCAACGCAAGCTTAATTCCATCGATTTTTTCGCCTCAAGATGCGTGGCGGGGAAGGGCGTGCATTCATCAAAAATCATCACAATATCGCTGTTTAAAACTTTTTGAATCCGCATCGATTCTTCTGGCGTTAAAAAGCAGGTGTCGCCGTTAATTGGGCTTTGAAACTTGACGCCTTCTTCACTAATTTTGCGCATCGCGCCTAAGCTAAACACTTGAAAGCCACCAGAATCCGTGAGAATCGGGCCATCCCAGCCCATAAATTGGTGCAAACCGCCATGTGCGGCGATGACTTCTAAGCCTGGGCGGAGCCATAAATGAAAGGTATTGCCGAGCACAATATGGGCGTCTATTTCTTTCAGCTCTAACGGCGACATGGTTTTAACCGTGCCGTAAGTGCCAACTGGCATAAAGGCGGGCGTTTCTACATCCCCATGTGCGAGGTGAACCGTGCCGCGGCGGGCAAGGCCGTCTGTTTTGTGTAAAGTAAATCGCATAGAGCATCTTTAATAATTAATGCCGCTATTTTAGCGGGTTTATGAGTGTTTATAGAGGTGAATCAAATTGACACCAACAATATTAATTGTTATAATGCGAATCATTATCATTTATATTACTGGAGTTTACGATGAAAGTTTCGATTAATACCACGGCGAAATTTGAAAAGCTAAATAAAGTCTTCAACAAAAAAGCTATCTATTTGGCGATTGTAACGTCCTTATTTGCTGGTAATGCAGTAGCTGCAACATTAGAAGAAAAAATTGAGCTATTACAGCAGGAAATAGAATCGCTAAAAGACCAAGTGCAATCAGCAAAGCCAAATAATGCTGCCAGCGGTATACAAGGCTTGGCCAATCGCACCACCATTGGCGGCTATGGCGAGGTTAACTATAATAATTATAGTGGCGGCGCAACAGCAAAAGACAAAATAGACGCAAGGCGTTTTGTGCTGTACGTTGGGCATAAGTTTAATGATATGGTGAGTTTAAAATCGGAGATAGAGCTTGAACATGCCATTGCTAGCGCGGGTGATGAGGGTGAAATTGAGATGGAGCAATTATATTTAGATTTTCACTTTACCGATAAAATTAACAGCAAAGTTGGCTTATTTTTAATTCCAACTGGCTTTTTAAACGAAACGCACGAACCAACAACTTATTTTGGGGTAGAGCGCAATCAAATCGAAACGCGCATTATTCCAAGCACTTGGCGAGAGGCTGGCGTGGTAATGTATGGTGAAGTATTGCCAGCTTTAAAATACCAAGTTGGCATTAGCTCTGGCTTTAGCGCCAGAAAATATGATGATCCGCTAGTGGGTATAAGGTCCGCACATCAAGAAGGTGCGTTAGCGGACGCGGAAGATTTATCACTACACGCCGCGCTTAATTACACCGGCATTAATGGCTTGCTAGTTGGCGGTTCGGTATTTACGGGTAATACGGGTCAAAATGAGCCTGGTATTGGCAACGCGCGATTAACCTTATGGGATGCGCACGCGCGTTACCAAACTGGTAATTGGGATTTGCGTGCACTGTATGCGCTAGGACATCTAAATAATGCGGCAGAAATTAATGATGTAACTGCCCGCACCGATGCGCCAAGCGCGTTTTATGGTTGGTTTATAGAAGCCGCTAATCATGTATGGAAATCTGGCGAGATGGATTTTGCACCGTTTATTCGTTATGAAAAATATGATTCACAAGCCAGTCTACCATTTAACAGCGTGCGCGTTAATGGTAGTAAAAACAAGATTTGGACGGTGGGCGCGAACTTTTGGGCAACACCACAAGTGGTGCTAAAAGCCGATTATCAAGTGTATGACGACAAAGACGAAGACTTAAGTGAAAACAGGGGCGACAGGCGCTTTAATCTTGGCATGGGTTATATGTTTTAATCCATTAGTATTGAATAGGAAGGCATGCAATTAACATTACATTTAGTTAACAAGTTAAGCCTGTATTGTCGGTTGTCGTGTGCTTTGTTATTAGTAATGCCAGTTACGGTAAACGCAGAAGTGTATTTAACGCCAGAGCAGTTTACAAAAAGCGCATTCGCGGGCAGCACGCCAAAATCTGATACTTTGTGGGTAACCAAACAGTTCGCTAATCAAGCCGAGCAAATATTAGGTCATGCACCAAAACAAGTGCGTATTAAGTTTTGGAAAAACGGCTTGCAAACGGCGTGGATACTGGATGAAATTGGTAAAGAAGAGCCCATTACGGCAGGCTTTATCGTTGAAAATGGCAAAATTGTACAAGCCAGTATTTTGACCTATTTAGAAAGCCGCGGCGGCGAAGTGCGCCATGCTAACTTTTTAAAGCAATATCAAGGTGTTGGCCTGCAGCAAGATTGGCAGCTGAATAAAACTATCGATGGGATTTCTGGCGCAACGTTATCGGTGCGCGCAATGGGTCGGATGGCAAGGTTGGCGCTATATTATGATCAAGTTAGTCGCGCCGAATCTCATTGAGATGAATCAAGCTGTGCTGAATCTAGCTGTGCAGAATCTAGCAATGCCAAATCAAGCCCTGAATCAAACCTTGCAAAAACTGAAACCGACAATAAAAGTTGACTATTAGCTAAAAATAACTGGTTTTGCTATACTCAATTTAACAAATTTGAGAAACGGTGCCATGGCCGAAAAAGAATCAAACCGTCGTCCGCTTGCTACCCGCAGTGCAAAATGGGCAAACTGGTTATCTGCAATTTTAGTTAAGTCAAAAATTTCCCCCAATCAAATATCTGTTTTAAGTATTGCACCTGCCTTAGCAGGCGCATGGCTGTTACTGAGTAGTCCATTAAGCGCAGGAATGTTGGTGCTATCCGCAGTGTGCATTCAGCTGCGATTACTGTGCAATATGCTTGATGGCATGGTGGCGATTGAAGGCGGAAAGCAATCTAAGGTAGGCGTTTTGTATAACGAAATTCCTGATCGCATTGCCGATAGCTTATTTATTGTGGCGTTAGGCTATGCCATTTTTTTGCCTTGGCTGGGTTGGCTAGGCGCATTGTTAGCGGCAAAAACGGCGTATGTTCGTGTGCTAGGCGGGGCAAATGGTTTGGCACAAAATTTTGCTGGCCCTATGGCAAAACCGCATCGCATGTTTGTGCTGACTTTGGGCTGCTTAATTGGCGCGGCAGAGGTACATTTTAACGGCAGCAATTATGCGCTTACGGTTGCTGCCTACATCATTGCCATTGGATCAGGCATTACTTGCATAGCCCGCATGTTGGCTGTTGCAAGGCAATTAAAAGCACAATAAATGCTGGTTAATGTAGTCAGGTTTGGCTTAATTATATTGGTAAAACTGCTGGTGGGCGCGCAGGCGCGCAGGGTGACTAGCGCACCAAGTCGGACTGATAAATCTGCGCCAAATTTAACTAGTAAATCCGCACAGAGCATTTACTTTACCAATCACTCAAGCCACCTTGATACATTGGCTTTGTGGACTGCGCTACCGGCTGAGATACGGGCTAAAACGCGCCCTGTGGCAGCAAAAGATTACTGGGGAAACGGCCGTATTAAACGCTTTATTGCGCTTAAGGTGCTTAATTGTGTGTTGATAGACCGCGAGCAGTTGCGCGACCCATTAGCGCCTTTGATAGCAGCGCTTGCGGCGGGGGATTCGCTCATTATTTTTCCTGAAGGTACGCGCCGCGCCCAAGCGGAGCCGAGCGACTTTAAAGGTGGTTTATACCATTTGGCAGAGGCGTTTCCCAACGTGCAATTAATGCCTGTTTATTTAGATACTCTGCATCGCAGCATGCCAAAAGGTTCGATATTGCCCGTCCCGCTTATTTGCACCGTGCGGTTTGGCGATGTGATCTATTTAGAAACAAACGAGCGCAAGAAAGCCTTTTTAAGTCGCGCGCGGGATGCTGTTATTGCATTAATATAAATTCACATAAACCAACAAAACAAGATAAAAATTAATGTTTACCCATCTATTTACTCATTTAGAAACCTTAAAACCCAGCCGATAAATTTTATTGGCTAATTGGTGGAGTAACCGCGTTATTGCTGGTGGCTAGTATTATTGGATGGACGCTGCAAAGTCGCTTGCGCCAACAGCAAAATCCGTCAGACAAATCACTAAAACTAGTGGCTAATTTGGTGAGCCGCGTTAATGCTTGGTGGGTGATGATTGCGGTGTTTGCGGTGGCGTTTTTGGCAGGCAAAATCGGCACTATTATTTTGTTCACATTTATTTCTTATTTTGCGTTGCGCGAATTTATTACACTCACGCCAACGCGGCCGGGCGATCATCGCACCTTATTTTTGGCCTTTTTCTTACTGATTCCGCTGCATTATTATTTAATTGTTATTGAGTGGTACGCCCTTTTTAGCATTTTAATTCCCGTTTATGCATTTTTGCTAATGCCCTGTATTGCCGTATTGGCGCAAGATACCGAGTATTTTTTGGAGCGTGCGGCTAAAATTCAGTGGGGCGTGATGATTTGTATTTATTGCATCAGCCACGCGCCTGCGTTGTTGCTGCTACCCATTACCAATTTTGCCGGGCAAAACGCATTATTACTGTTTTACTTTATGTTAATTGTGCAGTTAAGCGATGTACTGCAATATGTTTTTGGTAATTTATTTGGCAAAACCAAATTGGCGCCTTTAGTTAGCCCCAATAAAACGTTAGAAGGTTTAGTTGGCGGCGGCGCTAGCACCATCTTAATTGGCGCAGCCATGTGGTGGATAACGCCTTTTACACCGCTACAAAGCGCTGGCATGGCTATGATAATTGTAACGATGGGCTTTTTGGGCGGCTTGGTAATGTCAGCCATCAAACGCAGCATCGGCGCTAAAGATTGGGGCAATATGATTCAAGGCCACGGCGGTATGATGGATAAAATGGATTCGGTAAGCTTTGCTGCGCCAGTTTTCTTTCATTTAACCCGTTACTTTTTTACACCATAGCTTGTTTTGCGCCAAAATAAGCGCATCATTTGCTATACTTAAACTGTGAATCTTAAAAAGCAAACCGCATACTATGTTAGAACCTAAACAGCGCCCAGCCAACGGCACTACAGAGCAAGAAAGTTTGCGCGCACGCGGCATTTATTTGTTGCCCAACTTATTCACGTCCGCCGCATTATTTGCGGGTTTTTACGCCATTGTGCAAGCCATGAATGCCAATTTTGAGTCATCAGCTATCGCCATTTTCATCGCAATGGTAATGGATGGCCTAGATGGCCGCGTTGCGCGCATGACCAACACGCAAAGCGCGTTTGGTGCAGAATATGACAGCCTGTCTGATATGGTATCGTTTGGCGTTGCGCCCGCGCTTATTATGTACACTTGGGCACTTCAACCCATGCAAAAATTAGGCTGGATAGCAGCTTTTATTTATTGTGCTTGCGCGGCGCTCCGTTTAGCGCGGTTTAACACAAAATTAGAAGATCCGTTCCAAGATAAACGGTATTTTCAAGGCTTGCCCAGCCCCGCTGCTGCCGCGTTATTAGCAGGCTTTGTGTGGGTTTCTTACACTTACGATGTGGATGGCCGCGAGATTTTTTTCGGCGCGATTCAAATGAAATGGCTGGCGTGGTTTATCACTATTTTTGCTGCGGGCAGTATGGTTTCTGACCTCAAATTTTATAGCGGCAAAGACATTAATTTAAAGAAAAGTGTACCGTTTGTGGCTATTTTGGCGATTGTATTCACGCTAGTATTAATTTCATACAGCCCGCCCGAAGTCTTGTTTACCGTGGTGTTAGTGTATGCGCTTTCTGGCTACTATATTTGGGCAAAATCGCGGCTTAAAAAACCAAAACCAGTTGAATAGTGGGCAAATTGCAAGCAGCTATTGAAAAAGCCATCAAACAACCTTATACTAAACTCATGTTTCCAGCATTTACTTTAAATAGCAATCTGATTTTTTTAGCTGGCTTTGGAATCCGCCTAGCTTCTTTACGTGCGCTAGCACTACGTCTGCGCGTGCGCGCAGACTAAACCCCACCCCTCAACGTATTTTATTACTGGCGCTTTTAGCAGCTGCGAGTAATTGCGTCTATAATTTAAGCATTATTTAGGATCTACTCATGAACACCAACAACCAAATAGCTAGTCAAGAAATTATCATTTTTGACACCACTTTGCGCGACGGCGAACAAAGCCCAGGCGCAAGTATGACTAAAGAAGAAAAAATCCGCATCGCCCGCCAATTAGAAAAGTTGGGCGTTCATGTGATCGAAGCAGGATTTGCCGCCGCCAGCCCTGGCGACTTTGACGCAATCTCAGAAATCGCCAAAATCATTAAAAATTCCACCGTTTGCTCGCTTGCGCGTGCCTCTGAGAACGATGTGCGCCGCGCAGGCGAGGCTATTAAACACGCGGCTTTTGGGCGAATTCACACGTTTATTGCCACCAGCAAAATCCACATGGAAAATAAATTGCGCATGACCGAAGATCAAGTGGTAGAGCGCGCCGTGCAAGCAGTAAAGTGGGCGTTGGAATACACGCCAGATGTAGAGTTTTCTGCCGAAGATGCGGTGCGCTCCGACATTGATTTTTTGGTGCGCGTGTTCGACGCGGTGATTGAAGCAGGCGCCACGACGATTAACGTGCCAGATACGGTTGGCTACTCAATCCCCGCACCCTGGGGCGAGCGCATGGCAACCTTAATTAAGCGCGTTAAAAATAGCGACAAAGTGATTTGGTCAACCCATTGCCATAACGATTTGGGTATGGCGGTAGCAAACTCATTGGCTGCTGTTTCAAATGGAGCAAGACAGGTTGAATGCACCATTAACGGCCTTGGCGAGCGCGCAGGCAATGCCAGCTTAGAAGAAGTGGTGATGGCGATTAAAACCCGCTCAGATATTTTTAATTTAACTACACGCATCGATACCACGCAAATTGTGCCAACCAGTAAGTTAGTAAGCACTATCACGGGTTACCCTGTGCAGCCTAATAAAGCCATTGTTGGTGCGAATGCGTTTGCACACGAAAGTGGCATCCACCAAGATGGCGTGCTTAAACATCGTGAAACCTATGAGATTATGCGCGCAGAAGACGTGGGCTGGAACGCCAACAAATTAACGCTTGGCAAATTGTCTGGCCGCAATGCCTTTAGAACGCGCTTAAAAGAGTTGGGTATTGAGTTGGAAAGTGAAGACGCTGTTAACGCTGCCTTTAGCCGATTTAAAGATTTAGCCGATAAAAAAAGTATGATTTTTGATGAAGATTTGCACGCGCTTGTTAGCGGCGAATTTGTGCATGAAGCCAGTGAAAATTATAAATTGGTGTACCTGCACGTGGCCTCGATAACTGGCGAAACGCCACATGCAGTAATGACTATTAGTGACAATGGCCAAGAAAAACGTGCCGAAGCCGATGGCGGCGGGCCAGTGGATGCTAGCTTTAAAGCCATTGAAAGCTTGGTTAATAGCGGAGCGGAGTTACAATTATATTCTGTGAATAACATCACCAGCGGCACTGACGCGCAAGGTGAGGTGACGGTACGCCTGGCCAAAGGTGGCCGAATTGTCAATGGCCAAGGTGCAGATACTGACATCGTCATTGCGTCAGCCAAAGCGTACTTAAATGGATTAAACAAATTACACGCAAAAGACGAGAAAATGAACCCTCAGGTTTGATGGGTTTTAAAATCACTTTCTAATTTAATTAAAGATTAAAGAATGATTTTTGGTGCTGGATTTGGCATTGCCTTGGTTAATATCATGATGTTAATTGGGGCAATTGCTTCGATGATATTGCTTGTTTTGTTTATAAAGCACAAAAAAATCAAGGCCAGCAATGCTGTCAAAAAGATATCAACTCTTAAGCTTTTTTCGATTGGATTTCTATTTATAACCGCCATACCATTATGGTTTGGTGTTGGTTTTATCGCGGTTACTTACATTCTTGATAAACCCTATAACGATACTTTTGAACGTAACAATAAAAATTTTCAGGCCATGTATCAAACAATACAACACGACGATTTGATGAAGTTTATAAACGCGCTTGAGATTTGTGGTCAATATTGCGTGGGTTCACCTAATCCCGGTGCGCGTAAATACGATATTTTGTTAACAACAGCAGAATATGCAAAAGCTGTAAAATAAAACAATACTTACAGCAACTTAACCAACTTGAAATGTCTGACAGCACAATTAAAGCAGTACGATAATGCTTTTCAGAAAAATTAACATCACCCTCAATTGCCTAAAATATCGCGCCCACTATCAATTGCATTAAGTTTGCTTTGCACCTACTTTATTTGGGGTTCAACCTACCTTGCCATTAGATTTGGCATCGAAAGCTTTCCGCCATTTTTAATGGCGGGTTTGCGTTTTGTAGTGGCAGGTATTATTTTATATACGGTCATGCGCGTACTTGGCAACCCAAACCCTACTGCCAAACAATGGGGCGCGGCTTCTATTATTGGTATTTTGCTGCCAGCCATTGGCAATGGCACAGTCACCTATGTGCAGCAAACTATTTCGTCTAGCGTGGCAGCGCTTTCTATCGCCACCGCACCTATTTGGATGGCGATTTTCTCCTCTATTTGGGGGAATCACATCTCGCGGCAAGAGTGGTTAGGCATTGGCATTGGTCTATGCGGCATTGTGCTATTAAATATTGATGGTAGCTTACATGGTGACTATATAAGCGCTGCCTTATTAATTTTTGCCGCCGCCAGCTGGTCGTTCGGGTCTGTTTGGAGCAAGCATTTAGATTTGCCAACAGGCTTAATGGCGCCCGCTAGCCAAATGTTAATGGGCGGCATCGCACTAATGATTGTCAGCGCATTGCATGGTGAAAGCTACCCTAGTCATATCAGCGCAAAATCATGGGGCGCCATGCTGTTTTTAGTAGTGCTAGGCTCGCTGGTAGCTTATAGTGCGTATCAGTTTCTGCTAAAAAATGTACGCCCGCTGGTGGCCAGCAGCAATACTTTTGTGAATCCAATTGTTGCGTTTGCGGTAGGTATTTGGTTTGCGGGTGAAACCGTGACTAGCACAGAGTACGTGGCCTTAGCGGTGATTTTGGTAGGTGTTTTTTTAGTGTTAAGCGCAGACGATAATATTGATTCTTTAAATAAAACTTAAAAACTGGGTTTTCTGCTGCGCTCAGAATCACAATTTCCCTATTCCGTCATTCTGGGCGTAGCGAGACCTTAAAGGTCTTCACCGCTGATCTAAACCGCTGAAGCGGTAAGATTAAGCGCGAAAGAATCCATTACAATATCACCTATGAAAAACATACAAATCTTGAAACAAAACCTATCCCTTTTTGACCTAGACAACACGCTGCTGGCGGGCGATAGCGATTACAACTGGAGCTTATTTTTAATCTCCGAAGGCTTGCTGGACGCTAAAACGCATCATGATCGTAACGAGCAATTTTATGCTGATTATAAAAATGGTTGCCTTGATATTGTCCCATTTTTAAAATTTCAGTTGCAGCCCTTAAGCCAGCATCCTAAAAAATTCTTAGACGAGCTGCACCTAAAATATATGCAAACAGTGATTAAGCCAATGATGACTGCAAAGGCGCAAGCTTTAGTCGATACACACAAAGCTGCGGGTGATTTGTGCATAGTCATCACCGCCACCAATAGCTTCGTGACCAAGCCAATCGCTACCGCCTATGGTATTGAACACTTGATTGGCAGCGACCCAGAAATGCTGAATGGTGAATATACAGGCGGTGTGACGGGTGTGCCGAGTTTTCAAGAAGGCAAAGTGACGCGCATTAATCAATGGCTGGCCGGGCGCGGAAAGAAACTCAGTGATTTTGAAACCAGCTATTTTTACAGCGATTCGCACAACGATTTACCGTTGATGAAGTTGGTGACCAACCCTGTGGCGGTGGATGCGGATGAGATTTTAACGGCGTTTGCGCAAGAGCGGGCTTGGCCGTTGATTAGTTTGCGTTAGCTTTTGTAGGGTGGGTCACTTGTGACCCACGCGGAATCACATTTTAAGGTACATTACCCGTGGGTTCAAGAACCCACCGTACTTGGCTTGCCTGAATAGTAAATGGAGTCAGCGTATGTTGCGACAATAGCAAATATGATGCAAATGACACCCAAAACAATTGCTAAAAGACCATACTCTATTGCTCGTTTCATGTCAGTTTAAATTTATCGCCCCAACAAAACCTGCAAAATAAACTTGCTCACCACATAAGCCAGTAACAGCAATACAAAGCCAAGCAGCGTAAGGTTAATGGCCTTGCGGCCACGCCAGCCGTATTGATAGCGGCCAAATAGCAGCCAGCCATAAATAATCCAACTGGCGATTGAAAACACGATTTTGTGGGTGAATTCTAGGGGTTTGCCGTAGAGTTGCTCGCTAAAAAACATGCCGCTGATGAGCGTAATGGTGAGCAGCACAAAACCTGTGGTGATGACTTTAAATAATAAATCCTCCATCACCATTAAGGGCGGAAAGCTGGGTAGTTTGATGATGCTAGTTTTGTTGTGTAATTGGCGCTCGGCAAATAGCATGAGTAGTGCGTGCAGGGCAGCAAAGGTAAACAAGCCATAAGCCAAAAAAGCCACGCCTATATGCGCAATAAACAAGGGCTGGCTTGCGTTTGGCACATAGTGATTACTTACCTCAAACGCAGGCGCAAGTGAAAATAAAGCGGCGGGTGGCAGCACAAAAGCTTGTAAGCTGTGTAATTGGTGCTTTAAATTAGCCAGCCAATACACCAGCACGGTTAGCCAAAAAATGCTTGATACCGCGTTGTAAAAACCTAAATTAAAGCCTTCGGCAAAAATGCCTTGATACAACAGCCAGCCGTGCAAAGCCAAGCCCAAGGCTATCATGGCAGAATGTAGTTTTAACGATGCCGCGCTGGATGCGGATTTGGCGCCGCGCCAAAAATCGGCCGCCACCGCAAGGTAGATAAACGCGACCACTAAAAAGGGAATAATTTGTTGCATGTGCTAATTATGGCAAAACTCGCGCCAAACGCCTAGCATGATGTAAAATTATCATTCATCCGTCATTCTCGCGAAAGCGGTAATCCATTTTGAATTTAAAAACCTCACAATTGATTCCCACTATCACGGGAATGAAGAATAAATAAAGTTTTGTGAGAACAACACCAAGCTTGATGTAATGCAAGTGATATTAGGAAAATGAAATGCTAGAAAATTTAACAGGACGATTACAAGGCGTCATCAAAAACCTACGCGGCCAAGCGCGATTGAGCGAGGACAACATTGCCGATGCCATGCGTGAAGTGCGCATGGCGCTGCTAGAGGCCGACGTTGCGCTGCCTGTGGTGAAAGAGTTTATCGCCAAAGTAAAACAGCGTGCGCAGGGTAAGGAGGTGTTGCAAAGCCTAACGCCAGGCCAAGCGGTGATTGAGGTGGTGAACGACGAGCTGACCGCGTTGATGGGCAAGGCTAATGTGGGTTTGAACCTAGCCGCAGTGCCGCCAGCGATTATCCTCATGGCAGGTTTGCAGGGTTCGGGCAAAACGACAACTTCTGCAAAATTGGCCAAATTACTGAAAGAACAAAAGAAAAAAGTCTTACTGGCAAGTGCGGATGTGTATCGCCCAGCCGCAATCGCGCAATTGCAGACTTTAGCCAAGCAATTGAATATCGATTGCTTCGATAGCAATGCCGCTCAGAAGCCCGTGGATATTGCATCGCAGGCCATTGATTTCGCCAAGCGCGGCTATTACGATGTATTGATTTTCGACACCGCTGGCCGCTTGGGCATTGATGAAGAGATGATGGCGGAAATCAAAGCGCTGCATACCTTGTTAAACCCAATCGAAACCTTGTTTGTGGTTGATGCTATGCAAGGCCAAGATGCGATTAACACCGCCAAAGCCTTTGGTGACACCTTGCCACTCACAGGCGTTATTCTAACCAAGCTAGATGGCGATTCACGCGGCGGCGCTGCTTTAAGCGTGCGCCATGTCACTGGCAAGCCGATTAAATTTATCGGCGTCAGCGAAAAGGTGGACGGCCTAGAGCCGTTCTATCCAGACCGCATGGCAGGCCGCATTTTGGGCATGGGTGATGTGCTGGGCTTGATTGAGCAAGCGCACAAAAACGTCGACATGATTGAGGCGAAAAAAGTCGCCGACAAAATTAAAGCGGGTACCAAGTTTGATTTGGAAGATTTTAAATCTCAAATGACACAAATGCGAAAAATGGGCGGCATGGGTGCGTTAATGGACAAAATGCCCGCGCAAATGGCTGGCATGGCATCTAAAGTCAGCAGCGAAGATAGCGACAAAGCGCTGCGTCGCATCGAAGGCATCATCAACAGCATGACGCCGCTGGAGCGCAAAAAACCTGAACTGATTAAAGCTACGCGCAAAAAGCGTATTGCCGATGGCAGCGGCGTGCAAGTGCAAGAAGTGAATCGTCTGCTGAAACAATTTGAAGAAACGCAAAAAATGATGAAAATGTTTAGCAAAGGCGGCATGGCCAAAATGATGCGCGGCATGGGCGGTATGATGGGTGGAATGGGCGGCGGCAAGCTTCCAGGGATGCGTTAATATTTTAAAGCGAGTTGTTTTAAAATTAAACTAAAAAAGTTCCAATCCATTACAAAAATAAAGAATGCAAAAAGTTGATTTATTTAGCAGTTATACATTGACCAAGCCGCTAGTTTCTATCATAATTGCGCCCTTTCGTGGCTAAAGCAATTTTAGTTACAAAGTTATTACCAGTAATTGTTTTACCCATTACTTGTACACAATGGGGCGTTAGCTCAGCTGGTAGAGCAGCGGACTTTTAATCCGTTTGTCGTGGGTTCGATCCCCGCACGCCCTACCAATATCCAAGCGGTTTAGAGTGAAACACCTCTAAGCCGCTTTTTCATTAGCATGACTGAAACGTGACAACGGTGTGACTTTATCAAGTTGACCAGAATCAATCCTGTTGGCTGCTACGGCTAAATGTTCAGTTGCAAATTTAGCGTAACGATCAACCATTGATCGAGACTTCCAGCCACCTAGTTCCTTGAGTTCATCACATGACGTTCCAGCTTGTCT
>JACMNB010000004.1 GCA_014378845.1 Methylotenera sp. | reverse complement strand
TGGATTTCCCAAGCGTAATATCCAATTGCATTAATGTCGACACGCTGTTCAATCAATTCAGACACCAAATGAGGTTCGCCTGTTTCAAGGGTATGCCTAAACTCTTTAATTATTTCATCAGCCTTGGGCGCTGGCCAAAGCATATGCATGACATCGCCAAAATTCCGGCCGATTAGGTCAGGAATATCACCAAATACTGGAAGCGCGTAGGGGTTAGCCTGCACAATGCGAAAATTTTCATCTGCAAGATAAATGCCAAACGGGGCAGCATCAACCAAGCATTCAAACTGTTCAGTTTGATTTTGCAAGACTTTTTCATGTTTTTTGCGCTCAGTAATATCACTTGCAGAACAATAAAATAATTGCTCATCTAATACCGTGACAATGCTCCATAACAGCCATCGCACTGAGCCATCTTTACAACAATAGCGGTTTTCAAAAACTTGTGTATTTTTACCATGGATTAGGTTTACTATTTCAGCCAGCGTCTTTTCTTTATCATAAGGATGCACAAACTCAACGAATGGCTTGGCCAACAGCTCTTCTGAGCTATAGCCTAGCGTTGCCTCACAAACGCCATTGATTTTTTTAAAATAGCCATCAAATCCAGCTATACAAAGTATTTCTTGCGATAGGCTAAAAAAGCGGCGGCTATCTTCAATCGCTTGTTTACGTGCTGATATATCTTCTACCACGGCAATAAAATATTCAATTTCATGATTGGCGTCGCGCGCACAACCCACTTCTAAATCGGCCCAAAATATTGATTTATCTTTGCGTATATAGCGTTTTTCCATGCTAAATCTATCAATATCACCAGCCAACAGGCTTTCATAGCCAGCGAGATTTTCAGCCAAATCATCAGGATGGGTAATTTTTTGACATGGATTAAATAATAACTCGGCAACAGAATAGCCAACCATGCGGCTAAATTGCTTATTGGCACGTAACGATTGGCCATCACGCCCTATATGCACAATACCGACTGATGCGTTTTCAAAGGTAGATCGAAACAGTTCCTCACTGGTGCGCAACGCTGTTTGCACCGATTCTTGCTGGGTGATATCTCTAAAAATAATGACGGCACCATCAATCGTACCGTCGAGATTAATAATGGGTGCGCACGAGTCGCCAATAGCATGCTCATTGCCGCTACGCGAAACCAACAGGCTGTGCTGGGGCAAATAGTTGATTTGGCCTTGCGCTAAGGTTTGCAACACGGGTGAGATAACGGGTGCGCGGGTTTCAGCATTAATAATGAAAAAAATCTCGTCTACTGGGTGACCGATTGCATCCTTCTGCGTCCAGCCAGTCAGCTTTTCGGCAGCAAGGTTAAGCCGAGTAATGTACGCATTGGTGTCAGTGGCAATAACCGCATCACCTATTGAATTAAAGGTGGCGGCCAGTATTTTGCAATCTAAATCGGCAGCGCTAGGCGTTGCAGCCTTTTCTTGATGATTGCTTAACGTATGTTTAGATTGAGACTGTTGAGTATTAGCTGCTGTATGATGCGCTGATTTGCGACTGGCTTCTAAACAATCGGCGTCCTTACTGTTGGCATCTTTAAGCGCGGCGGAATGATCAATGTTGTGTAACATGGCTATCCTATTTTATAAGCACTAATAAGTTTTTATGGAAGGTTGTGCTTAGTAATCAATTATTATCAATAGTCTTTATTCAATTGTACTACACAACTTTTTAAAGCTATGTGCGTTACCCCACATAGCAGATTGAATTAAACAAATAACTGTAGGAGCGACGCCCTCGTCGCGAATAACTATGATGGTTGATGAAGAAAAACTAAATGCATACAACACTTTATCCATCACGAGAAAGACCAATCAACCCCATACCCCACCGAACCAAGCCATAGACTAACCATGATAAAGCGCGTTTAAATTGATGCCCGTGCAGCCACTCATCTGCCGATACTTGATGCGCGCCTTCACGGATAGTGCTGCAAATTTCGGCGCGTAACTCTTGGGCAAATTCAGCATTTTGCACCGCTATATTGGCTTCCCGCGCCAGCATCATGCTAAAAGGGTCAATGTTGGATGAGCCAACCGTTGCCCAATAACCATCAATAACGGCCACCTTGCAATGCATAAAACTTTTGCGATATTCAAAAATCTGCACGCCATTTTTTAAAAATAAACTGTAAAAAGCGTGCGTCGCAAACATTAAAAAATATTCCATGCGGCCTTGCAAAAGTAGCTCAATTTTGACGCCGCGTTTGGCTGCGCGTAATAAAGCCTGCCTAAAACGTCTGCCTGGCACAAAATAAGCGTTGGCGATAATAATTTCAGATTGTGCTGCATTAATCGCGTCTAAATAGGCGTCTTCAATATCGCGCCTATGAAGCACGTTATCGCGCAAAACAAAGGCGGCATCCACCCCTTTAATGGCAACCGTTTCAGACTTGCTTGCGCTAATGGTAGTAACGCTATTGCCGATTTTTAAATACGATAGCGACAAGCGCCGCAATAACTTTTGTACACTTTTAGTAATAATTGGCAAAAGCGTGCCTTCAATACGCACCGCGTAATCAATGCGCGGCGGCGTGTTATCTGGCACGTTATAGTCGTCAATAATATTAATGCCGCCCACAAAAGCGATTGTGCTGTCTACTAACGCAATTTTCCGATGCAAGCGGCGCAAGCGACTCTTTTTTAAGGTCCAAGGCGAAATTTTTGGCCGATAAAAAAGCACCCGTACACCTGCATTTTCAAGCTCTGTTAAGTAAGCTTTTGGCATATCTTTGCAGCCAAAGCCATCTAACAGCACATTAACTGTAACGCCGCGCTGTGCGGCCTGTTTTAATGCATCGCCAACGCTTATACCCGCTTTGTCGATTTCATAAATGTAGGTGAGTAAATAAACAGAATGGCTAGCGTTATTAATGGCTGTGATCAGCGCAGGAAAATACGCTTCGCCGTTTCGCAATAATTGAATTTGGTTATTAGGCAAAAAAGTGGTCATCTAATGCACCCTTATTCAAAAATAAATAGTTTAAATCAACGTTTAGTTAACGTCGCCGATAAAATGGCGTGATCGGATAGTTGAAGGAAATGTGCGCCAGAGTGCGTCTCGGCATGTTTTACATTAAAACCGCGCACGTAAATACGATCTAACTTCAGAATAGGCAACCACGATGGAAAGCTGCGCGCAGATTGGCCAGTGTGATGCTCAAACACTTCGTGCACATGCAAGCGCTTGGCAAAGGCCGCGCCGCCGCGCATGCTCCAATCGTTAAAATCACCCGCAATAATTAAAGGCGCATTGGCTGGCACGTTTTGTTCTATAAACTGTGAAACCGTGTCTAATTGCTGCCTGCGCCAGTGTGCAAATAGGCCAAAATGGATGCAAATGGTGTGCAGCGGCTTATCCCAATTGGGCACGTTAATCTTGCAATGCAACATGCCGCGCTGTTCAGAAGCGTGGGCAGAAATATCTTGATTATTAGTATGAATAATAGGATATTTTGACAGCAAAGCATTGCCGTGATGTCCCTCAGGATAAACCGAATTTTTACCATAGGCGAATTCTGGCCAAACTGCATCGGCTAAAAATTCAACTTGGCCAGCCACTGGCCATGCTTCAAAACGCCTGCTATTTTGCGCATGCACATCTTGCACCTCTTGCAAAAAAACGACATCAGCTTGCAATTTTCGCAATATCTCGCGCTGCTTAAACAAAGCTAAGCGCGCATTAAAGTGGGTTACGCCTTTGTGAATATTAAATGTGGCGATGCGAATGGTATTGTGCAATTGGTTTACTTTTTTAAAACGGTTGATTAAAGATATTTTACGCTTAATTTAATCACAATTAAGTACGCCAGCGCACGGACAAGCAAAACTAAACATCTAATAATAAGAAACTATATAAAGGAGATTGTGATGCTTAACCCAATGGAAACTGAACACTTACGGGCATGTAACGATTGTGCAGCCGCTTGCTTGCAATGCGCAACTCTATGTTTAAAAGAAGGCGACCCCAAGCCAATGGTAAATTGCATTTTGCTGGACATGGAATGCGCAGATATGTGCCGCCACACCGCGCAAGCCATTGCCAGAGGCGACGCACATTTGCAGGCCATTAGCTTATTATGCGCAGAAATTTGTGAAAAATGCGCTGCAGAATGTGGAAAATTTGAGATGGATCATTGTCAACATTGTGCTGAGGCCTGCAAACGTTGTGCAGTAGCTTGTCGCAGCATGAAAAATTAGGTTAACGCAATAATATTATTAAGGACCAACATCATGCAAACAGAAACATTGAAAGTAACTGGAATGACTTGTGGCGGCTGTGTGGATGTTGTCACAAGGGCGCTAGTGGCGGTGGATGGCGTGCATAACGTGAATGTATCGCTGCCCAATAAAGAGGCTACGGTGGATTTTGATGAAAGCATGACTTCAACCGATAAGCTAGCGTTTGCAATAGAAAAAGCAGGCTATGGCGTTGCAGAAAATAGTGCAGTAGCGACAACAACTGAAGGCAAAAGCGGCTGTTGTTGTTAGTTTTTGGGCTTAGTTTAAGGAGTTGCACGCCATGGAAAGCCTCAACAATTCAACAAAAGAATCGCCAGCTAATTTGCCAACCAGTTTGCCAGTAAGCCATTCAAAAGACGCACCAGTTATTGCCACCACAGGCATCATTTATACTTGCCCCATGCACCCTGAGGTGCGCCAAGACCATCCTGGTAATTGCCCTAAATGTGGTATGACTTTAGAGGCAGAGATGCCAACATTAGAAGAGGGCGAAAGTGCTGAGCTAATCGATTTTAAGCGGCGATTCTATTGGACATTGCCGCTGACGGTTTTAGTGACTTTTTTAGCCATGGCAGGTCATCGTTTAAACTGGTTTAGCATGGCTACACAAAGTTGGGTAGAGCTTATTTTGAGCTTGCCTATTGTGTTGTGGGCTGGCTGGCCATTTTTTGTGCGCGGTTTTCAATCGGTGATGAATCGTAGCCCCAATATGTGGACGTTAATTAGCTTAGGCACTGGCGCCGCATTTATTTATAGCGTGGTTGCTACATTAACGCCGCAGCTGTTTCCTGCATCTTTTACCACAATGGGGCGGGTGGCGGTTTATTTTGAGGCGGCTGCGGTGATTATTTCGCTCACTTTGCTCGGCCAAATGTTAGAGCTAAAAGCGCGCTCACAAACCTCTGCCGCCATAAAATCGTTGCTCGGATTAGCGCCCAAAACTGCGCGCCGCATTAATGCAGATGGCGGTGAAGAAGACATTCCATTAACAAATGTGCATGTGGGCGACAAATTGCGCGTGCGGCCAGGTGAAAAAGTGCCAGTAGATGGCGTGGTGGTTGAAGGCAGTAGTGCAGTGGATGAATCGATGCTAACGGGTGAACCGATGCCGGTTAGCAAGGCGCTTGGCGATAAATTAATCGGCGCCACGCTAAACACTAACGGCGCGCTAATTATGCAATCTGAGAAAGTTGGCTCGGCGACGGTATTAGCCAGCATTGTACAAATGGTGATGCAAGCGCAGCGCTCTAAAGCACCCATGCAGCGTATGGCCGACCAAGTGGCTGGCTATTTTGTGATAGTGGTAATTAGTATTTCAATATTAACCTTTTTTATTTGGGGCTTTTTTGGCCCACAAATTAACGGTGAATCAAGCTGGGTGTACGGCTTAATTAACGCGGTTGCAGTGTTGATTATTGCTTGCCCATGTGCGCTTGGGCTTGCAACGCCGATGTCGATTATGGTGGCAAGTGGCAAGGCAGCCACGCAAGGCATATTGTTTCGCGATGCTGCTGCAATAGAGAATTTTTGCAAAGTTGATACTTTAATTGTCGATAAAACAGGCACATTAACCGCCGGCAAGCCGCAGTTTGAGCGCGTCATTGCAGCAGCAGGTTTTGCAGAGGATGATATTTTGCGCTTAAGCGCGAGCCTAGACCAAGGCAGTGAACATCCATTGGCCGACGCCATTGTGAAAGGTGCGCAAGCTAAAAATTTAGCGCTTGAAAAAGCAGAAAACTTTGAATCTAGCACCGGCATTGGCGTGCGCGGCACCGTTACGGGTAAAAAATTGGCTCTAGGCAACACGGCTTTAATGGCAGATTTAAATATTCCAATTGACACATTAAAACAAGCCGCTGAAGATTTGCGCGGTACAGGGGCAAGTGTGATGTATTTGGCAGTAGACAATCAATTGGCAGGCTTGCTAGCAGTGTCTGACCCGATTAAACCTAGCACAACTGATGCCTTAATTGAATTAAAAACAGCGGAAATTCGCCTTATTATGGCCACAGGCGATGGCTCAACAACCGCTAAATCTGTCGCCAATAAACTAGGCATTGATGAATTTTATGGCGAAGTTAAACCAGCGGATAAATTAGCCTTAGTTGAAAAGCTGCTAAAAGAAGGCCGAGTTGTTGCCATGGCGGGCGACGGCATTAACGATGCGCCAGCACTTGCCAAAGCCAATGTGGGCATTGCCATGGGAACTGGCACTGATGTGGCGATTAACAGCGCACAAGTGACACTTGTAAAAGGCGATTTGCGCGGCATTGCTTTGGCGCGAAGCATTTCAACCGACACCGTTGCCAACATGAAGCAAAATTTAGGCTTTGCTTTTGTGTATAACGCGCTTGGCATACCGCTGGCGGCCGGCCTGTTGTATCCGTTTACAGGTTGGTTGCTATCACCAATGATTGCAGCATTAGCCATGAGTTTAAGTTCGGTTTCTGTGATTACAAATGCATTGCGCTTAAAAGGGTTTACACGTAAAAATACTGCCGATCAGCATAGCAGTATATTTGGAAAAACGTCTGACAACGTGATAGGGGAGCTACCTACATTTAAAAACGACGCAAAAATTCAAGCAACCAATCAACCAAGTGCTAAAGCAGCTCTTTTAAAATAAGGCCTATCAATCAAGGCTAGCAAAATCCAAATTAAAATGAATGAATTTGAGCTTAAATTTGAAATTCCTGCACAAAGTCTGCCAAAAATTGTGGCGGCCGTACATGCCAAAAACGCACAATTACAACTACTGCAAGCCTGTTATTTTGATACTGAAGATGCCGCTTTGGCCAAAAATGGCTTAACGCTACGCATGCGAAAAGAGGGTAATGAATGGGTGCAAACCGCCAAAGGGTTAACCAGTAATGCTTTAGAAAGGCTAGAACACAACGTTGAAGTTGGCTCTATTCAAACTAACGCAATTGAAACTAAAGTTTCCAGCCTTAAAACCGCTAGCAATACGCTTTCTAGCCACATGCCAAGCATTAATGTATTGCGCCACGGCGAAGAAAAAATTGGCAAACTTTTGATTAAAGCGTTAAAAATAAAGTCAAACGGACTAATGTCTGCGTTAATTCCAATCTATGAAACTGATGTGCAGCGGCTTAAATTCACCGTAAAACAGGCAGGCTCCTTCATCGAAATTGCATTAGATCAAGGCATGGTCATCAGCGGCGGGCGCAGTGCCGCGTTGTGTGAGTTAGAAATAGAATTAAAACACGGTGCGCCTGAACATGCCGCCGCGCTTGCCCGCACTTGGTGCGCTAAATATGGCCTATGGTTAAGTACAATCAATAAATCCATGAAAGGCCAGCGCTTGCATGATGGTTTGCCTTTAAGCCAATTAAAGCTTAAAGATTTAGAAAATAAGCCTAAGTTAAAAAGTGATGCCAACGGCCAGCAAATGGTTAAAGCGGTTTTCCAATCGTGCTTAAATCAAATTTGTGCTAACGCAAGCGAAATAGCCAGCGGCAACCAAAGTAGCGAGCCTATTCATGAGTTGCGCGTGGGTATTAGACGCTTACGCACGGCCATGCGCGAGCTTAGCGTGTTGGTTGACGGTATCAACCCAGCTTGGGAAAAGCCGCTAATTGATGCGTTTAGAATCTTGGGTGCGCAGCGCGATGATGATTATTTAAACCATGTAATACAGCCGCAGATGGTGACTGCAGGCGGCCCTGTTCTTAGCATTCAACCTAATGTCGCCAAGCACTTAAATGCTAGTTTAGCCATCCGCTCTAAAGCGTTTCAAGACACTTTGCTGTGCTTAATTGCTTATGTTAATAGCCGTTATTTAGAAGGGCCCAGCGCAATAGATGCCGACAATGTGACCAATCAGGTTAAAGAAAATGATAAGCACAAAAACGTGCGCAAAATACTGGCTAATCGATTAGATAAACTACATCATAAAATTATTAAAGAGGGCAAAAAATTCCTCACGCTGACAGAAACCCAACAACATAGCGTGCGCAAGCGCTTTAAACGGCTGCGCTATTTGGCAGAGTTTTCTGCGCCGCTTTTGTCAACATCATCTTCTGAAAAAAAACGCACATTAGCTTTTATAGCCGCTTTAAAACCTGTGCAAGATGCACTTGGCTTTTATAACGATGAATTAATGGCATTACAAACTTACCGCACATTGGCAGCTAAAGATGCGCGTGCTTGGTTTGGCGCTGGTTGGTTAAGCGCACGGCGTAAAAGCAATGCCAAAAAATGCCAGCAAGAAATTGATATTTTTATTAAAAAAACCTGTCAAAAAAATCAAAGTAAGCTAAGGACTACAACAATTTAAGTTAACTACTGATTAATACTATTGTTAGTAAAAAGCATTATGTTAGCTCTAAACAAGGGGTTCTAACATGAATATGCTTGCCGACGTAGCAAACGCACTACTTGCCAACAAACCATTGCCAATTCAATATTTGGATAGCAATGGTTTAATTGAAAATCAGGCTCAACCACAACAAAATCATCTGTTGGCATCGATTAGCCAACGCGAGTGGGAAGAACTAGAGCCTGACTTAGAGGAAGTGGAATTTTCTCTTAATCAAGTGTTGTGTGAATCTGGCAAAACACCTGCTTATATGTATTTTCCCACCACCGCTATTGTTTCTTTGTTATACATGACAGAAAACGGCGCCTCGTCAGAAGTGGCGGTGGTGGGTAATGATGGCGCGGTTGGCATGTCTTTATTCTTTTCTGGCAGCAATTCACCTAACCAAGCCTTGGTGCAATCCGCTGGGAAAGGTTACAGAATGCGCGCCCAAGCGGCAAAAAAAGCAATTAATCGTGATGGCGCTATGCTTAATATTTTGCTGCGCTATTCTCAAGCGATGATTACACAAGTTACTCAAACAGCTGTCTGCAACCGCCATCACACGATTGATCAGCAATTATGCCGCAGGCTGTTGTTAAGTTTAGACCGGTTGCCTTCAAACCAAATTGCCGTTACCCAAGAGATGCTAGCGGGCATGCTGGGTGTGCGCCGAGAAAGCGTAACTGATGCAGCCTTAAAATTACAAAGCGCAGGCGTTATTAATTATAAACGCGGCTTGATTACAGTGCTTGACCGAAACGCGCTAGAAAGTCATAGCTGCGAATGCTATAAAATCACTAAAAATGAGCAATTACGCTTGCAAACAATGTCGCTTAACTCTTAAATTGGCTAGGTTTTAAATTAGATTAAATAAGCCTGCCAACATGCGTTATGTGCGTTAGCGAACAGTCAAATGAATGAAAACGTCTTAAATTAATCGCTTAAACCATTAGCCATTTTTGAGATAGTTTCAAAAACGGCTTGCGAATAATTTAGTTAACGTTTCTTTCCATTTGATTGAAGGTAATGATCAATATTAATCTTGCACCGCTGCAACCAATAGTTGACTTTTTTCGACCGCCAGTGGTCAAGGAGCGCGATTCTAGCCTGCTACGCGCAGAGCTTTTAAGCATTGAACAGCTTAAAAGTCACGCTGTTAAACTGGCAAAACAACATCAAATTGACCCAAGTATTAGGCCAGATAAACTACTGGCTAGGCTTGCAGATAATGAGCGCGTGATAAAAAGTGCTTATCAACTGATTACCACATCAAGCCTTAAAAATAGTGAAACCAATCAAAAAATATCACCTGCCGAAAATTGGTTACTTGATAATTATTACCTGATAGAACAGCAATTTACGCTTGCAAGGCGGCATTTGCCGCAAGGATACAGCAGGCAATTGCCCAAAATTGTTGACGGAGCAACTGACGGCTATCCGCGCATCTATGATTTAGCGCTGACTTTAATATCACACATGGATGGCCGCATTGATAACGAGAATGCCAGCCAATTTATTGCCGCTTATCAATCTGTAGAGCCGCTGATGTTGGGTGAATTGTGGGCTTTTCCTATCATGTTGCAATTGGCGTTATTAGAAAACTTGCGCCGTATTTCGGTGCGCATAGCCAATAGGCGAGAAGAGCAAGAAACGGCCATTATTTGGGCAGATAGGATGCTAGTTGC
This sequence comes from Methylotenera sp., assembly GCA_014378845.1. Classification (GTDB taxonomy): domain Bacteria; phylum Pseudomonadota; class Gammaproteobacteria; order Burkholderiales; family Methylophilaceae; genus Methylotenera_A. The sequence continues at coordinate 8,186 of JACMNB010000004.1, read as the reverse complement.
AGCCGAAAACGAACCCAAACAACTTATTCAATTGTTGGCCAAATTTGCCAATGCTGACATATCGTTAACCGCGCCGTTTGTAGAAGAGTTTTACGCGCGCTTGCAAGACCAAGGCGCGGCAATGGCTTTTGTACAAACCTGGGTAGAGCAGCAATTATTACTGCAAAATATTACAGCAACCAGACTATTAGAGTTAGCCAGTCGCACCGCTGCCGCTAATCAAATTTCTATCGCCAATAGCGTGGGTAGCTTAAGGGTCATTGCCGCAATCGATTGGCGCGATTTTGTCGAAAAGTTTAGCGCGGTTGAACAAATTTTAAAACAAGACCCAGCAGCAGAATACGAATACCAAGACTTTGCAACACGCGATCAATATCGGCATGCAATTGAAGATATTGCCTGTTTATCTAGCCCAAAAATGCTTAAGCAAAAAGTTCGGCCAACGAATAACCACTGCGCGCAGTATGAAATTAAAGCAGCGGAAACTGCGATTGATTTAGCAAAATCGGCCAGCAATCAATTGGGCAAACAGCATTGCCACGCGCATGTGGGCTATTACTTGATTGATGAAGGTGTTTACTTAACTAAAACCGCGCTTAATTGCCACGATTCGATGCTGTGCAAACTTAAGCGCAACTGCCAACCACTGCGCTTGGCCTTATATGCAAGTGCAATTTTAATAGTGGCAAGCTTGTTTACCGTTGCGATTTGTCTATGGTTAACATCACTTACTTTAAGTTTCTGGTTTACTTGGTCTAATTTGGTTGCTTGGTTTTTTGGCGTATTCACATTGTTTGCAAGCCTTGGTTTAGCGGTCGCAATTGTCAATTTAATCATTACGCAAACTTTTCGCCCGCGCCGATTGCCAAGGCTCGATTTCTCAAAAGGCATTCCAGATGCGCACCGCACCATGGTTGTAGTGCCAACTTTAATTGGCAGCGTATCTGAAATTGATCATTTACTAGAAGCTTTGGAAATTCGTTATTTAGGCAATCAAGACAACAACTTGTTTTTTGCATTATTAACTGATTTTAGAGATGCAGCTGCGCGCACCATGCCAGAAGATGCTGTGTTAATAGCGCATGCGCGCGCTGGTATTGCCGCTTTAAACATAACTTATCAACTTGACAGACCTTGCATTTTTTATCTGTTTCATCGCCAACGCGAGTGGAACGACGTTGACCAAGTTTGGATGGGTTATGAGCGCAAACGCGGAAAATTAGAGCAATTTAATACGCTACTACGTGATGGCGATATGGACAGTGTGAATCGCACCGCGTTTACCGATATTGTTGGCGACCAAACGCTTTTAAATAGCTTTAAATATGTGATTACGCTTGATACCGACACGCAGTTGCCGCGAGATTCTGCCAAAGCGCTCATTGGCAATATGGCGCATTGCATTAATCGGCCTATTTTTGATGCAGCCATTGGCCGCGTAACGCATGGCTACGCCATTTTACAACCGCGCACTTCCATTGGCCTTGTGAGCGCGGCGCAAACCTACTTTACACAATTGTATGCTGGCGATTCTGGCATTGATCCTTACACGCGAGAAGTTTCAGATGTTTACCAAGATGTATTTGCTGAAGGCTCGTTTATTGGCAAAGGTATTTACGATATCGATGCTTTTAGGCTGGCGGTGGATGGGCGCTTTCCCACTAACTTAATACTAAGCCACGATTTGTTAGAAAGCGGCTATGCGCGCAGCGCCTTAGTCAGCGATGTAGATTTAATTGAAGAATATCCAGCCAGTTATGCAGCCGATATTAGCCGTCGCCATCGCTGGGTGCGCGGCGATTGGCAATTATTGGGCTGGCTATTTGCACGCGCACCGTCGAGTGCGGGCAATCTGCCAAACCCTTTAAGCGCACTGACTAAATGGAAAATGCTAGACAATTTACGGCGTAGTTTAGTGCCAATTGTGTTAACAACACTGTTAATTGCCAGCTGGATTGTCACGAACAATACCAGCACCATTAATGCGCCATGGTTAGCCTTAATCACCGTATTGCTGGTTCTGTTTTTGCCACCCATTTTGAGCCTGCTGATTAACTTGTTTAAAAAACCTAAAGAAAGTACTTGGTTTACGCATCTTACATTAGCCAGTCAAGCCTCGTTAAATGCTTTTTTATTGGCCATTTTACAGCTTGTATGGTTGCCTTTTGAGGCTGCTGTTAATATCGACGCGATTGCTCAATCGGCAGGGCGTATGCTGTTTACCAAACGCGGTTTGTTGCAATGGCACTCGCCTGATTATGCTAGGCGCAATGCGATTAAAACGCTGGCCGATTTTATTGCAGAGATGTGGGTTGCGCCAGCAATTGTAATTATTTTGCTTGTGTTTTTAGTGGCTAAGCAATCATTCAATAGTCAATCAATGACCGTGTGGCTGTTTTGTAGTCCAATATTATTGTTATGGCTAATTTCACCAGTTGTTGCTTGGTTTATCAGTAAACCAATTGTATCTAGGCAGGCTGTGTTAACGGCAAATCAAATTGCTTTTTTACAAGACAAAGCCAAGCTTACTTGGGATTATTTTGCCCAATTTGTGAGCGCTGAAGATAACTGGCTACCGCCTGACAATGTGCAAATGGTGCCAACTATCGCAATTGCATCGCGTACGTCGCCCACCAACATGGGCTTAGGTTTATTGTCCAATTTGGCCGCTTACGATTTTGGCTACATCAATAAAAATGAGTTATTAAGCCTAACCGAAAATACCTTGGCTAGCATGGAGAAATTAGCGCGCTACAACGGCCATTTTTATAATTGGTACGATACGCGGACAATGCAAATATTAAATCCGCAATACATATCGTCGGTGGATAGTGGCAATTTATTAGGCTGCCTTATTACCTTGCAAGCGGGCTTGGTAGAGCTTAAAGATGCTTTTAATGCGCCAATTATTGATGGTTTATATGCCAGAATTGGCAAGCTAGCCGAGATGGATTTTAAATTTTTATATGATGAAAAAACAGATTTACTCAGCATTGGTTTTGATGTGGGCGAGCGGCGGCGTGACCCATCTTGCTATGATTTATTGGCTTCTGAAGCCCGTTTAGCGAGTTTTATTCTGATTGCTAATGGCCAATTACCGCAAAAACATTGGTTTACTTTGGGGCGTTTACTCACAAAAACGGGCGGTGAAACCAGTTTAATTTCATGGTCTGGCTCTATGTTTGAATACCTAATGCCGCAATTGTTAATGCCTAGTTTCGATAATACCTTGCTTGCACAAACCAATAAAGCGGTGGTAAAACAGCAAATTAATTATGGGCAACAACATAGTGTGCCTTGGGGCATTTCAGAATCTTGTTACAACGTGACGGATATATCGCAAGTGTATCAATACAGGGCTTTTGGCGTGCCAGGCTTAGGCTTTAAACGTGGTTTAAGCGATGATTTAGTGATAGCGCCTTATGCAACCGCGCTGGCTTTGATGGTGCTACCAAATGAGGCTTGCAACAATTTGCAAGTATTGGCCGACAATGGTTTTGTTGGGCAATATGGCTTTTATGAGGCAATTGATTACACGCAAAATCGCCTGCCGCGCGGTAAAAAACAGGCTGTGGTGCAAACTTTTATGGCGCACCATCAAGGCATGAGCTTGCTGGCTTTTGCCGATGTTTTGCTTAATAAACCCATGCAGCGGCGGTTTATGGCTGCGCCTTATATAAAAGCCACCGAATTGCTGTTGCAAGAACGTGTGCCTAAATTGGGTAGCACGTTGCAACCCAATGTTGCCGAATCAACGATTAATAAAGCCAATGACGAGGACGGCGTAGGATTAATGCGCGTATTTACCAGCCACAATACGCCAATACCAGAAGTACATTTGTTGTCAAATGGCCGCTATCATGTCATGGTAACCAATGCAGGCGGCGGTTATAGCCATTGGCACGACATAAACGTCACGCGCTGGCGCGAGGATGCCACCCAAGATAATTGGGGCAGTTTTATTTACCTGCGAGACAGGGAATCGCAGCGTCTATGGTCTGCTGCGCATCAACCAACCTTACGCCAAGCCGATCATTATGAAGCGGTGTTTACACAAGCACGCGCTGAATATCGGCGCCGCGATCAGTTAATTGAAACGCACACTGAAATTAGCGTATCGCCTGAAGATGATGTAGAGATTAGGCGCGTTACGCTGACTAATTTATCCAATAAAGTGCGTGACATAGAAATTACCAGCTACGCAGAAGTGGTTTTAGCGCCGCAAAATACCGATTTAGCGCACCGCGCTTTTAGTAATTTATTTGTGCAAACCGAAATTCTGCCTGATAAAAACGCCATTATTTGCACCAGACGCCCGCGCACATCTGGCGAGCGAGTGCCTTGGATGTTTCACTTAATTGCGGCGCCAGGCATGGATTCTGAACCGCCAAGTTTTGAAACCGACCGTGCAAAATTTATTGGCCGCGGTCGCTCGCCCGCTAATCCTATCGTTTTTGATGCTTTTGACACTGATTTAAAAACGGGCAATGGTGTATTGGGGCAAGGTAGTTTATTAAACCAAGTTTCTTCACAAATATCTGACCAACTATTTGGTAAGCCAGCGATTAAATCCAAAAATCAGCCTTTATCCAATACACAAGGCTCTGTGCTAGACCCAATCGCTGCGATTAGGCGCAACTTAAAACTGGCAACAGACCGCGCAACCAGCATCCAAATTATCACTGGCGTAGCTAATTCACGCGAGGCTGTGATTGCTTTAATCGATAAATATAATGATAAGCATTTTGTCGAACGCGCGTTTGATATGGCATGGTTCCAAAGCCAAGAAGTGCTGCGTATGCTTAATGCCAACGAATCGGAAGCGCAGGTGTTTGGACGCTTGGCGAGTTCTGTTATTTATTGTAATGCACTGCGCCGCGCCGCGCCCAGCGTCATTGCGCGCAACAATCAAGGCCAATCTGGTTTATGGCGATTTGGTATTTCTGGCGATTTGCCAATTGTGCTGATTAAAATCGCCGATATTGGCCGCATTAGCTTAGTCAAACAATTGCTGCAAGCACATACGTATTGGCGTATGAACGGGCTAGTTGTAGATTTGGTGATTATTAATGAGGATTTTTCTGGTTACCGCGCAGCGCTACATGATTCTATTATTAGCTTGATTAATACAGGGCCAGAAGCGCAAACGCTTGATAAGCCCGGCGGCGTGTTTATTCGGCGCACAGATGAGCTTTCTGAAGAGGCCAGGGTATTGTTTCAAGCCGTGGCGCGCATTGTTTTTACCGATTCTGAAGAATCGTTAATCGACCAAGTAGAGCGCCGCGTGTCAGATAGGGCGACAGAGCGCACATCTGACCGGTTAGAGCCACTGTTTGCAGTTGAACAATATCCGCTTAAACCATTGCCAGAGCGCGACCTTATCTTTAATAACGGCTTGGGCGGATTTACCACAGATGGCCGTGAGTACGTGATTACGCTTAAAAATGGCCAATCAACTGCCTCTGCCGCAGCAATGTCTAAGACGCCAATGCCTTGGTCTAATGTGATTGCTAGCCCCTATATTGGCACGGTAATATCAGAATCGGGCGGTGCGTACACGTGGGTAGAAAATGCCCATGAATTTAGATTAAGCACTTGGCATAACGACCCTATTACCGACGCCAGCGGCGAAGCGCATTATATTCGAGATGATGAAACAGGCGCTTTTTGGTCACCCACCGCGCTGCCTAATTGTGCGTTATCGCAAGAAAACAGTGTTTATGTGTGCCGCCATGGCTTTGGTTATAGCGTGTTTGAGCATCAAGAGTTTGGCATTAGTTCTGAATTAACGACTTATGTGGCCATGGATGCGCCAGTTAAGTTTGTGGTGATTAAACTTAAAAATGTTTCTAATCGCGAAAGAAGGCTTTCTGTAATGGGCTATACCGAGTTGGTGATGGGTGAGTGGCGCCACGCCAATATGATGCAGATTGTGACAGAACATGATGCGTTATCTGGTGCAATGCTGGCCAAAAACGCTTATGGCCGCGAATGCGCAAACCGCATTGTTTTTGCACACGTGAGCGAAAAAGACAATAGCTTTACGGGAAATCGTACTGAGTTTATTGGCAGAAATAGCTCGCTAGCAAGCCCAGCCGCCATGCGCCGCAGACGCTTATCGGGCAAAGTAGGCGCAGGGTTAGACCCTGCTATTGGCTTGCAAACGCAGATTAACTTGCTAGAAAACCAGGAGCGAGAAATCGTTTTTATATTAGGCGCTGCTAAAAATAGTGAAGAAATACAAGGCTATGTTCAGCAAATGGGCTTTGTGGCAGGCGCAAGACAGGTGCTAGATGCTGTGCATGAATATTGGAACCATACGCTAGGCGCCGTGCAAGTAGAAACGCCCGATGTTGCCTTAAACGTGCTTGCCAACGGCTGGCTGCTGTATCAAACCATTTCATGCCGATTATGGGGCCGCAGTGGTTATTATCAATCGGGCGGCGCGTTTGGCTTTCGCGATCAACTGCAAGATACCATGGCGCTTGTGCACGCCACCCCGTGGCTTGCGCGCGAGCAGATTATTCGCTGCGCCGAGCGCCAGTTTCCGCAAGGCGACGTGCAGCATTGGTGGCATCCGCCCAATGGGCAGGGCGTGCGCACGCATTTTTCTGATGATTATTTGTGGCTGGCTTACGCAGTTTGTCGATATGTAACAACCACTGGCGATACTGCCATTTTAGACGAGCCCATACACTTTTTAGAAGGCCGTGCCTTAAACGCGGCAGAAGAAGCTTATTACGATTTACCATTACGCTCCAATGAATCTGCAAGTTTATATGACCACTGCGTGCGCGCCATTAAAAATGGCTTACGATTTGGCGCGCATCAATTACCGTTAATGGGTTGCGGCGATTGGAACGATGGCATGAATTTAGTTGGTAAAAACGGCAAAGGTGAAAGCGTTTGGCTGGCATGGTTTTTGTTGGATAATTTATATAGTTTTACTAAAATCGCCAATTTGAAAGGCGATTTAGGCTTTGCTGAAATTTGTACGACCCAAGCCGCATTACTTAAAGGTGCGATTGAAACCAACGCGTGGGACGGCGAATGGTATAAAAGGGCATATTTTGACGATGGCACGCCATTAGGCTCCAACCAAAATGAAGAATGCCAAATTGATTCTATTAGCCAAAGCTGGGCGGTCATTTCAAAAAGTGGCAATGCAACCCGCGCCAGCCAAGCCATGACATCAGTCAATCATCGATTAGTGAATCGTGATGCACAGTTTATCAAATTGTTAGACCCGCCCTTTGATCAATCTAATTTAGAGCCTGGTTACATTAAAGGCTATGTGCCAGGCGTGCGCGAAAATGGCGGTCAATATACCCATGCCGCCATTTGGGCGACCATGGCATTTGCGATGCAAGGCGAAAAAGTGTTGGCATGGGAGCTTTTTGGCATGCTAAACCCTATTAATCATGCAGTGACGCCCGAGCAATTACAGACCTATAAAGTTGAACCCTATGTGATGAGCGCCGACATATACGCAGCAGCGCCGCACACAGGCCGCGGCGGCTGGACATGGTACACGGGCGCTTCTGGCTGGATGTATCGCTTAACCCTAGAGACTTTGTTAGGGATAACATTAGAGGGCAACCAACTGCGCATTGCCCCTTGCGTGCCTGCAGATTGGAAAACCTATACGATACATTATCGTTATCAAGACACGGTTTATCACATTACCATTAAGGGTAATAATCAAATTGTTGGCGTAGCAAAATTGATTCAACTTGAAAATGATGGCATTGAGCATTTTGTAGAGCTTAATTTTGATTGATGCTAAAACCGACCTATAAAAAATGGCGCTTATTGTTAATCGGTTTGCAATTTTTGATTTGTTGACAATTAAAGTAAGTCAATTGGCCGCAATTTGCTTACTTGTTTTCAGCCTAATACTAATCTTGCTTTAAGTGGTTCAGTGCTACAAGAATATTTTGCTGATGCTTGGGACTTAATACTATTCCAGAGCGTAGCGCACAGACTTTTGCTACAGCCGTTTGAATATCATCGGCATGACCACGCCAAACTAGCCAGCACACAACTGGACCTAGTCAATAAAATGGACAAGCATCCCCTCATAAGATTACATTCACTTTATATTTTATGAGGAAAGACATGACCAAACGCTACAGCACACAATTTAAGCAAGAAGCACTCATTTTTGTACAGACACATCCGAGCTT
>JACMNB010000049.1 GCA_014378845.1 Methylotenera sp. | reverse complement strand
CAGATTTTTTTGATTTAATTATTATTGATGAGTGTCACCGTGGTGGCGCCAATGATGAAAGTAATTGGCGCGGTATTTTGGAGCATTTTAGCCCCGCTGTGCAACTGGGCTTAACCGCGACACCTAAGCGTAAAGATAATGCGGATATATACGCCTATTTTGGTGAGCCTGTATATAGCTACTCACTTAAAGAAGGTATTAATGTTGGCTTTTTAACGCCATTTAAAGTAAAGCAGATTGCGAATACTTTGGATGAGTATGTTTATACCGCTGATGATTATTTGGTGGAAGGCGATATTGAAGAAGGTAAGCGTTACCTTGAAGCAGATTTTAACCGCATTATTGAAATAAAGCAGCGCGAGGAATATCGCGTCAAGCTGATAATGCAGCAAATAGATCAGCGTGAAAAAACGCTGGTATTTTGCGCCACGCAAGACCACGCCTTAGCCGTGCGTGATTTAATCAATCAGCTTTACATGTCTAATAACAGCTCGAGTAAAGACCCAAATTATTGCGTGCGCGTAACGGCCGCAGATGGCGAGCGTGGTGAGCAATCTTTGCGCAATTTTCAAGATAACGAAAAAAGCATCCCAACTATTCTCACCACTTCGCAAAAGCTTTCTACTGGAGTAGATGCACGCAATGTGCGCAATATTGTGCTGATGCGCCCTGTGAACAGCATGATTGAGTTTAAGCAGATTATTGGTCGTGGCACACGGTTATATGATGGCAAAGAATACTTTACGATTGTTGATTTTGTAAAAGCCCATCACCACTTTAGCGACCCAGAGTGGGATGGCGAACCGATTGAACTGGCGGAAAACTTAAGCAGTGAAAAAGCAGAAAAAACGCTGCGTGAGCCAAGGGAGATGAAGCAAAATGAGGCCGAATACGAGACCAAGAAAAAAATTAAAGTAAAGTTGCGCGATGGAAAAGAGCGCTCTATACAACACATGATGGCAACAACGTTCTGGAGCGCAGATGGCAGGCCAATGTCATCCGCCCAGTTTATGGAAGCACTTTTTTGCCTAATGTTAAGTGTTTAAAGGTACCAGAGTTTTTTAAAAATGAAGATGAGTTGCGAGAAATTTGGAGCAACTCAGAGACTCGAAAAAAATTGCTAGAAGGCTTGGCTGAAAAGGGTTTTGGCAGAGCACAGTTGGCAGAAATGCAAATGATGATAGGTGCTGAAAATAGTGATATTTTTGATGTGCTGGCCAATGTGGCCTATTCACTCACACCGCTTACGCGTACAGAACGTGCAAGCGCCGCTAAGCTTATAGTCCATCAATCATTTAAGGATAAACAACAAAGTTTTTTAACTTTCGTGCTTGATCAATATGTTAACCAAGGTGTGGATGAGCTGAGCCAAGAGAAACTTAAAGGGTTGTTAGAGTTAAAGTATCAGTAAGTGACCGATGCAACTTTGGTGTTAGGTAACCCGCTAGCAATACGAAGAATGTTCGTGGGCTTTCAACAACATTTGTATAGCAAGTGAATTTTCTTACAGATTTAAACTGCGTCCACCATCCACCGCCAGCACATGGCCTGTAATAAACGGCGCATCGGCGATTAAAAATTTCACCGCTTTGGCTATATCGGCCGCTTCGCCCACGCGTTTTAGTAGGGTTTGCGAGATAACGCGTTGCCGATAAACCTCATCAAATTGCGGGTTATTTTCTGGCCATTGCACGGGGCCTGGGGCTACTGCATTTACACGCACTTCAGGCGAAAGCTCATGCGCCAGCGATTTTGTCAGCGTCACCAAACCCGCTTTTGCCACGCTATACACCACATAGCCTTTTTTCGGCCGTTCAATATGCATGTCAGTAATGTTCACAATACAGCCGTGGTTTTTACGTAACTCCGCCGCTGCTGCTTGTGCTAAAAACATCGGTGCTTTAAGGTTGCTGCCCATTAAATCGTGCCAGTTATCCTCGCTAATTTTGCCAATTTCTGTTGAATAATAGCTGCTGGCATTGTTAATAAGCACGTCTAAATGGCCAAACTGATTCACCGTTTCATGCACTAAACTCGGCAATACTGCCATATTGAGTAAATCACCTTGAATGATTGCCACGCTATTAGCACGTTGCAAATTAAGCTCGGCTTGTAGCGCGCGCGCCTCAATGTGCGATTTATTATAGTGAATCATTAATTGTGCACCGTGTGTGTGCAGCTCACGACAAATGGCCGCGCCCACGCGTTTTGCGCCGCCAGTAATTAATACTACTTTATTGTTTAAACTTAACGTCACGCTTTACTCTTTTCTAAGTATTTTTGTTAAAAGTGCTTGATGATTAGCCTGCCTATTTTAAGGCTGAGCACATTATAATATGGAATGCATCCACTACCTATCGCATCGCCCGCCGAACTTGCGCACAGCCAAGTTTTGACGGACAACATTGCACAAAAAATTACTGAATCTGGCGGTTGGATAAATTTTGCTACTTTTATGCACATGGCTTTATATTTGCCAGCACTAGGTTATTACAGCGGCGGCGCTAAGAAGTTCGGCAAAGGTGGTGATTTTGTTACGGCACCAGAAATTTCAACGTTATTTGCAAAAACATTAGCCCGCCAAGCGGCACAAATTTTAGCTGAAAGCAGTGGCAACCACTTAGTAGCCAACATGTTGGAATTAGGCGCTGGCACGGGTATATTAGCCGCAGGTATGTTACTAGAATTGCAACAATTAAACACTTTGCCAGCCGAGTATTTTATATTAGAAGTAAGCGACTACTTGCGCCAAATACAGCGCGAGACTTTGCAAAAAAGACTATCAGCCGATTTATTTAAGCGCGTGGTTTGGCTGGATGCCTTACCAACAAATTTTGTCGGTTTAATAGTGGGTAACGAAGTATTAGACGCAATTCCTGCACATTTAATTGTTAATACAGAGGCAGGCTTGTGTGAGCGCGGGCTTGCGTTTGAGCGAGAGTTGATCTGGCAAGATAAGCCATTACAAAAAGGCAAATTGCATGATGAAGTTAGCACTTACTCGCTACCAAATCATTATCTAACTGAAGCCTGCCCAGCCGCTGCAGGCTTAATCAATAGCTTAGCAGATTGCTTAAAACAGGGCGTTATTTTAATGCTCGATTACGGGTTTGGTGCGGCAGAATATTATCATCCACAGCGCAATCAAGGTACGCTCATGTGTCATTTTCAGCATTACGCACATAGCAATCCGCTGATTAATATTGGCTTACAAGATATTACCGCACACGTCAATTTTACTGCGATTGCCGAGGCTGGCGTTTCGCAAGGCCTAAGTTTGGCGGGCTATTGCAACCAAGCCAGCTTTTTAATCAATTGTGGCATGCTTGATTTATTGGCTGAGGTTTCGCCCAGCAATATGGCGGTTTACGCACCACTTGCCGCCGCTGTGCAAAAGTTATTATCACCCGCCGAAATGGGCGAATTGTTTAAGGTGATTGCGTTTAGCCGTGGCATTGAAGAAGATTTAATCGGCTTTAAAAGCGGTGATAAAGCGCATACTTTGTAGGAGCGACGCCTCGTCGCGATTTTGCACCATTGTTTCGCGACGGGGCGTCGCTCCTACAGTATAATTCGCGCCATGACTGAAATTGCCAAAAATGAAAATGATCTAAAAAATCGCCGCATTCGCAGTTTTGTGCTGCGCCAAGGCCGCGTCACCAAAGGCCAAGCCAATGCGCTAGAAACACAATGGCCTAGGTATGGCGTGGAATATGGCTTGCAGGGCATCGACTTAAATGTGCTATTTGGTAGAAAAGACTCACAGATTCAACCCAATAAAAAAATACTCGAAATTGGTTTTGGCATGGGCGAAACCACCGCCAAAATCGCGCAAACTTTGCCCGATTATGATTTTCTCGCGGCTGAGGTGCATACACCTGGCGTCGGCGCGCTGCTTAAGCTAATCGAGGAGTTAGCGCTTACTAACATCCGCATTATTCAGCACGATGTGGTAGAGGTTTTGCAAAATATGCTTGCCGATGCCAGCTTGGATGGCGTGCATATTTTCTTCCCTGACCCGTGGCATAAAATGCGCCACCATAAACGCAGATTGATTCAATCCGAGTTTGTAAAACTGCTATGTTCTAAACTAAAAACTGGCGGCTATTTACACGTGGCAACCGATTGGCAAGAATACGCAGAATGGGTTTTGGACGTTTTAAAAGCTGAACCGCAATTGCAAAATACCACAAGTGAATATGCTGAAAAACCGAGCTACAGGCCGTTGACTAAGTTTGGAAACAGAGGAATTAAACTAGGCCACGGCGTTTGGGATTTGGTGTTTTTAAAGCGTTATTAGCTCAGTTCGAAGGGCATAAGTTATAGCCAGTTTCATAAACATACTGCAAGTAGTTTTCTTGCTTTTTAACACATTCAGGTTTCATAGGTAATCGACTTTTTAATTCTTCGATAGTTAAATCTTCTAGTTGACCTTGGTAAACAGCCCCAATAGATAAAATCTTGTTATCTTTCACTCTAAACGCCATGAATGTTTGGGAAACTCCCGTACCACCCATCCAAAAATCAATAAACCATATTTCCCCTGCGTTCCCAGCTCTAATCAACTTGGTACCGCGGCTTCCATTAAACTCACCTTCAGGGCCAACCATATCTCTATCGAATCTTTGCTTTCCAAAATAATTTGTAATGACGCTTGGTAGATCTTCCACTCGGTTGATTTTTTGGTAGTTGCCTTCAACTTCTATCAAATAGTGTCGTGAAATTTTCTTTGCAGGTTTTTTCTGAGCAGCACATGAAAAAATAGATGCCAACACAAAAATAGTTAAAAGTAATTTAATTAATTTCATGTGTTGATAATCTTTCATAATTTAGTACTAAGAATTCAAGCGCTTGTAAATAACCAAGCGCCAATAATCTTCTCGGCCTCTTCCACACCCAGTTTTTTACTGCTACTAAACAATTGCACACTTACATTATCGCCCCAAATAGCTAGCAACTCTTTACGCGTTTTGGCAAGCGTTAAACCCGCTTCGCCGCGAGATAATTTATCTGACTTTGTTAATAAAACGTGCACAGGTTTGCCGCTGGGGCAAAACCAATCCAACATTTGGCGGTCTAGTGGTTGCAGTGGATGGCGGCTATCCATCACTAAAACAAGGCCGCCAAGACTGGCACGTTCGCTTAAATAGCGCGCCAACACGCTTTGCCAATGCGCGCGCATGGCTTCTGGTACTTTGGCGTAACCATAGCCAGGTAAATCGACTAAATGCCTGTCGTTGCCTAGCGTAAAAAAGTTAATCAATTGCGTGCGGCCTGGCTGTTTGCTGACATAAGCCAAGCGATTATGATTGGCTAATGTATTTAAAGCGCTTGATTTACCCGCGTTTGAGCGGCCAGCAAAGGCCACTTCAATGCCCGAGGCTGGCGGTAAATCGCGCAAATGATGGGCAGATATAAAAAAAGTGGCGTTTTGAAATAAAGGCATGAGTTGGCGATTTGCAATTTGTCTAAGGCGCAAATGCTATCACGAACTGCTCAAGTTTGATAAAATGCGCGCTTAATTAGTTGAATTGCTTATATTTTTAATTATTTCATTAATTTTTAATTTTTTTAATTTTTTTAATTGTTGTAAATTGTTTAGTATTTTTGGAGTTGTGATGCAAATTGTATTAAAAAGTGCTTGTGCTATTTTATTCACGTTAACACTAGTTGCGCTGCCAACGTATGCGGTTGAAACCGTGGCAAAACAGCTGCCTGTAGAGCTAGCCGCAAACAAGATAGTGCCAGAAAAAAGCGCTGCAGAAAAAACCGTACAAGCAGTTTGTTCAGCTTGTCACGGCGGTGATGGTAATAGCGTGATAAGTTTAAATCCAAAATTGGCAGGCCAACATCCTGAATATTTATTAAAACAATTGACCAATTTTAAAGAAGGCAAACGCGCCAATGCGGTAATGAGCGGTATTGCAGGTGCTTTATCAACTGCTGAGATGAAAGATTTAGCAGCCTATTTCGCAGGTCAAAAACAAGCCTTAGGTAAAGCAAAAAGTAATGGCGCGGGTTCGCTGGGTGAAAAAATTTACCGCGGCGGCATCGCTGCAACGGGCGTACCAGCATGCGCAGCTTGTCACGGTGCCAATGGTGCTGGCATTCCTAAACAATATCCAAGGATGGCTGGCCAACATGCTGATTACAATTTACAACAACTGCGCACATTACGCACGGGCGAGCGCGCCAATGCGCCCATGATGATGACTATTGCTGCCAAAATGACCGATGCAGAGATGCAAGCGGTGGCCGATTATATGCAAGGTTTGCGTTAATTTTTATGCATTATTTAGCCAGACAATCAAGTTAATAAAAAAGGTGGCTATTGCCACCTTTTTTGCAGTCAATCACTATTTTAAACGACGTTAAGCCCCACTTTAAAACTCACCGCACCATTCACATTGCTGGCTAAATTTAGTGCATAGCCTGCTTGCTTACAATCTTGCGCGGCGTGATACAAACCAACACCCAGGCCATTGTGCGAGGCAATATGCTTCTTAAATAAATCATTAGCAACGCCAAAATCCATCGCTTTGCCAGTATCGGTTACCTCAATATAAAAGCCGTTTTCTGTATTTTCTAACATTTCTACTTTAATGGTGGTGTTAGGTTGATACTTGGTTTTTTCTAGCGCATTATTTAGTAAATTATCCAGCACGCTGTCTAATACCTCGGCATTTATTTCATAGTTGGGCAGTTTTTCCGCCAAAAATTCAATTCTGTCGTGCTGATGGCGCTGTTGTAAGTTTTTCCACCAGGCAGACATTTTCTCTAGCCGTTTTTTTTCTTCGCTAGGCGCTTTAAGTTTATCTAGCGTGGCGGCAATGCGTGTGTTTAATACGGGCAATTGCTTGCGAATTAGCTGCAATAAGGCTTGCTCGTCTTTATGCTCAGTTTGCTCGGCGGCAGAAACCAGCGTGCCAACCGATTGCAAAATATTTTTAATGTCGTGCGTCAGGCGGCTACCAGTCTCGTAAAACGCCTGCATATAAGCGTTTTGGCGCAGCGTTTCCTCGCGGCGTTTCGCTTCATAAAATTCGCCCATAATTTGCATCAGCAACTTAACATGCACATATAGCGCGGGCGAAATTTGCCAACGCGTGTGCAAACTCATGTGAAAATCTTTAAAATTAAAATGTGTTACATGGTTAGATAATTCGCCCAGTTTGCCTTGCGTTTCATCGGCCAGCCAATTAACGCCCGTTACCCATGGCAACGCTTTCATCTCTAACATGGCGGCTTGCATAAAACCATTTGGTGTCGATTCAATCTCGCCCAATGCAGCAATATTTTTCACCCATTTTTCAAACGGCATACCAATACTAAGTAGGTAGCGCGACATCAGCAGCTCGATGCCCGAAAAACGCGTACTCGGCTGCCACAGTAAGCTAAACGCGGCCAGCACAAAAGCCAAGCCGAATATAGCAATAAACATCACTTGAATATAATTAACCGATTGCAGCGTACCAATGGCGTAGCTAGCCAACACCAAAATAAGCGCCACCAACATTAACAATAGTGTGTAAAAGAAATCTAAAACAGGCAATTGCCCGCTTTTAGTAACCTGTTTATTAATGAATAAAATGGCGGCTGGCAAAATGGGCGTTAAATAGGTAATGACAAATTTTGCCGCTTCAAGGTCGTTAGAAGCGCCCAGCAGCTTTGGCACAACCCACAATAACAACATGGATAGCAGATAGCTGGCAGCCAAAATATGCACCAACCGCGTGGCTTTAGATTCATCTGAAAACACGCGGCCGCCCAGCAAACCAAATAAAACAGCCAGCCACAGCGCCGTTAGCCACCAGCTAAAATTGAAAAACCCAATTAAACCGATGGCAACAAATATGGCAAGTGCCGCAAAAGAGAGCTTTTCGACGCCCCGCCAAACAGGTTGCCATAGCAAAAATAAACCATAAGTACACAAGAAAAATGATTGTCGTAAGTAGGTATCTTGCTCGCCCCAAATTAAAAAAGCATGCAAACTTAACAGCATTAAGGCCAACATGCGCTGAGAATTATCGGCCAGCAATTGACTGAATTTATTTTGATTAAATAGAGGGCTTAGTAATGAGTTCAACATAATTTGGCGGCCTAAAATTGGCTGATAACTTGCTTAGGTAAAGTTATTATAATCAAGTAAGCAGTAGCATAATCTAAAAAAGTCAGTTGTAACAGAGTGTTAACAGTAATGTCAAAATTTTGGCAATAATGTTGAAATTTCATCTTTTTTAGTCTGATTAGGCCTTTTAATCAATCGGAATGCCGCATAAATTAACATTTACTAGATTGGCATGACAATTGCATGTTTTTTCTCCATTCACTATAAGTTTCAGATAAAACCGTACTTAAAATAACAAGCAAAGGATACCATTAATGAACAAACAAGCAGGTTTTACCCTCATCGAGCTAGCCATTGTGCTGGTGATTATTGGCTTATTGCTGGGCGGCGTGCTGCGCGGGCAAGAGCTGATTAATAGTGCGCGCGTTAAAAGTCTGACGCGTGAATTCCAAAATATTCAAGTTTATATTTATGGTTATCAAGACCGCTTCAGAGCATTGCCAGGTGATGATCCTGCGGTAGCTACGCATCTAGCGGGGGCAACTCCAGGTGCAGCTCTGTTAGCAGGTAATGGCCAAATTAACGGTGCTTGGAATTCGGCAGCACCAGCAGATGAATCATATCTGTTCTGGGAGCATGTACGTTTGGCAGGTTTGGCACCAGGTTCAACGGCAACTGGGACACCTGAGTTTCAACCAAGAAACTCTAATGGCGGCAGAATTGGCGTGCAGAGCATTGCTGGAACTACACCATTTACTACCATTACATTGATGACAGGTGCTTATGCAGTGTGTTCTGACCTAATTTTAGGGAGAGATGCAACGCAACTCGATACAACTTTGGATGATGGCAATACAGCTACTGGTAATTTGCGTGTAGTAGCCACAGGCGTACCAGGCCCAGGATTGCCAACAGCGACAATAACTGCTGCTCCAGCGGCGCAATATACGGTTTGCATGGCAATATAATCAGTATAATAATCTAGCAAAAAAACCCGCCCAGCGCGGGTTTTTTTGTTTTCAACTTTACCATTTATCATGGCTTTTTGATTTCTCACTTGCTTGTTGCGCGATTTGATTTAAAATAAACCAAAATTAAAACGTAGTGCATAACTATTAAAATCGAATGACTCAAACCACCGACCCGCAAAATATCGTAGAGATTGATAATCTCTCGTTTGGCTACAAAGGCCGCATGTTGCATCAGGGCATCAATATGGCGTTTCCGCGTGGCAAAGTGGTGGCTATTATGGGCGGCAGCGGATCTGGCAAAACGACGCTATTACGCTTAATTGGCGGGCAATTGAAACCAAACAAAGGCCAAGTGCGAGTTGAAGGTCAAGTGGTGCATCAACAAAGTCGCGATGGCATTTATCAATTGCGCCGTAAAATGGGCATGTTGTTTCAGCAAGGCGCCTTGTTCACCGATTTATCAGTGTATGAAAACGTGGCTTTTCCGATGCGTGAGCATACCGATTTGCCTGAAAGCATGATTCACGATTTGGTGTTAATGAAGCTTAATGCGGTTGGCCTGCGCGGCGCACACCAGCTGATGCCAACTGAGCTTTCTGGCGGCATGGGGCGGCGCGTATCGTTAGCGCGCGCCATTGCGCTAGACCCCGATATTATTATGTATGACGAGCCGTTTGCTGGCCTAGACCCAATCTCGATGGGCGTGATTTGCGATTTAATTCGCACGCTTAACGATGCGCTTGGCGCAACTTCTATTATTGTGTCGCACGATGTAAAAGAAACATTTTCAATTGCCGATTATGTGTATTTTGTGGCGGGTGGCACCGTGGCGGCTGAAGGCACGCCTGACGACTTGCGTAACTCACATTTACCGTTTGTGCACCAATTTGTGCATGGCGAAAAAGATGGGCCCGTGCCATTTCACTACGCGGCCGCAGATTATAAAACAGAGTTATTGGGTTTTGAACAGCGCGCTTTTGAACACACAAGGCAGCTACAAGAATGATTCGCTCTAAATTATTAACCAGCGCAATTCGCACATTGCGTAATATTGGCAGCCGATTTACCGAGCGTATTTGGCGCATGGGCGCTGGCGCGCGCTTATTTGGTTTAATCGTGGTTTCGTCTGGCGAATGCTTACGCCGCCCGCGCTTAGTGGTGCGCGAGGTGTATTTTACGGGCGTAATGTCGCTCATTATTATCTTGGTTTCGGCGTTTTTTGTCGGCATGGTACTTGGCTTGCAAGGCTACAATACCTTGCAAACCTATGGCTCATCTGAAGCCATTGGCGTGTTAGTTGCGCTATCGCTAGTGCGCGAACTTGGCCCTGTGATTACTGCGCTATTATTCGCGGGCCGCGCTGGCACCGCCATTACCGCAGAAATTGGCCTAATGAAAGCGACTGAACAATTATCTGCGATGGAAATGATGGCGGTTAGCCCAATTGCGCGTGTGCTGGCGCCACGGTTTTGGGCGGGCGTAATTGCCATGCCAATATTGGCCGCCTTATTTTGTATGGTGGGCGTATTGGGAGGATATTTGGTGGCTGTGCCGTTAATTGGCGTGGACGCTGGCGCGTTTTGGTCGCAAATGCAGGCCAGTGTCGATTGGCAACATGACATTTTAAATGGCATGTTTAAAAGCGTGGTGTTTGGTGTGGCTTGCACGATTATTGCGATATTTGAAGGCTATGACGCGCCGCCAACTGCTGAAGGCGTAAGCCGCGCCACAACGCGCACGGTGGTGACGTCATCGTTAGTTGTATTAGGTTTAGATTTTATATTAACCTCGTTTATGATTAACATTTAGACTTAAAAACACACTTTAAAACAAACTTTAAAACGCAAATTAATCTTAAAAGATTCGGCTTAACGTTTAAGTTAATCTTAGAATAATCTCTGTAGGGGAAAAAGATGGAAAGATCAACGATAGATTTGTGGGTGGGCATATTTGTGGCGCTTGGCGTAGCGGCTTTGCTTGGCTTGGCGATGAAGGTGGGTAATTTAACCACCAGTAATATTGGCGCAACCTACACGGTGACGGCCAACTTTGAAAATATTGGCGGTTTAAAACCGCGCGCACCCGTTAAAAGTGCGGGCGTGGTGGTTGGGCGGGTAAGCGAAATTAAATTTGACGCCACAACTTTTGAGGCGGTGGTCAGTCTTAGCGTGGATAAACGGTATGTTTTTCCTAAAGATACCTTTGCCAGTATTTTTACAGCAGGCCTGTTGGGTGAGCAGTATATTGGCTTAGAAGCGGGCGGCGACGATGCCAAATTGCAAAACGGTGATAAAATCATCAAAACGCAAGATGCAGTAGTGTTAGAAAAAATGATTAGCCAGTTTTTGTATAATAAAGCAGCAGAAACACCAAAAGCCCCAGAAACCTCAGGTTCAACCAGTTCTGTTGTTGATGCGTTAGGTGCAAATCCGCTGGATAACACCACAGTTAATACGACAATTAATACGTTAGATAATAAAGGTAAAACTGATATTGCACAGCCAGTTGCGCCGTAGTTAGTAAAAAAAAGGAATTGAAAATGTTGAAAAATGTATTGCTTAGTTTAAGTTTATTGTGTTTTAGTGCGGTAAGTTTTGCGGCAGAAGCGCCAGATGAGTTGGTGAAACGCACCGCAGAAGATGTGCTGACAATTGTTAAAGCCGACAAAGATATTCAATCAGGCAACCAAGAAAAACTATTTGCGCTTGCCCAAGAAAAAATCTTACCTAATTTTAATTTTGATAAAGTATCGCGTTTGGTGCTAGGCAAAAACTGGACAAAAGCCACGCCAGAGCAAAAAACTGGCTTTCAAGCAGAGTTTAAGTCCTTGCTATTGCGCACCTACTCAACTGCGCTTTCAAAATACAAAAATCAAACCATTGAATATGCGCCGCTGCGTATGGCAGATGGCGCTACCAGTGCATCGGTTAAAACCTCTATTTTACAACCAGGTGGTCAACCCATCGCCGTTAACTATTCACTTGAAAAACAAGCAGATGCAACTTGGAAAGTCTATGATATTGTGATTGAGGGCGTAAGCTTAGTCACCAATTATCGCGGCCAATTCGCACAAGAAATCCGCCAAAACGGACTGGATAGCTTAAATAAAAAATTAGCCGACAAAAATAAGGCAGCTGGCGTTAAACCTAGCTAAGCAAAAAAATCCATGTCTCAAATTGCACAAATTGAAAACCGTTGGCAGCTTAGCGGCGACATTGTGGTAGACAATGCTAAGGCAATTTTAACGGCTAGCCTAGGCTTTACCATCACAAATTCCACTAAGGTGGATTTTGCAGATTCAGCTGATATTGATACGACAGCCTTAAGCTTAATTTTAGAGTGGAAACGCCGCGCGCAAACGGAAAATAAAACCTTGAGTTTTATCAATCTGCCTGCTAATTTAAGTAGTTTGGCCGCATTGTATGGCGTAGAAGATATGATTAACTGATTAATTTTTAAAAAAGTTCGTTGATTATTTAGCATTAAATTGCCACAAAAACTTGTATTCACCACTAATAAACCCCATCAACATTGCTGGGGTTTGTTTTTTTTTAAACATCATTTAAAACCAATTTATTTGAAAAAACTGAGTAAAATTGACTGTTCCAGCCATACAAATTAACAATATTCACAAACAATTTGGCGATTTGCGCGCGCTAAATGGCATCGATTTGCACATTCAGCAAGGCGAGTTTTTTGGCTTGCTTGGCCCAAATGGCGCGGGTAAATCGACGCTCATTAATTTAATGGCAGGCTTAATTAAGCCCACGCAAGGCAACATTGCGATTATGGGCCATGATACGGTGAGCGATTACCAAGCCGCGCGCATGAGCTTAGGCGTAGTGCCGCAAGAGCTAGTGTTTGACCCATTTTTTAATGTACGTGAAATGCTGCGTTTTCAGGCGGGTTATTTTGGGCGTGGCCGCGAGAATGACGCGTGGGTAGATGAAATTATTGAAGAGCTTGGTTTAACTGACAAAACTAATACCAATATGCGTAAATTATCTGGCGGCATGAAACGCCGTGCGCTAATTGCCCAAGCCTTAGTGCATAAACCCCCCGTAATTGTGTTGGATGAGCCCACAGCTGGCGTGGATGTTGAATTGCGACAAATTTTATGGGCGTTTATCAAAAAGCTAAACCGCGAAGGCCACACTATTATTCTCACTACGCACTACCTAGAAGAAGCTGAAACGCTGTGCCAGCGCGTGGCAATGATGAAAGATGGCAACATTGTTGCGCTTGACACCACCGTCAATTTACTCGGCAAATTACCTGGCAAAAATTTGCGTTTACAACTGGGCGAGGCAAGCTTGCCAACCGCATTATTGCCGATGTTAAAAACGGGCGAAAACGGCGTATTTACTTTGGCTTTAACTGAGCTAAACCAAGTAGAGTTTGCCTTAAGCGAACTGCGCAAAGCCAAGGTAAATGTGCTCGATATGCAATTATTAGAAGCCGATTTAGAAGATGTGTTTATGTCGCTTGTGGGCAGCAGATGAACGATTTAATCACAAATAAGAATGTGCCTGCAAACCTTATGGATACTAGCGCTTGGCGCGGCGCTTATATGCTATTTAAAAAAGAGTTATTTCGCTTTTGGCGGGTGGCTTTTCAAACCGTTGCGTCGCCCATCTTAACTGCGCTTTTATATTTATTAATATTTTCGCACGCGCTGGAAGGCCATGTAGAAGTCTACAAAGGCGTGGAATATAAAGCATTTTTGATTCCAGGCTTAATAATGATGTCGCTATTGCAAAATGCGTTTGCCAACAGTTCGTCCAGTTTGGTGCAATCAAAAATTATGGGCAGCATTGTTTTTGTACTGTTGACGCCTATTAGTTATGTGCAATTTTTTTGCGCATTTTTAGCGGCGGCGATTATTCGCGGGCTTTTAGTTGGCTTTAGCATTTATATAGTCGCCATTTGGTTTGTCAATTTGCCCATTATGCACCCAATTTGGATATTGGCTTTTGCCTTGCTTGGCAGCGCGCTGCTGGGAACTTTCGGCATTATTGCAGGAATTTGGGCCGATAAGTTTGACCAAATGGCCGCGTTTCAAAACTTTGTGATTATGCCGCTGACATTTTTATCGGGCGTATTTTATTCGATTCATAGCTTGACGCCGTTGTGGCAAACCATTTCAAAATTTAACCCATTTTTTTACATGATCGACGGATTTAGATATGGCTTTTTTGGCCAAGGCGATATTTCGCCGTGGATTAGCCTCGGTGTAGTCAGCGCATTTCTGGCGGCATTAGCCTGGCTGTGCTTAAAAATGTTAAAATCAGGCTATAAATTAAGAGGCTAGTTAGCTTCGCCAATGTATATTAAATAAGAAGTTAAGTTACGGGGTTAATGAAGTGTTAAGCGCAGAACAATTAAAAAGTTATATTACGCAACATTTAGAGTGTGATTACATTCAAGTATTAGGCCATGATGGTACTCATTTTGAGGCAACCATCGTCAGCCCCGCGTTTGAAGGTAAGCGCATGGTTGCGCAACACCAATTAGTGTACGCTGCGCTTGGCGACCGCATGCGCGCAGAGATTCACGCGCTGGGCATGAAGACGTATACGCCGAGCGAATGGGGAAAAATAAAAGTGCTAAATTAAATAAATAGGATTTTGTAGGGTGGGTTAGGCTATGCCGTAACCCACCAAAACGGTTAATGAAAAGGAACATCAAATGGACACACAAACAGCAATTAAACAAACGGTTACCAGCAACGATGTGGTGCTTTATATGAAAGGCAATCCAAAATTTCCGCAATGTGGTTTTAGCAACATGGCAACGCAAATTTTGGATGCTTGCAACGCAAAATACGTGTCTGTCGATGTTTTACAAGACGCAGAAATTCGCGAAGGCATTAAGCAATTCGCCAACTGGCCTACGATTCCGCAATTGTATGTGAAGGGTGAGTTTATTGGCGGCAGCGACATTATGCGCGCCATGTATGAAAGCGGCGAGTTGCAAACTTTATTGGATTTAAGTCAAAAGACGGGCAGCTAGTTTTGGATAAACTTATTATTCAAGGCGGCTTTTCGCTTAATGGCGATGTGACGGTCTCTGGCGCAAAAAACGCGGCTTTACCTATTTTGTGCGCCAGTTTATTGGCAGAAACGCCGCTGCATTTAACGGCTGTGGCGGCGCTTAAAGATATTGATACCACGCTTAAATTGCTGGCGATGATGGGCGTTAAAGTAGTGCGCGATGCCGAAAAAGTATCGCTAGACGCATCAGACGTGCAATCGTTTGAAGCAACCTACGAAATGGTGAAAACCATGCGCGCTTCTATTTTGGTGCTTGGCCCGCTATTGGCGCGCTTTGGCACGGCACGTGTTTCATTGCCTGGCGGCTGCGCGATTGGCTCGCGCCCCGTCGATTTGCACATTAAAGGCTTGCAAAGCATGGGCGCGGCGATTCACATTAAGCACGGCTACATACAAGCCAGCACCTTGCATTTGCCCAATCGCCGTTTGCAAGGCGCGCGCTATTATATGGACATGGTCACCGTCACAGGCACCGAAAACTTGATGATGGCCGCCAGTTTAGCCGAAGGTAAAACCGTGCTAGAAAACGCCGCTAAAGAGCCTGAAGTGGTTGATTTGGCCGAATGCTTAAACAAAATGGGCGCGAATATTACCGGCGCTGGCACCGATGTGATTACGATTATTGGCGTAGAAAAACTCAGGGGCGCGACGCACAATATCATTTGCGACCGCATAGAAGCGGGTACTTATATGGTGGCTGCTGCAATGACGGGCGGCGAAGTGAAGTTGCATAACGCGCGCGCCGATTTGCTAGATGCCGTGATTGAAAAACTGCGCGAAGCGGGCGCAGAAGTGAAAGTGAGCCTAGCGGAAAACACGATTACCGTAAAAAGTAATGGCAAATTAAAAGCGGTGAATATTCGCACCGCACCGCACCCAGCCTTCCCCACCGATATGCAAGCGCAGTTTATGGCGATGAATGCAGTGGCAGATGGTGTAGCAAAAGTCACCGAAACGATTTTTGAAAATCGCTTTATGCACGTGCAAGAGCTGCAACGCCTTGGTGCCGATATTAGCATTGACGGCAATACCGCACTGGTAAAAGGCGTGACGCAATTAGACGGCGCGATTGTCATGGCAACCGATTTACGCGCCTCAGCGAGCTTGGTTTTAGCTGGCTTGGTAGCGCGCGGCGAAACAGTGATTGAGCGCATTTATCACCTTGATCGTGGCTATGAATTTTTGGAAGAAAAATTAACCAAACTGGGCGCAAAAGTGCGCCGTAGCAACTAAAAAGTATTAATTAAATATGATTACTATCGCACTCTCAAAAGGCAGAATATTCGAAGAAACCACGCCACTTTTGGCAGCGGCGGGTATTCGTGCGCTGGAAGACCCTGAATCTTCACGTAAATTGATTATTGGTACCAATCGCGATGACGTGCGCCTCATCATCGTGCGTGCGACGGATGTTCCGACTTATGTGCAATACGGCGCGGCCGATTTAGGCATTGCTGGCAAAGATGTGCTGGATGAACACGGCGGCGAAGGCTTATACCAGCCGCTTGATTTACAAATCGCCAACTGCAAAATGATGGTGGCGGTGCGAAATGACTTTGATTATGAAGCGTCCATTCGCCAAGGCGCGCGCCTAAAAGTAGTGACCAAATATGTGAAAACCGCGCGCGAACACTTTGCTGCAAAAGGTATGCATGTAGACCTGATTAAACTATACGGCAGTATGGAGCTTGGCCCGCTGGTTGGGCTGGCCGATGTCATTGTGGATTTGGTCAGCACGGGCGGCACTTTGCGTGCGAATAATCTCAAAGCGGTCGAAGAAGTTGGCGACATCAGCTCGCGCTTAGTCGTTAATCAAGCGTCGTTAAAGCTTAATCGCGCGCAATTACAGCCGATTATTGAGGCATTTAGCAACGCAGTTGCTAAACAAGAAAAAGTCCAACGCAATCCAATAGGTTTTTAGCATGAAAATTAGACGTTTATCCACACAAGACCAATCATTCGATGCCGACTTAAAAACGCTGCTGGCGTTTGAAACCGCACAGGATGTTTCTATTGACGTGATTGTGGCGGGTATTTTAAAAGACGTGAAAGCGCGTGGCGATGCGGCGGTGTTGGAATACACCAATCGTTTTGACAAAACCAATGCAACAACTTTGGCCGAGCTGGAAATTGGCAAAACTGAATTAAATAGAGCATTAAACAGCCTGCCATCTAATCAGCGCGCGGCTTTGCAGGCGGCGGCGGATCGTGTCAAAACGTATCACGAAAAGCAAGTCATGCAATCTTGGAGTTATACCGAGCCTGATGGCACCTTACTTGGCCAGCAAGTCACGCCACTTGATCGCGTTGGGCTCTACGTGCCAGGTGGCAAAGCGGCATATCCGTCTAGTGTTTTAATGAACGCGATTCCAGCCAAAGTGGCGGGTGTGGGCGAGCTGATTATGGTGGTGCCAACGCCGAATGGTGAGCGCAATCCTCTAGTGCTCGCAGCTGCCGCAATTTCAGGTGTAGATCGCATATTTTGCATCGGCGGCGCGCAAGCGGTTGGCGCATTGGCGTATGGTACGCAAACCATTCCACAAGTCGATAAAGTAACAGGCCCAGGCAATGCCTATGTGGCCGCCGCCAAACGCCGTGTGTTTGGCGTGGTGGGCATTGATATGGTGGCTGGGCCAAGTGAGATTTTAGTGATTTGCGATGGCAAAACTGACCCCGATTGGATTGCCATGGATTTGTTTAGCCAAGCTGAACACGATGAACTGGCGCAAGCGATTTTGCTGAGTGATGACGCCGCATTTTTAGACAAAGTGGCTGCCAGCATGGCTAAGCTGGTCGAATCAATGCCGCGTAAAGACATTATCAGCACTTCAATCACTAATCGTGGGGCGCTAATTTTGACCAAATCGCTTGAAGAAGCGATTGAAATTAGCAATTATATTTGTCCAGAACATTTGGAGCTTTCAGTTGAAAATCCGCTTGAGATGTCCAAAAAAATTAAACATGCAGGTGCGATTTTTATGGGTCGAGATACCTGCGAAGCGCTTGGCGACTACTGCGCAGGGCCAAATCATGTTTTGCCAACCAGCCGCACGGCCCGGTTTAGCTCGCCATTAGGCGTTTACGATTTTCAAAAACGCTCCAGCTTAATTTTTGCTTCTAGTGAAGGTGCACAAAAATTAGGCAAGATTGCCTCAACGCTAGCGCATGGCGAAGGTTTGCAGGCGCATGCAAAATCGGCAGAGTATCGTTTAAAAGACTAAACATCAGCCATAGAGAACACAGAACCACAGAGAAAAACCAAACCAACTTCTGAATTAATACCCGATTAATGCTTTTCTCTGTAAACTCTGTGGCAAAAAGAAAGAAATAGAAGATGAGTAAATTTTGGAGCGATGTAGTTCACAACTTAACGCCTTATGTGCCAGGTGAACAGCCAAAACTCAGTGATTTGGTTAAACTCAATACTAACGAAAACCCATATGGCCCTAGCCCCCAAGTAATACGCGCTTTGCAGGCGGAAGCCGCTGAAACATTACGGCTTTATCCAGACCCGAATTCGGACACACTAAAAGCGAAAATAGCTGAGTATTTCGATTTAACGCCGAATCAAGTATTTGTCGGCAACGGCTCAGATGAAGTATTAGCACATGCGTTTCAGGCTTTTTTTAAGCACGATAGGCCGTTGCTGTTTCCTGATATTTCTTACAGTTTTTACCCTGTTTATTGCGGGCTTTATGGCATTGAATTTGAAACCATTGCTTTAAATAATCAGTTTGAAATTAACGTAAACGATTACGACAAACCAAATGGCGGCATAATCTTCCCCAACCCAAATGCGCCAACTGGCGTGCCTTTGGCCTTGGTTGAGATTGAAAATTTACTGGAATTTAACACCGAATCAGTCGTGATAATTGACGAAGCGTATGTAGATTTTGGCACAGAATCTGCGGTTAAATTGATTTCCCAATATCCCAATCTATTGGTGACGCATTCACTATCAAAATCGCGATCGCTAGCAGGTTTACGCGTGGGATACGCACTCGGCCACCCAGATTTAATTGAAGCGCTAGTGCGCATCAAGGATAGCTTTAATTCATATCCAATTGACCGTTTTGCTGAGGCAGGCGCGATAGCATCGTTTGCTGATGAAGCTTATTTTAAAGCAACAACAGCTAAAGTAGTGGCAACGCGTAGCGCTTTAATAACGGATTTGCAGGCATTAGGCTTTGAAGTCTTGCCTTCTGGCGCGAATTTTATATTTACTAAGCACAAAACACGCGATGGCGCAGAATTAACAGAAAAACTGCGCGCCAACCATATTATTATTCGCCACTTTAAAAAACCAGTGCGCATTGCGAGCTATTCGCGCATTACGATTGGTACCGATGAGCAGTCTAAACTGTTAATTGCCGCACTAAATGCAATCTTAAATAGATGATTATTAAGATTGTTGGCTTGATTTAACTAAAATGTTGAAAAAAAAACCTTTTTGCGGTTATTATGCTGAAATGTACAAAAGTGCAAATGGTATTTTGTAAAATTTAATTAATATTAAAACATTAACTACAAAATATTAAATTTTTTAATTGAATATTATTTATTCGGAGGAAGCATCATCATGGCACAAACCCAAATGGCTTTAGACTCATTGGATTTTGACGCAACAGTAGCATTGGCAACCAAAGTTGCTCCGCACGTGGACATTTTAGAAATTGGTACACCTTGCATTAAACACAACGGTATTGAACTGCTTAAAACATTGCGCGCAAAATTTCCAAACAACAAAATTTTGGTTGATTTGAAAACGATGGACGCTGGCTTTTACGAAGCTGAACCATTTTACAAAGCGGGTGCAGATATTTGTACAGTTCTGGGTACTGCCGATATCGGTACTATTAAAGGCGTAATTGATGTTGCTAATAAATACGGCAAAATGGCGCAAGTAGATTTGATTAACGTAACAGATAAAAAAGCACGCACATTAGAAGTGGCTAAACTTGGCGCACACATCATCGGCGTGCATACTGGTTTAGATCAACAGGCGGCTGGCCAAACTCCATTTGCTGATTTGGCATTGGTTACTAGCTTAAATACAGGTGCTAAGGTATCAGTAGCTGGCGGCGTTAAAGCGGCAACAGTGCGTCAAGTAGTTGATGCAGGTGCAGATATTGTGGTGGCAGGCGCAGCCATTTACGGTGCGGCAGATCCAGCCGCTTCAGCTGCCGAAATTACTGGTTTAGCACGTGGCAACACCGCAAGTGCTGGCGGCGGTATGGGCAAATACTTACCTTGGGCATTAATTGCGGGTGCAGTGTTGTTAGGCTTGTACTTCTTGACTGGCGGCAAAAAAGCGGAAGAAATGCCAGTAACAGATGGCACAGCAGTTGAGCAAACTGCACCAGCAGCAGATGCAGCAGCACCAGCCGCTGATGCGACTGCTGCACCAGCCGCAGACGCTACGGTTGCGCCAGCAGCAGATGCAACAGCTGCTCCAGCTGCCGACACAGCTGCTCCAGCAACTGATACTACAGCCGCCCCAGCAGCAAATGCAATGGATAAGGCAAAAGAAATGGCAGCACCTGCAGCCGACGCTGCTAAAGATGCAGTAGCCGTTCCAGCAACAACCGATGGTTTAGTTGGCGCAGCAAAAGATGCAACAGGCACTGCGAAATAATTGTTAGCAATGCAATAAAAAAGCCGGCCTTTGGGTCGGCTTTTTTATTGTTTGTTTTTAACAATTTTGTGATTGTTTATTTGTATTAAATTCTGTCTTATTTTTGGGCAAATAATTTAGTACGTTCAGCCGCAAGATTGAGTTAAAATAGCGATAAATTATTCGTTATCAAGACCTTAATGTTATGCGCCAAGCAGAAATCACTCGCAATACCTTAGAAACCCAAATCACTGCCGCGATTAATATCGACGGCACTGGGGTTTCGCAGTTCAACACAGGCCTGCCATTTTTAGACCACATGCTCGATCAAGTCGCACGTCACGGCATGATGGATATTACCGTTCAGGCCAAAGGTGATTTGCATATTGATGCGCATCACACGGTAGAAGATATTGGCATTACGCTTGGCCAAGCGTTCACCAAGGCGCTGGGCGATAAAAAAGGCATTAACCGTTATGGTCATGCTTACGTGCCACTAGACGAGGCGCTTAGCCGCGTCGTGCTTGATTGCTCGGGCCGTCCAGGGTTAGAATTTAGTTGCGAGTTTACGCGCGCGGCGATTGGCGAATTTGATGTCGATTTGTTTCACGAATTCTTTCAAGGCTTTGTGAATCATGCCAATATTACTTTGCATATCGATAACCTAAAAGGCAATAATTCGCATCACCAAGCCGAGACTATATTTAAGGCGTTTGGCCGCGCGCTGCGCATGGCAACCACTTTTGATGAGCGCATGTCAGGTATTATGCCGTCAACCAAAGGCAGTCTATAAACATTTTTTTTGAATATCTAAATGCAAAAAGTAGATATTGCGGTTGTTGACTACGGCATGGGCAATTTACGCTCCGTGTCTAAGGCAGCCTTGCATGTTGCGAACGGAAAATCGGTAGTCGTGACGAGCGATGCGGCGGTGATTCACGCCGCCGAGCGCGTGATTTTTCCAGGCCAAGGCGCCATGCCAGACTGCATGCGCGAGCTTGACGCGAGACACTTGCGCGACGCCGTGATAGACGCAGCAAAAAATAAGCCATTTTTGGGTATTTGCATTGGCATGCAGTTGCTGTTTGAACATAGTGAAGAAGGCGATACCGCTGGCTTAGGGTTGTTTAAAGGCAATGTAAAACGCTTTGCTGATAAGTTAACAGATGATTTAGGTGAAAAATTAAAAGTGCCGCACATGGGCTGGAATCAAGTTTTTCAAACGAATAATAATCAAAAGCAAGCACACCCGCTTTGGGCAGGCATCAAAGACGCAGCACGGTTTTATCATGTGCACAGCTATTATGCAGCGCCGCAAGATAACGCTGTTACGGCGGGTGAGACGGAATATCCTGTTCGATTTACTAGCGCGGTTGCGCGAGATAATATATTTGCCACGCAATTTCATGTTGAAAAAAGTGCAGCGGCGGGCTTGCAATTGTTGGCTAACTTTGTAAATTGGAAGCCTTAACAGACAAGGGCTTGATAAACTGGCAACCTTATTTAACTTTTTCGCTTCTCTTTTAATACCAACTACTACAACATTTAATAAAAATCATGCTTATTATTCCTGCAATTGATCTCAAAGACGGCCACTGCGTGCGGCTAAAACAAGGCGTTATGGAAGGCGCAACTGTTTTCTCGGAAGACCCGGGCGCAATGGCGCGACATTGGGTTGACCAAGGCGGCAAACGTCTGCATTTAGTGGATTTAAACGGCGCGTTTGCGGGTAAGCCAGTCAATGAAGCCGCCATTAAATCGATTGTATCGGCTGTAAAGGGTGAAATTCCGATTCAATTAGGCGGCGGTATTCGCGATTTAGAAACCATCGAGCGTTATTTAGATGATGGAATCGACTACGTGATTATTGGCACGGCAGCCGTTAAAACGCCTGGCTTTTTGCACGAGGCTTGCTATGCCTTCCCGGGCCAAATTATGGTTGGGCTAGATGCGAAAGACGGCAAGGTAGCAATTGATGGCTGGAGTAAACTCACAGGCCACGATGTGATTGATTTGGCCAAAAAATTCGAAGATTATGGTGTTAATTCAATCGTTTACACCGATATTGGCCGCGATGGCATGTTAACTGGCGTGAATATTGAGGCAACCGTTGCACTAGCGCAAGCGCTGAGGATTCCGGTCATTGCATCGGGCGGACTGACCAATTTGGATGATGTCAAAAAATTGTGCGAGGTGGCTCACGAAGGCATTATTGGCGCTATTACTGGCCGCGCGATTTACGAAGGTACGATTAACTTTGCCGACGCGCAAAAATTAGCCGATGCGCTTAGTCTTTAATAACATTTTGTTTAATAACTTTGTGTTGAATCAAATTGTGTTGAATCAAGTTGTGCTTATATGCTAGCTAAAAGAATCATTCCTTGTTTGGATGTCACAAATGGTAGAGTTGTAAAAGGCATTAATTTTCTTGAGTTGCGCGACGCTGGCGACCCAGTGGAGATTGCCAAACGCTACGACGACCAAGGCGCAGACGAACTCACTTTTTTAGACATTACCGCCAGCTCAGATAATCGCGGATTGATTTTGCATATTATTGAAGAAGTCGCAAGCCAAGTATTTATCCCGCTAACTGTTGGCGGCGGCGTGCGCGAGGTTGAAGATGTGCGGCGTTTGCTAAACGCTGGCGCAGATAAAGTCAGCATTAACACTACTGCCGTATTAAATCCACAAATGGTTAAAGACGCGGCAGATCGCTACGGCTCGCAATGTATTGTTGTCGCCATCGATGCCAAAAAGGTAGATAATCAACCCTATGAATGGGAAGTGTTTACCCATGGCGGGCGCAAGTCGACGGGTTTAGACGCAGTAAAATGGGCGCAATATATGGTAAGCCTAGGCGCTGGCGAGCTACTGGTGACCAGTATGGATAGAGATGGCACAAAGATTGGCTTTAACAATCCATTAAATCGTGCCATCAGTGATGCGGTGGCTGTGCCAATAATCGCCTCTGGCGGCGTAGGCAATTTGCAACATTTGGTGGATGGCGTAAAACTGGGCGGCGCAGATGCAGTGCTGGCAGCCAGCATTTTTCATTATGGCGAATACACGGTGCAGCAAGCTAAACAATATATGCAACAAAACGGTATAGAGGTAAGGCTGTGAACTGGCTAAGTAAATGAATTGGTTGGACGAAATACAGTGGGATGCAAAAGGTTTAGTGCCAGTGATTGCACAAGAGTTTGGTACAGGCAAAGTACTGATGTTTGCGTGGATGAACCGCGAAGCATTACTGTTGACTGATGACAGTAAACAAGCGGTATATTGGTCGCGTAGCCGCAACAGATTATGGCGTAAGGGTGAGGAATCTGGCCATATTCAACGCGTTCATGAAATTCGCGTCGATTGCGATGAAGACGTTATTTTGTTAATGGTTGAGCAAATTGGCGGCATTGCTTGTCATACGGGCAGGCACAATTGCTTTTTTAAGAAGTTGGAACTCGGCAACTGGCTGATTGACCAGCCAATCATTAAAAATCCTGAAGACATATATAAACCGACAGCATAAACCGATAGCCTAAAAAATAGCATGAATGATGTTTTAAACCGATTAGCAGAACTATTAGAG
Organism: Methylotenera sp.; assembly: GCA_014378845.1. Lineage (GTDB taxonomy): Bacteria > Pseudomonadota > Gammaproteobacteria > Burkholderiales > Methylophilaceae > Methylotenera_A. Next base: position 9,158 of record JACMNB010000049.1, on the reverse strand, counting down.
CAGCGTAAAAGTGCTGACCCTACGTCATCTTATGTGGCAAAACTGTACGCTAAAGGTATGGATAGCATACTTAAAAAAATTGGCGAAGAAGCCACAGAGACAGTAATTGCAGCCAAAGGCGGCAATAAAGACGAGATTATTTATGAAACCGCTGATTTATGGTTTCACACATTAATAATGCTAGCCAAGGCAGGATTAAAGCCGCAAGACGTACTGGATGAACTGGCGCGCCGTGAAGGTTTATCTGGCCTAGTAGAAAAAGAAAATAGGGTAGAAACAGAAAGTCGCAACAAATGAGCGCCCACAACGAAAATACATGCATTTTTTGCAAGATTATTAGCGGCGCGATTCCCGCAAAAAAGATTTACGAAGATGCGGATTTTGTTGCGTTTCATGACATTAAACCAATGGCAAAAGTGCATTTTTTAATTGTGCCAAAACTGCATGTAGAATCGCTCAAAGATTGCGACGAGACGCATCAAGCAATGCTCGGCAAGGCGCTGTTGTTAGCGCCACAGCTTGCAACAGAGCAAGGTTTAATAGGGTTTAAAACACTTATTAACACAGGCCCAGAAGGTGGGCAGGAAGTGATGCATTTGCATCTGCATGTGTTTGGCGGCGGCGCACTGTCAGTTGCTAATTGAGTTAATTAGGAGAATATCATGGGTTCATTTAGTTTATGGCATTGGTTGATTGTACTATTGATTGTGGTGTTGATTTTTGGCACTAAAAAACTTAAAAATATTGGCGGCGATGTGGGCGGCGCTGTGAATGAATTTAAAAAAGCCATGCATGATGGCAAGGTGGAAGATACCGCCGAAACCATGCCTGAAAATAGGGGCGCCACGATTGAAGGCGAAGTTACCAAAAAGACAAAACAATAAGATTAGGTCTTAAACCGTTATGTTTGATGTTTCTTTTTCTGAATTGATGGTGATTGCGGTCATTGCTTTACTGGTGATTGGGCCAGAAAAGCTGCCCAAAGTCGCCCGTACAGTTGGCGCGTTTACTGGCCGCATGCAACGTTATTTGGCGCAAATTAAAGAAGAAGTCAACCGCGAAATGCGCTTTGATGAGCTACAAAAATTGCAGCAAGAAATCAAGCAAAGCGTTGAAAATACGCAAGCAAACATGCATCAGCAAGTAACAGAGCTAAAAACGTCGTTGACAGATGATACCAAACCAAAAAAAGTTGCAAATAGTCAATCTAAGCCCATCAAAGCCAGTACTTCAATTGTAAAGCCAACCAAACAAAAAGTTGAAACTACCAAGCGCACTAAAGTTGCCGCTAAGTGAGTTTTGGCTGATGCCTAAAATATGACGGCGCGCACATGACACCCAGTTTATGACACCCTGTATATGACACCCTGTATATGACACCCATTGAATCATTTATTTCTCATTTAATCGAGCTGCGTAATCGGCTGATTAGAACTGTGATTGGTTTTATAGTGGTGTTTGTTTGCTTGTTTCCTTTCGCCAATAAAATTTACGCTTTGCTTGCCGCGCCCATGTTGGCCAAGCTGCCTGCAGGCGCGCAAATGATTGCAACTGCGGTCACTACGCCGTTTTTTGTGCCGATGAAAGTGGCGATGCTGGCAGCGTTTGTCATTTCATTACCGCATACGCTGTATCAAATTTGGGCCTTTGTCGCGCCAGGCCTTTATGCCAACGAAAAAAAACTAATGGTGCCCGTTATTGTGTCGAGCTTTGTTTTGTTTATGGTTGGCATGGCATTCGCCTATTTTGCGGTGTTTCCTGTGGTGTTTGGCTTTATAGTGAAAAGTGCGCCAGTGGGTGTGGCGGTGATGACTGATATCGCGCAGTATCTCGATTTTGTAATGACGCTATTCATGGCGTTTGGCTTGGCGTTTGAAGTGCCAATTGCGGTTGTGTTGATTGCGCGATTTGGCTGGGTGACGATTGCGCAATTAAAAGAAGCGCGCAGTTATGTGCTTGTAGGCGCGTTTATTATTGGCGCCATTTTTACGCCGCCCGATATTATTTCGCAGTTTATGTTGGCGGTGCCCTTATGGCTGCTGTACGAGGTAGGTATTTTAGTGGCAAGCTTTACCACGCCTAAGCTTAATACCATTCACGCGCCATAAATTGCATTACAACAGCGCCACTAATCCAAGCAAAAAATTAATTTAGGCAACTTACCTAACCGCCATTGTTGGTGTCGGCCGTTTGCCAACCGTCACTTTAACTTCAATTTCTTGTTGTGCCCGCGCAATTTTTAACACGGCCTTTTCGTTGGGCTTTAACACCGCAATTAAATTCAGCATACTGCTACTATCGCTGACTTCTTTATCATTAATCGCAAGTAATATATCACCAGCTTTAATGCCTGCCACTTCAGCAGGGCTATTGCGTAGCACGCCTGCGATTAACGAGCCGCGCGCTTGCGCCAATTTAAACGATTCAGCAAGCTCTGGCGTAATGTCTTGCGCCTCAATGCCAATCCAGCCGCGCGTTACGCTGCCAGTTAGCGCTATTTGCTCCATCACTTGGCGGGCGATGCTAGCAGGTATCGCAAATCCAATGCCCATGCTGCCGCCGTTGCGCGAATAAATCGCGCTGTTTACGCCAACCAAATTGCCTTCGGCGTCTATCAGCGCGCCGCCCGAGTTGCCTGGGTTGATAGAAGCATCAGTTTGAATAAAGTTTTCGTAAGTGTTAATGCCCAAATGATTGCGCCCCAGCGCGCTGACGATACCTTGCGTCACTGTTTGCCCCACGCCAAACGGGTTGCCAATTGCCAATACCACATCACCAACACTTAATTTATCGGGGGCTGCAAAGGTAATGGCAGGCAATTTTTTTGCGTCAACTTGTAGCACGGCTAAATCAGTATCAGGGTCGGTTCCCACCACTTTAGCCGAGAGTTTTCTGCCATCTGCCAATGCAACCTCAATCTCATCGGCGCTTGCAACCACGTGATTATTGGTTAAAATTAAGCCTTTATCGCTTACAATCACGCCACTGCCAAGGCTACTTTCGGGCTGGTCTTCCTCATTGCTATCGGGCTGATCGCCAAAAAAATGTTTGTATAATGGATCATCTTTGAATTGTTCATTGGGATTTTGCGCAACCACTTTGCTGGATGTAAAAATGTTAACCACACTCGGCATGGCCTTATGCGCCGCGCCGCTATAACCTGCTTTAGCTTGGCTGGGCATCACTTTAGATTCAACCTGATTAATAACAATGCCTTCTTTGCCAGTTTCAAGCAAATGCGGATAAAAAACGCGCAGTACAAATAGCACACCCAAACATGCGGTGACAGATTGAGCAAAAATAAACCAAATGCGTTTCATATAATGAGTATTATTGGCGATTAAATTATAATCATGGCATTAGTATAGGTGAAAACGCATGAAAATAGATGTGCTTAACAATTATTTAAACACGCTGTTGCAGCCAGAACGTTTTAGCGACTATTGCCCAAACGGTCTACAAGTAGAAGGTAGGTCAGAAATCAAAAAGATTGTTACGGGCGTAACCGCTAGCATGGCGTTGTTGCAAGCGGCTCGGCAAGCCAATGCTGACGCAATTTTCGTGCATCATGGCTATTTTTGGCGCGGAGAAGCCCTGCCAATCACCGGCATTAAAAAACAGCGTATACAGTTTTTATTGCAGCATGATATTAATTTATTTGCTTACCATTTGCCCTTAGATATGCACCCACAAATTGGCAATAACGTCATGCTAGCCAAACAATTGGGCTTAACATTAACAAGCTGGGCAGGCGAGAAAAACATGATGGCGTTGGCTGAACTCAATCGGCCACAAATGCTCCAAGCGTTTGTAGCACACATTGCAACCAATTTAAAGCGCACACCGCAGGTAATAGGCGATGAATCGAAAGTAGTTAAAAAAATCGCCATTTGCACTGGCGCTGCACAAGGCTATATTGAGCAAGCGTTTGCGGCAGGTGCCGATGTTTATATCAGCGGCGAGATTTCAGAGCAAACCGTGCATGTGGCAAGAGAGTCAGGCATGTCTTATATAGCTGCGGGGCATCACGCAACAGAACGCTACGGTATACAAGCATTGGGCGAACATTTGGCACAAAAATTCAATTGTCAGCATGAATTTATTGATATTGACAACCCTGTTTAATTCGTTACTTAATCGTTAATTTTCAGACACTTATGCAATTAAATTTGGTGAATTTACATAAAATCTGTACAATACGCGCCTTTACTAATTCAACTTATTTTGGTTTTAGCAAAACTGCAAGGAAAATGAATGTCTGACAACAACTTTGATAAGACTAGCATTGACAAAGCTAGCCAATTGTCATTCTCAACCCCTACTAAAGTTGATCAAGATAAACGCAACTTTTTAATTACTGCAACCGCCTGCACAGGCGCAATTGGTGCGGCCGCCATGGCAGTGCCATTTGTGGGCAGCATGTTACCGAGCGAGCGCGCAAAAGCCGCTGGCGCACCTGTTGAAGTAGACATTAGCAAAATTGAGCAAGGCAGCTTTATGACTGCAGAGTGGCGCGGCAAACCCGTGTGGATAATTAAACGCACCGACGCGCAAACGGCAGAATTAGCCACGCATAACACTCAATTATCTGACCCGATGAGCGAAGTCATATCGCAACAACCAACTTATTGCAAAAACTCGCACCGCTCGATTAAAGAAAATATTTCTGTGATTGTTGGTATTTGTACGCATTTGGGCTGCTCACCATCTGCCAAGTTGGAAAAAGGCGGCGATATGGGTGAGGCGTGGGCTGGCGGCTTTTTCTGCCCGTGTCACGGCTCTAAATTTGACCTTGCGGGCCGCGTATTTAAAGGGTCGCCCGCACCCATTAACCTTGTTGTGCCGCCGCACAAATATTTGGCAGACAACACCGTTTTAATTGGCGTTGATAGCGATTCAACAGTAAAGGCAGGGGGTTAAGAAGATGGCTGACAAACAAAACGTTGAAACGACAGGCATTATTGGCTGGATAGATACGCGCTTTCCGCTAACTAGCAATATTAAAAACCATTTAACCGAATATTACGCGCCAAAAAACTTTAACTTTTGGTATTTTTTCGGCTCACTTGCTTTGATGATTTTGGTGATGCAAATAGTCACTGGTATTTTCTTAACCATGCATTACAAAGCCAGCGCGGCAGAAGCTTTTGCCTCGGTTGAGTACATTATGCGCGACGTGTTTGGCGGCAATATCATCCGTTATATGCACTCTACAGGCGCATCACTGTTTTTTGTGGTGATTTATTTGCATATGTTTCGCGGTGTCATTTATGGTTCATACCGAAACCCGCGCGAGCTGATTTGGCTGTTTGGCGTGGCTATTTTCTTGTGCTTAATGGGCGAAGCGTTTTTTGGCTACTTATTGCCTTGGGGCCAAATGTCTTATTGGGGCGCGCAAGTCATTGTTAACCTATTTTCAGCTATTCCATTCATTGGGCCAGATTTATCCGAATGGCTGCGCGGCGATTATTTGGTATCGGACGCCACATTAAATCGCTTCTTTGCCTTCCATGTGATTGCCTTGCCGCTGGTATTATTAGGTTTGGTGATGTCGCATTTAATCGCGCTACACGAAGTAGGCAGCAACAATCCAGATGGCATCGAAATCAAAGCCAAAAAAGATAAAGCCACTGGTATTCCGTTGGATGGCATTCCTTTTCACCCCTATTACACGGTAAAAGATTTGGTCGGTGTTGTGGTGTTTTTAATCGTATTTGTCACCATTATTTGCTTTGCGCCAGAAATGGGCGGCTACTTTTTAGAAGCCAATAATTTTGTGCCAGCCGATTCGCTTAAAACCCCAGCGCACATTGCGCCTGTCTGGTACTTTACGCCGTACTATTCTATTTTGCGCGCCGTTCCACCCGTGATGAACTCACAGTTTCCGGGCGTGGCTGCGATGGGTTTATCGGTGATGGTGTTTGCGCTGCTGCCTTGGCTAGATAAAGGCAAGGTTAAATCAATTCGTTATCGCGGCGGTTTGTATAAAAAATGGCTGGCAGCCTTTGTGATTAGCTTTTTGGTGCTGGGTTATTTGGGCACGGTGCCTTCAAACGTATGGGGTCAATTTGCAGTTAATATGCCAGTTATCGGCGGTGCAGATCGCGCCACCGTGGTTGCGCGCGTATTTACGGTCATTTACTTTGCATTTTTCATCCTCATGCCTTGGTTTACCTCGGCCGACAAAACCAAGCCGGTGCCAGAAAGGCTGACTGGCTAGTATGAAAAATAATTTAAAAAAATCAACCATGAAAAACTTATTAATTAGCTTATTACTGTTGCCTTTAATAGCGCTTGCCAATGAGGGCGCAATTGGTGTGACCGCGCCAATTGATGCGACTGATTACGCCTCGCTTCAGCGCGGGGCTAAAGCATTTGTCAATAATTGCCTCAATTGTCACAGCGCCAATTACATGCGATATAACCGCTTAAAAGATATTGGATTAACCGAAGCGCAAATCAAAGATAATTTATTATTTGCGGGCGAAAAAGTGGGCGACACCATGAGTGTGGCGATGAGCCCAAAAGATGCCAAAAAGTGGTTTGGCGTTGCACCGCCCGATTTGTCGGTAGAAGTTCGCGCGCGCGGTGCTGATTGGGTATATGCCTATTTGCGCGGTTTTTATCGTGACAGCACCACTGCCACAGGTTGGAATAACACGGTTTACGACAAAGTCGCCATGCCGCATGTGCTGTACGAGCTGCAAGGCGAGCAAGTAATGAATCACGAAACGCACAAGTTAGAATTGGCGAAACCAGGCAAATTAAGCCCCAGCGAATACAATGATTATGTGGCCGATTTAACCAATTTTATGGCCTACATGGCCGAGCCAGGCAAACAGCAACGTCAGCATTTAGGCTGGTACGCATTATTGTTTTTGGGCGTATTATTGGTGCTGGTTAAAAAAATTAAAAACGCTTATTGGAAAGATATTAAGTAAAGCCAATTTGGTTTTATTGAAATAAAAAAGGAAATATTAAAATGATGAAATTATACTCAGGGTCGGTTGACCCATTTAGCCACCGCTGCCGTATTGTGTTGTTTGAAAAAGGCATGGATTTTGAAGTAATTGACGTGGATTTGGCCAATAAAGCCGAAGACTTAGCGGTGTTAAACCCTTACGGCGCCGTGCCAGTGCTGGTGGAACGCGATTTAGTGTTATCAGAAGCGAACATTATCAACGAATATATTGATGAGCGTTTTCCGCATCCGCAGTTAATGCCAGCAGACCCAGTCATGCGCGCCCGGGCCCGTTTATTTTTGTACAATTTTGAGAAAGACTTATTTGCGCACATCAAAGACGTTGAGTCAGTTAATCAAGAAATTGCCGATAAAGCGCGCAAAACGATTCGCGATAATCTTACGCAAATCGTGCCAATTTTCAGTAAACAAAATTACTTGCTAGGCGATGATTATTCAATGTTAGATGTGGCGGTAACGCCCTTATTATGGCGCTTAGGCCATTATGGTATTGATTTGCCAAATCAGGCTGCGCCATTACTTAAATATGCAGAGCGTTTGTTCTCGCGGCCACTGTATGCGGACGCAATGACGCCTTCAGAAAAAGCAATGCGCAAATAAATTGAATGGTCGCAATACGGCGCTGCGCATCAAACAATTAAATCGGTATAGTTAAAACAGTTACCGCTTCATTAATTTTTATTGCCCGCCTTGTCTTGCTTAGCTATTCAATTTTTTTAATGAGGTTTAAAGTATGACAGAGCCATTATCCACTAAACCGTACATGGTGCGCGCTATTCACGAATGGTGCGTGGATAGCGGCTTTACGCCACATTTGTTGGTTGCTGTGAATGCACAATGTCGCGTGCCTAATGCGCATGTAAAAAATGGCGAAATTGTACTGAATTTAAACTATACAGCCACCAAAGATTTGTTGATTGATAATGATGCGATTGTATTTTCTGCACGATTTGGCGGCGTATCGCAGCATTTGTATGTGCCCATGGACGCCGTAAAAGGCGTTTTTGCGCGCGAAAATGGCCAAGGTATGTTTTTTGAGTTGGACGCAGGTGCAGCGCTTAAACCACACGAAGAAAAGCCAGCTTTGGTGGTTGCCACGCCAGACGCCAAAGCTGTAGTAGCGCCGCAACAAGCGACTGCAAAGCCAGCCGAAAAAAAGAAACCAACCTTAACCATTGTAAAATAGATGAACATAACAATTTCTCTAAAAAACTTCTTAAAAGGGCTAGGCGGGAAACAATAATATTGCTATAGTCACGCCTTCAAGAAATGCCGGGTTAGCTCAGTTGGTAGAGCAGCGCACTTGTAATGCGAAGGTCATCAGTTCGATTCCGATACCCGGCACCAAAATCTCTTAATCAACATTCAGTTTTATATTCAAAATCAGACATTCCCGATTATTTAAATTAACATTTAGCTAATTGTTTGTTTTTGCGCCTATTTTGTTTGACAGCTAGTCAAAAAATAAGCATAATCGCGGGTTCGGTTAGGAGGGGTGGCCGAGTGGTTAAAGGCGACGGACTGTAAATCCGTTCTCTCTGAGTACGCTGGTTCGAATCCAGCCTCCTCCACCAATAACTGAACAGCAATATAATTGCAGGCGATGGTAGTAAAATTTAAGCGGGTGTAGCTCAGTTGGTAGAGCTTCAGTTTTCCAAACTGAATGTCGTGAGTTCGAGCCTCATCGCCCGCTCCAAAATTGAGTTTATGTGGATGAAATAAAGCTTTTTGTGAAAGCGCCCATGTGGCTCAGTGGTAGAGCACTCCCTTGGTAAGGGAGAGGTCGCGGGTCCGATTCCCGCCATGGGCACCAAAAACTGAGTGAAATAACAGTTGTAATTTAGTTTTAAGCTTGGGTTTGTTCATTAGGTTTAATATTCGGTTTCACCGTAAAGTAAAGCAGTTTGAGTTTAGTTAGAGTGTTATTAAGTTAAATAAAACTTTTAAAATTAGTGGTTTAGATGCGTTTGAGCATCAAGGCTAAAATTAAGTTAATAGAATTTTAATTCTTCAAAAATTAAGTAAAGGATTTTTAAAATGGCAAAAGGCAAATTCGAACGGACCAAACCGCACGTCAATGTAGGCACGATTGGCCACGTCGATCATGGTAAAACCACATTAACGGCAGCGATCACCACAATTTTATCTAAAAAATACGGCGGCGAAGCCAAAGCGT
>JACMNB010000048.1 GCA_014378845.1 Methylotenera sp. | reverse complement strand
TGCGAGATTCCGCTGGCTGGCATTAATCAAGTAAACGTCAATGACAAGCAAGGCTTGACCTTTGCGGTGGCACTAAAATCGTTTTTACGGCAAGATCCTGACATCATCATGATTGGTGAGATTCGCGATTTAGAAACTGCCGATATGGCGATTAAAGCAGCCTCCACTGGCCATATGGTGCTGTCAACCTTACATACTAACGATGCGCCTTCTACACTCACACGCTTACTCAATATGGGCGTAGCCCCTTTTAATATTGCCTCTGCTGTATCGTTAATCACCGCGCAACGTTTAGCGCGCAGGCTATGCAAAAGCTGTAAAGTGCGGATAGATGCACCCAAAGAGGCGCTACTGGCTGTTGGCTTTATAGAGGAAGATTTTAACCAAAAATGGCAATTGTACGGCCCAAAAGAAGGCGGCTGTGAAATGTGCAACAATGGCTATAAAGGCCGTGTGGGCATTTACCAAGTGATGCCAGTAACCGATGCCATTAGTCGCATTATTATGTCGCAAGGCAACGCCATTGACATTGCCGATCAAGCCCGTGCAGAAGGTGTCAATGATTTACGCCGCTCTGGCATATTAAAAGTCATGCAAGGATTAACTTCAGTTGCTGAAGTGGAAGCCTGCACCAATGAATAGCGGCACGTTATAAGCTAGAAACCAGTAACTAAGCAGTAATCCATTTAAAGTGCTTTTGCACAATCAGTTAAGGATGCAATATGGCGGCAAGTGCTAAAAAGCAGATTACCTACCTTTGGGAAGGTAAAGATAAAAAAGGCAAAGTCATTAAAGGTGAAATGCGCGCTGCTGGCGACTCGTTCGTTAACGCAACATTGCGCCGTCAGGGTATTATTGTTACCAAAGTTAAAAAACAAAGTAGCTTTGCTAGCAAAGGTAAAATTACAGATAAAGATATTACGCTTTTTACCCGCCAACTTGCCACCATGATGAAAGCGGGCGTACCCTTATTGCAAGCGTTTGATATTGTGGGCAAAGGCCATAACAACCCTGCGGTGGCTAAATTGCTTGGTGATATTAAAGCCGACGTAGAAACTGGCAGCAGCTTAAGTGCCTCGTTTCGTAAATATCCGCTTTATTTTGACCAGCTATTTTGCAATTTGGTGGGCGCTGGCGAGCAAGCGGGTATTTTGGATACCTTACTTGACCGCCTAGCGACGTACAAAGAAAAGATCATGGCGATTAAAGGCAAGATTAAATCGGCCTTGGTTTACCCAATATCAATCTTGGTAGTTGCTTTTGTGATTACGGCGGTCATTATGATTTTTGTGATTCCCGCTTTTAAAGATTTATTCTCCAGTTTTGGCGCAGACTTACCTACGCCAACATTAATCGTCATGGCTATTTCAGATGTTTTTGTGACGTGGTGGTGGGCTATTTTTGGCTCAATTGGTGGTGCGCTGTGGTTCTTTTTCTACACGTGGAAGCGCTCTGAAAAAATGCAAGGCACGATGGATAGGCTAATGCTAAAATTACCAGTAATTGGCGAAATAATCAGAAAAGCCACCATTGCCCGCTTTTCTCGTACCTTATCCACTATGTTTTCTGCTGGCGTACCCTTGGTAGAAGCGCTTGATTCTGTAGCAGGCGCTTCAGGTAATCGTGTGTATTACGACGCCACCAAGCGCATTCAAAGCGAAATTAGCACGGGCACCAGCTTAACGGTGGCCATGCAAAACGCAAACGTGTTCCCAAACATGGTCATGCAAATGACGGCCATTGGGGAAGAGTCTGGCGCACTAGATTCCATGCTAAGTAAAGTGGCTGACTTTTACGAAGCGGAAGTAGATGATGCAGTTGGAGCCATGTCAAGCCTGATGGAGCCTGTCATTATGGTGGTGTTAGGTACGCTAATTGGCGGTTTGGTTATTGCAATGTATTTGCCAATTTTCAAAATGGGTCAAGTTGTCGGAGGATAAGTTATTTCTCAATAAAAAAGCCGCATTAGCGGCTTTTTTATTACCTATTCACAACTATTTTTTGGCTGCCGTTTGCAGATTTTTTTCTATTTCTTTATAAGGCTGTGCGCCCATCATACGCTTACCATCGGCAAAGAATAAAGTTGGTGTGCTGCTAACGCCTAATTTTCTAGCCAAATCACCCACTTTTTCTATCGGCACCTCACAATTGCCTGTTTTCTCAGGTAATTTATTATTTAAAATCCAATCATTCCACGCTTTTACGCGGTTATCTGCGCACCATATGCTTTTAGATTTTGCCGCAGAATCGGGGTGCAATTGCACCAATGGGTACAGAAATGTATACACTGTGACGTCGGTAATATTGCTTAACTCATTTTGCTCTAAGCGCTTGCAATACGGGCAATCCACGTCAGAAAACACAACTAATTTGCGACTGCCGTTGCCTTTTACTACTTTAATGGCCTGATCTAGCGGCAGGCTATTAAAGTCAATTTTAGTCAGCTCGTCCATACGTTCGCCAGTCACATCGCGCTTGGTTTTAGGGTCAACTAAGCGGCCTTCGGCGATTAAAAAAGTAAGTTTTTCATCGGTATAAATAATTTGTCCGCCCATAAACACTTCATATAGGCCCGCATAAGGGGTTTTAATAACACTTTCTACTTTAAATTTTGGATAAGCTGCTTCAATCGCTTTTCTAAGGCTGGCTTCATCCGCAAGCGCAAATTGGCTTAATGCCAATAAGCTTGTCGCCGCCAATGTTTTGATGGTAGCTTGGTTAAATATTGGGTTAACTTTCATGTTCACTTTCAGTTTAAATTGATAGATTATGCTGCCACTTGCTGTATTAATAACTTTTTTAAATAGGTTTGCGAATTCAATACCTGCAAACCCTTGCTGATTATTTTGCCCGTTACTTTTTTCGCCATCCTGCTATCCGTTGCAAATAAAGCGTCCAAGCCAGATGTTAACTGATTCATCGTTAAAATATCTGCTTTTCGCGCGCGCTCATACTGTCGTAAAAATGCTTTATCGCCCATATTTTGCATCGCATGAAACTTAGTCGCAAGCAGTGCCAATTGCATTACATCTCTAAAGCCTAAATTCACCCCTTGGCCCGCCATTGGGTGAATTTGGTGCGCCGCGTCGCCCATCAACACCGTGCGCTCGGCAATTAATTGCGTTGCTGTTTGCTGATTGAGCGCAAAAGCCTGCGTGGTACCCACGGGCTTTAATTTGCCCAAAATTCCCCGAGAATGCTCATGCACAAGGTGTGCCAAGTCTTCAGATGACAAGGCTAACAGTTCAGCCGCTCTTTCGGTTGACACAGACCACACGATAGAAACCATATTTTCTGGCAAAGGCAACAAAGCCAGCACATCATGCGGGCGAAACCACTGCCTTGCGATATTTTGATGTGGTTTTTCGACTAAAAAATTGCCCACAACCGCGGTTTGATGAAAGTCTTTTTTAATAACGCCAATATTGGCTTGTGTACGCACCCAAGAATCTACGCCATCAGCCGCCACCATTAAATCGGCATTAACTGGATGATTATTCGCCAAACCTAACGCAATATTATTTTGCGTATTGTGTAGCGTTTTGCAAGCAGCGTCAGTAATCATTACTACAGATTCATTTTCAGCTGCTAATGTTTTTAACTGTTGCCATAGCGCATGCATTAAATTTTGGTTTTCGATAATCACGCCCAGTTTTGGCAAATTAGCGTCTTCATCTCGCAAGCTTAAAGGCTGTTCACTAGCTTCATCAAAAATGTGCATAGTGTTAATCGGGTTCACACGACTAACATCCACATGCGCCCAAACGCCAATACTCGTTAACCAGTTTTCTGTCTCTGGTGTAAGCGCATATACACGCGCGTCCCAAGCATTTTTTAGTGTAATTAACGAGTTTTTTGCATCTATTAGCGCCACGCGCTTGCCTTGTTGTGCAAAGGCAATGGCCGCACTTAAGCCCACCAAGCCTGAGCCTACTATTGCAATATCAGTGTTAATGCTCTCATCCTCACTTTGAAAAAAGTGGTGCGTCATTTGCCATAACTCATTTTACCAACCAGCCTATTTTTGGCGGGTTTTATTAGCTCTAATAAGCCAAGACCCGCGCCACGCATAGCACTTAAGCCAATCACGTTATTACTAAAAACATTCACCAATAAATCGGTAAAGAGAATTCCACCACTCGTATCGCGGCTACGCAGTTTATTATATGCCGCTAACATTGCCGCGCCACCTAAATCCATCTGCGGCGTATTAATACTCAAATCCGCCAGCGTCCAAGCATCGCGCATGCCCACATTAAAACCTTGCCCAGCAACTGGGTGCATGGTTTGTGCAGCGTTGCCAATCACCGCAAGATGTGGCGCAGTTGATGGCTTAAGCGTACTTAATTTTAGCGAAAAGCTGATGCGTTTTTCGATACTTAAAAATTTGCCAACGCGATCGCCAAACGCTTCATGCAATTGACTTAAAAAAGTGCAGTCATCTAGCTTTAAAAGCGCGTCAATGCTCGCTTTCTCCCCCGTCCATACCAGTGAGAACCCCGTCTCACCATTGGGCAACAAGGCCATCGGCCCGCTTGGCGTAAAACGTTCAAAGGCGATATTGTGATGCGGCAACTCGGCGGTGACTTTGCTCACTAGCGCGTCATGACCGTAATCCTTGGTTTCTTTAGTAATGCTCGCAATCTTACCCAAATTGCGGCCACCATCAGCCATCACCAATAAGGCGCTGGCTAATGTTTGCGATTGGCCATTTTGGTTGAATGTCACTTCGGCAGATGGTTGGTTAGGCGCAATTGCTGTGGCTTGTGCCTCGTAAATAACATTTTTTAAATCCAACGCGCCATCTAGCGCCTTGGTTAATGCGCCATAAGGCAACACATAACCAATCGCAGGTAAATTATGGTCAGCCGCATTCAGTTTGCTGCGCCCAAGCCCGCCGCGCTGCGAGATATGAATGGTGTTAATCGCAGTCGCTTTGGCTTCTACTGCATCCCACAAGCCGAGTCTTTCTAAAATCATGCGACTGCCATAAGACAAGGCCAGTGCTCGCGTGTCGGCATGTGATGCGCCTTTTGCGCGCGCTTCTAGCATGGTAAACGGCACATTTTGTTGTTGCAAGGCCAGTGCCAAAACACTGCCCACTGGGCCGCCTCCTACAATAATAATATTTTGCGCGTTCATAAATAGGTTGTTAAAGCGGCTATTTTGAGCCCATTTTCAGTCAGTAATTTCAAGAGTGCCTTCGTTGTCTTATCATCAGACGTACTAATTAATAATGCATTATCTGGCAACTCTGGAAACCGACAATCGCTAGTTTCCATTTGCGATTTTAACTCGTCATAGCGTTTATCATCGCTGCGAACAAAGCCACTAGGCGCTTTATTCGGGCTTATCCAAACCCATTTACCTTTATACTTTCCCCTGTAAATCACATAGCCGTGCGCCCAAGCATCAGGTGCTTCAAAGTCAATTTTTGCGATTGCTGCTTTTGAGATTGTTGCAACTTGCTCTACTGCCGCATCAACACTTAAGCTTGTCTCAATCACATAGTCATCCTCTACTTGCATCACCAATAGTGATAGATACTCTTTAAAGTTTTTTGCGATAAGTTCCTCTCTATCACATTCAATATCTATCAGCGTAATTTTCGGTTCAACTGGTTGATTTCTGTAATCAAAACAGAGATGCCAATGGCCATCTCCATCAAATGGAATCAGCCCGACCAGCTTAAAACTTAAGCCCCAATCTTCAGATTCAGACCAATCAGGTAAATTCGTAATCGATGGATAATAAGGCCCAATCCCGGCGATAAGCGAATGCACTGTTTCTTTAATGGTGTAGCGAATATAGCCACCATTTTGAATCATCAGCAAGTCAATGTATTCAGCTGGAAGCTTATAGCCGATTTGTTTTTCGGCATCAGCCAATATTGCATCGGTGAGTGTTGGCTGAACGTATGGCAGATATTTGGGGGATTGCCAAATCTTATTCATCTTTATGTTCTGCCATCATAGCTTCAATATCTGCCACGCTTTTCACGGCATTCTTGCTCAACACCTCAAAGCCAGTTTTGGTAATCAACACGTCATCTTCTATGCGGATGCCAATATTCCAAAAATGTTCTGGCACGTTATCAGCTGGGCGCACGTAGCAGCCTGGCTCAACGGTCAGCGTGTTGCCTGCCTCAAGCTTCGCCCAATTACCGGCTTTGTCTTTATATTCTCCCGCATCATGCACATCTAAGCCAAGCCAATGGCCTGTGCGGTGCATATAAAATTGGCGATAATCGCCATTTTCTAGCACTTCTTCTTTAGTGCCTTTGCACAATTTAAAATCAATAAAACCTTGAATTAACACGTCCAGCGCGGCTTCATGCGGAGCGTTCCAATAGTTATTCGGTTTCGCGGCTTCAATCGACGCTAGTTGTGCGTTTAAAACCAGCTCATATAAATCTTTTTGTGCAGGGCTAAATTTGCCATTTACAGGAAAAGTACGAGTAATGTCAGATGCATAGCCATCTAACTCGCAACCCGCATCAATCAACAATAGTTCGCCAGAATGAAGCACGCAGTTATTGGCGTTGTAATGCAGCGTACATGCGTTGGCGCCACTGGCAACAATGCTGGTATAAGCGGGTGCTTGCGCGCCATTTTTATAAAACTCGTGCAAAAATTGGGCTTCAATTTCGTATTCTTTTTTGTTCGGCTTAGTGACGGACATGGCGCGGTTATGCGCCGTCGCCGCGATATTGGCACTGCGGCGCATCAAGTCAATTTCATAAGGAGTTTTTACCAAGCGCGCCGTATCAATCAACTGACGCACATCCACAATGCTTTCAGGTGCAGAAACGCCCGTACGGGCTTGCTCTTTCACTTTATTTAGCCAGCCCGTGACTTTTACATCCCATTCTCTGCTGGCACCTAGGCTATAAAATAATTTGCTTTGATTGCCCATTAACTTAGGCAACAGTTCATCTAGCTGCGTGATGCTGTAAGCTTCATCAAAGCCAAATTCTGTTTTTGCGGCTTCTGGCCCATAGCGAAAACCATCCCAAATTTCGCGCTCCATGTCTTTATCGCGGCAAAATAAAATGGTTTTGTCCTCTTTACCTGCAATTAACACCAACACAGATTCAGGCTCTTTAAAGCCTGTGAGGTAATAAAAATGGCTATCAAAACGGTATGGATAATGACTATCGCGATTGCGAATCACTTCTGGCGCGGTGGGAATAATCGCAATGCCATCCGCCATTTTAGCTAGCAGCGCTGCACGGCGGTTTTTAAATTCAATTTTGTCAAAGTTTAGCTTCATTGTTAATTGACTCTTAAAGTTTTGTCGAGTTCTGTCAAGCGCTCTGGTGTACCAATATCGTGCCAAACCCCTTTATAATATTCAGCAGTAGCGGCGTTATCGTCAATTACTTTACGCAAAAGCGGTGCGAGTTTTGCGGGTTGGCCTTTAATCACACTAGCAAATAAATGAGGGTGATACACGCCTACGCCAGAAAACGTCAGCATTTGAGCGCCTTCGTTTTTAAGTAAGCCATTTTGAATGGAAAAATCACCGTTTGGGTGTTGTGGTGGATTGTTGACTAAGACCAAATGGGCTAAATATTGTGGTATTTCACCCCCACCCCAGCCCTCCCCTTTTAAGGGTGAGGGAGTGCAATTTTCAGGTGCTGGCGTGTGCGAATTTCTCTTCAAACCCTTATCATCCCCTGCAACTTCCCCTCCCCTTTTCGGGGGGAGGGGTAGGATGGGGGTAAGCGTTGGCGTGAGGGCTAAAGCGGCAAAATCAAAATCGGTAAACGTATCGCCGTTCACCACTAAAAATGGCTCATCGCCCAAAAGATGCAAAACATTGGCGATGCCGCCTGCGGTTTCTAGCGCGACTTTTTCGGGCGAATATTGTATGGATAAGCCCCATTGTGCGCCGTTCCCAAGCGCTTGTTCAATTTGGTCACCTAAATGCGCGTGGTTGATGACGATTTCTTTAAAGCCTGCTTGGGCTAAACGCTCTAAATGCCAGACAATAAGCGGCTTGCCACCCACTTTTAACAAGGGCTTAGGTGTGAAATCTGTCAATGGGCGCATTCTTTCGCCGCGCCCTGCGGCTAGTATCATGGCTTTCATATGCCGTCATTCCCGAGAAAGCGGGAATCCATTCTTTTAGATTTTTTAAAGTCAAAATGGATTCCCGCCTGCGCGGGAATGACGAATGAGAGGGTTTTCTCTGTGGCCTCTGTGACGCCTAATTTAAACCACATATTTCGGCCTTGGTACACGTCCCTCTAGTGCATCCAGCAAGCGTAACATCGGCCGAAGCTCTACATAGCGTTCACACACTTTGCGTAAATAATGCATCACCAGCGGCATGTCTTTTAAGTAGCCATCTTTGCCATCGCGATGACTTAAACGCGCAAAAATGCCCAGCACTTTTATGTGACGCTGTGCCCCCATCCATTCAAAATCGCGGTAAAACTCGCTAAAATCCTGCGGCACGGGCAAGCCAGCTTTGCGCGCTTTTTCCCAATAGCGCACTGCCCAGTCAATAATTTGTTCCTCTTCCCACCCAATATAGGCATCTTTTAACAAAGACACCAAATCATAGGTAATCGAGCCGTGAACCGCATCTTGAAAATCCAGCACGCCAGGATTGTTTTCTTTACAAATCATTAAGTTACGTGAATGATAATCGCGATGCACCATGACTTGACCTTGCGCGATAATATTTGCAATCAGCGCATTAAATGTTTGTTGTAGCCAGCCTTGCTGCTCGGCATTTAGGCTAAAGCCTAAATGTTTTGCCACATACCAATCGGGGAATAATTGCATTTCGCGCATCAGCAAAGCTTCATCATAAGCTGGCAAACCATTATTTTTAGCTAACTCAAACTTGCTAGCAAGTTGCATTTTAATCAGCGCGTCGGTCGCGTCGCCATACAATTTAAGCGCAGTTTGATTCGTTAGCGCGCTTAAATAAGTGTCATCACCCAAATCGCTTAGCAGCAAAAATCCGTTTTGCAAATCTTGTGCAATAACCTGTGGCGCGTTCAAACCCGCCTCCAGCAACAGTTTAGCCACGTTTACAAATGGGCGGCAATCTTCTTGCGGCGGCGGCGCGTCCATTGCAATTAAAGTATTATAGTCACAATATTTATTCGGTAAATGCACCCTAAAATAACGCCTAAAGCTGGCAT
This sequence comes from Methylotenera sp., assembly GCA_014378845.1. Lineage (GTDB taxonomy): Bacteria > Pseudomonadota > Gammaproteobacteria > Burkholderiales > Methylophilaceae > Methylotenera_A. Next base: position 19,875 of record JACMNB010000048.1, on the reverse strand, counting down.
CTGCCGACGCGATAGTCAGTGTAAAGGATTGATTTAAGCTGGTTTGCAGCCAGCTTTCTAGTTGTTGTTTTCTATCCAATTTTATGCCTTTGCGCGCGCAATGTTATCGCTTAAAATAAGCTTATATACGATTTTAACATTCATCTGTAAAATACAATATTGACTTACACAATTAGCTAGCTACTTTTGCCTAACTCGCCATCTTATTTTAGTTGCACCCGCCTTGTGCTTGCGATGCTTGCCGCCTTGGCAGGCCTTAGCGCAAGCCAAAATAGCGATGCAGAAACCTTCACCACAGAATTGTTTCAAGTGCCAGAAACGCTGGCGCCAACCGCCGATGCAGAGGCAATACAAATCGAAGGCGACAAGTTAGATTTGTATTTAGATCGCAAAATGCGCGCCAGTGGCAACGCCATCATCAGCAAGGGCAATCAGCATATTTATGGCGATAGTATTGAATATGATGTGCAAGATGACCAGCTAAAAGTAGATGGCAACGCCCGCATTGATTTAGGCGATAGCGAAATTAGCGGCCCTGCGCTTCAAATGAAGCTTAGCGAAAGTATTGGTGAAATGCCAGATGCGTCGGTCATTATGAAAAAATCGGTGGTGGATACGCGGTTAAGCAATGGTCATAAACCGCCCATACCGCGTAATGACCCAACTGTTTATACGCAATCTAAATTGCTTAACGCGCAAACCAGCTTAACCGACAACCCAAAATTGTATCAAGATAACTACCGTGAACCCGCCAAACCGATTGGTTTAGAAGCCTTGCCGCCTATCGATAGCAGCTCGCGCGGCGACGCGCAGATGGTGTTTTTTGAGGGCCAAGATAAAAAACGCTTAAAAAACGCACGTTATACGACTTGCGAAGCGGGCGTTGATGATTGGTATATCAAAGCCAAAGAAATTGAGCTTAACGATTACACGCAATCGGGCATTGCCAAAAATGCCTATGTGGAGTTTAAAGGCGTGCCGCTGTTATACACGCCGTGGATGAGCTTTTCGTTTAATAACGAGCGTAAATCGGGCTTGCTAGCGCCAACTATTGGTTCGACCACCAATAGCGGTTTTGAAGTCGCCGTGCCTTATTACATTAATATCGCGCCTAATAAAGACGCCACAGTAAGCACGCGCTATATGACTAAACGCGGCCTTCAATTGCAGGGCGATTTTAGATATTTGGGCGAAAATTATTCGGGCATTGATAGCTTAGAATATTTAAACAACGATACCAACACCGACACGCGCCGCTATTACGCCAATATTAGTCATAGTCATAGCTTTGATGGCGGCTGGTCGGCGGGTTACAACATCGAAAAAGTGTCTGACGACCAGTATTTTGCCGATATGTCAACGCGCATCATTAACACCAGCCGCGTCAACTTGCCGCAAGAGGGCCGCGTGAATTACACAGGCGATGTGTGGCGATTTAACGGTTTGGTGCAAAAATACCAAACGCTCGATAAAATTAATTACCCCTACGAGCGTTTGCCACAACTCACCTTAACTGCAGATAAAGAATGGAATTACATTAATACCAATTTTTATAGCCAATACGCCTATTTTAATCGCAACGATAACGCGCCCGTTGCCGCCACTGGTAGCCGAGCGGTGATATTCCCCAGTATTAGCGCGCCATTTACGCAGTCGTACGGGTTTATTACGCCAAAAGTTGGCTTGCACATGACGCAATATAGTCTAAAAAATAATACCGTTACGGTTAATGGTATAACAAGCACTAACAACACAGAAAGCCGCGTACTACCTATTGTAAGCATTGATAGCGGCTTGTATTTTGAGCGCGATGTTAATATCGCTAAAAACAAAAACAAACATAACGCTTATACTCAGACCATCGAACCGCGCCTGTTTTATGTGTATATTCCCGAGCAAAACCAAGATTTATTACCCGTGTTTGATTCTGCACTATCCGATTTAAATTTAAGCTCATTATTTACCGAAAATCAATTTACTGGCAACGACCGCATTAACAATGCCAATCAGCTTAGTTTAGCCGTTACCAGCCGCATGATTGATAGCGATACGGGTATTGAGCGCTTAACTGCAACCATAGGCCAGCGCTATTATTTTGCTGACCAAACAGTTACACTGCCAGGCGGAATAAAGTCTAGCGGCACGCGCTCTGATATTATTGGTGCGTTAACGGCGCGCTTGTCAAATCAATGGAATTTAGACGCATTTAGCCAATATAATACGGATGGTAACGGTTTTGTGCGCGGCAACATTTTAGCGCGTTACAACCCAGAGCCTGGCAAACTACTCAATATTGGCTATCGCTACACGCAAGCGTTTTTAGAGCAGTTAGACGTTTCTGGTCAGTGGCCGCTAGGTCGCGGCTGGTATGGTGTTGGCCGCTATAACTACTCGGTGCGCGAGAGCAAACCCATTGAAGCAGTGGCTGGCTTAGAATATGATGCAGGTTGTTGGCAAGCGCGCACGGTGATTCAGCGCGTAGAAACGGCAACTGCGCAAGCAAACTATGGTTTATTCTTTCAGCTAGAACTGGGCGGTTTGGCGTCGATTGGCTCCAATCCACTCAACTTATTACGCCGCGATATTCCTGGTTATTTAAGTTCCTCCGAGATACCTAACATTTACAGGCAACAAAATTACAACCAATGACATTATTAAAAACTATTCTTAACTTATTCAAAGCATTGCTTTTAAGCGGCTTCATATTTGGCCATATGGCTGGCGCGGCTGAAGTCATCAAGATGGACCGAATTATTGCGGTGGTAGATCAAAATGTGATTACCGAACAAGAGTTAGCCGACCGCATCAAAACAGTGAGCGCCCAGCTAGAAAAAAATGGCACCGAGTTGCCGCCACAAACTATTCTGGAAAAACAAATTTTAGAGCGCTTAATTGTCGATAGCCTGCAATTACAAATGGCCGCGCAAACAGGCTTAAAGGTGGATGATACGCAGCTTGATAAAACCATTGAACGGATTGCCGCGCAAAATAAATTAAGTGTAGATGAGTTTAAAATTGCCTTAGAAAAAGACGGCATTAGTATTCGCAAGTTCCGCGAAGATATTCGTAACGAAATCATCATTTCGCGCCTTCGCGAGCGCGAAGTGGATAATCGGCTGACTATTTCGGAAGGCGAGGTAGATAATTATTTGACCACGCAAGCGACCAGCGGCGGTGGGCAAGATGAATTTGAAGTCTCACATATTATGATTCGCACGCCAGAAGATGCTAGCCCAGAAGATTTGCAAAAAGCCAAAACAAAGACACAAGCGGCGCTTAAACAATTGGCCGATGGCACGGCTTTTAGCAAGGTATCGGCAGCATTTTCTGAAGCGCCAAATGCGCTTGAAGGCGGCGCAATGGGCTGGCGCAAAGGCGATCAAATGCCAAGTTTGTTTTTAGAGGCGGTTAAAACGCTGCAAGTAGGCGAGGTGGCAAAACCTGTTCGTAGCCCCAACGGTTTTCATATTTTAAAGCTGACTAACAAACGCGGCGGCAGCTCTACTTTAGTGGTTGGCCAAACGCATGCGCGGCATATATTAATTAAAACATCCGAAGTGATGTCAGATAAAGAAGCCAAGCGCAAAATGGATGGTATTAAAGAACGCCTCGATAATGGCGGAAAATTTGAAGCACTTGCGCGGCAATTTTCAGAAGACGGCAGCGCTAATAGCGGCGGCGATTTAGGCTGGGTTAACCCTGGCGACACCGTGCCGCAATTTGAAAAAGCCATGAACGAGCTTAAAATTAATGAAATAAGCGCGCCCGTGCAATCGCCATTTGGCTGGCACGTGATTCAAGTGTTAGAGCGCCGCCAACAAGATATGAGCAAAGAAGCGGCGCGGTTGAAAGCGCGCCAAGAAATTCGCGCGCGTAAATCAGAAGAAGCTTATCAAGATTGGATTCGCGAAATGCGCGACCGCGCTTTTGTTGAGTTGCGAATTGAAGACAAGTTTTAGCTTTTTAAAGACAACATTAATCTTGTCTTAATTTAAGCATGTCCACAACCCAAAAATTGCCGCGCATCGCCATCACCAGCGGCGAGCCTGCTGGCATTGGCCCAGATATTTGCGTATTGCTAGCGCAACATGAAATCGCAGCCAAACTCACTATTATTGGCGATGCTGATATGCTGGCAGCAAGGGCGCAACTGCTTAATGTCTCGTTTGACCCAAAAAAAGTTTTGCATTTTCCCACCGCCGTACCAGTTATTGCAGGGACATTAAATCCCGCCAATAGCCGCTATGTGCTTGAAACGATTAGCCGCGCAATAGATGGTTGTGTGAATGGCGAATTCGATGCAATCGTCACTGCGCCCGTCCACAAAGGCGTGATTAACGATGCGGGCATTGCGTTTACTGGCCACACCGAATTTTTGGCCGAGCAAACGCATACAAAAAATGTGGTGATGATGCTGGTAGGAGGCGGTATGCGGGTTGCCTTGGCGACCATTCATATGGCCTTAAAAGACGTTCCAGCAGCTATTACTAAAACTGTTTTAGAAAACACTATTCGTATTTTACATGCCGATTTAATTGCTAAATTTGGCATTATAAATCCACGTGTTTTGGTGGCTGGGCTAAACCCGCACGCGGGCGAAGACGGCTATTTGGGTCGTGAAGAAATCGAAGTCATCAATCCTGTTTTAGAAAATTTACGCAAAGAAAACATGCACTTAATTGGCGCACTACCCGCCGATACTTTATTTGCAAAACATCATCTAGCCAATGCCGACGCCGTACTCGCCATGTACCACGACCAAGGCCTGCCCGTGCTAAAACACGCCAGTTTTGGCGGCGGCGTTAATGTAACGCTGGGTTTGCCAATTATTCGCACTTCTGTCGATCACGGCACTGCTTTAGATTTGGCTGGAAAAAACAATTCAAGGCTTGGCAAGATTGACATTGGCAGCATGCAAGCGGCGATACAATTGGCGATTGAATTGGCTAAAAACAAAGTATGAAACACCTCGCAAAAAAACGTTTTGGCCAGAATTTTTTAACTGATCAAGCCATCATCGGCAGTTTGATTGATGCAATCAACCCAAAAACTGAAGAAATTATCGTCGAAATTGGCCCGGGGTTAGGGGCTTTAACCAAGCCATTGCTTAAAAAATTCAAGCATTTGCATGTTGTAGAAATTGATCGCGACATCGTTAGTTGGATGCAAAACGAATATGCCAAAAATTCTATTACGATTCACAATGTGGATGCGCTTAAGTTTGATTTTGCGAGTTTAGGTAAGCAACTGCGTGTCGTCGGTAATTTGCCTTACAACATCTCAACGCCAATTTTATTTCATCTGCTTGATAACGTTTCACACATCACCGATATGCACTTTATGCTGCAAAAAGAGGTGGTGGAACGGATGGTGGCATCGCCCTCAACAGCTGCATACGGGCGGCTGTCGGTGATGTTGCAATATCATTTGGCCATGGAATATTTAATCACTGTGCCACCTGAGAGTTTTGACCCCGCGCCCAAAGTAGAATCGGCCTTTGTGCGCTGCGTGCCGCATGCAACGCTGCCTTTTGTGGCGAATGATGCGCTGGTGTTTGCTAATGTGGTGTTAAAAGCTTTTGGGCAACGGCGCAAAACCTTACGCAACACGCTAAAAGGTCTTCTAGACGACGACGGCTTTGCTGCATTAAATATCAGCTCGCAATTGCGCGCAGAAAACTTAAGCGTCGCGGATTTTGTGCGTATTAGCAATTACCTTATTTGATATAATCACGTTTTATTTATTTACTTTTTTCGAGACTCTTCTAATGCGTATTATCCTACTAGGCGCACCTGGCGCTGGTAAAGGCACACAAGCCACCTTCATTAAACAACACTTTAATATCCCGCAAATTTCTACGGGCGACATGCTGCGCGCTGCGGTTAAAGCGGGTACGCCATTGGGTTTAGAGGCCAAAAGTTTTATGGATAGCGGCGGGCTAGTGCCAGACAGCGTGATTATTGGCATGGTGAGCGAGCGCATTAAAGAAGCCGATTGCAAAAACGGCTTTTTGTTTGACGGCTTTCCGCGCACTATTCCTCAAGCTGATGCCATGAAAAACGCGGGCGTGATGATTGATTACGTGGTAGAAATTGACGTGCCAGACAGCGCGATTATGGAGCGCATGACAGGCCGCCGCTCGCACATTTCATCTGGCCGCACCTATCACATTAAATTTAATCCGCCAAAAGTAGAAGGCAAAGATGACATCACAGGTGAAGATTTAGTACAGCGCGCTGACGAAGCGCCAGACGTGGTGAACAAGCGCTTGGTGGAATATCACAACATAACGGAGCCATTGGTTAGCTACTACAGCGATTGGGCAAAAAGCGGCACAGCAGGTGCACCAAAACATGTAAAAATTAACGGCTTGGGCGAGCTAGTAACCATTAAAGCCAATATTTTTGCGGCGCTTATTTAAGTTAATGCTGCGTTAATTTTATTTTTTACTGCAAGGCGCAAATAAATCCAGCGCCTCGCGGTAAACAGTGGTGTGAACATCTAGCAAACCCAGCACGCTATGAAATAAGTTATCATGCGATAACGCAAGCTCTTTTTGTTGCTGCAAGCACGCGATGCTGACGCCAGTTCGCGTTTGCATTTGGGGCGATAACCACACCACCATTGGCACATGTTTTTGCACATCGGGCGCAATCATATAGGGCAAGCCATGCAAATACGTATTGTTTTCGCCCAGCGATTCTCCGTGGTCAGACACATATAACATGGCGGTATCATATTGATTTGCATGACTATTTAGCCACTTAATGGTTTGCGCTAAAAAGTGATCGGTATACAAAATAGTGTTATCGTAAGCGTTAATCACCTGTTGCTGATTACAATCTTGCAAATTATTGCTGGTACATTCTGGCATAAATTTTTTATAAGCCTGCGGGCTGCGCAAATAATACGCTGGGCCGTGGCTGCCCATTTGGTGCATAAAAATCACCATGCCATTCGCTTTGCTGGTTTTGCGATCTTTAAGCGCGCTGGCGACACGTTCATCCAGTTGATGCAGCAAAATTTCATCAAAACAAGCTTCGTTTTCGCACAAGCCTGCCACCGATAAACGACTCATATCATCATACTCGGCAGGTTCGATGCTGCAAACGCCTTTGCAACCCGCATTATTATCGCGCCACAGTACACCCAAGCCCGCATGCTTTAGCACAGGCAACAAGCTTTCATAATTGGCGGTACGCTTATTATAGGCCTCGCGACCCAAATGCGAGAACATGCAAGGCACCGATGCCGCCGTGCTAGTGCCGCAAGAGTGCACATTGCTAAAGTTGGCAACTTGCGCCAGTGCTAGCTCTGGATTGGTATCGCGCGCATAGCCGTTAAGCGAAAAATTAGCCGCGCGCGCCGTTTCACCAACCACCACAATCAACAAAGCGGGCTTTTTATTGGATTGCCAACTCGCGCCAACTGTTGCATCTTGGCCAATCGCTTGCATCGCAAGTTTAGCGCGCGTAAATGGCTCTGCCACAATTAAGCCCAAGGCATACACCGAATTAAGTGGGTTAATCATAAATCGCAACGCTTTGTGATTACGCATCACCGAGGCAGTGCTTTGAAAAGTCAACATCACAGCCGCTACCGCCATTACAATCGCCAGCAACATCAGCAAAAGATTGCTTTTAAGTTGTGCAAAAAATGGTGCGCTTTGCACCTTAACCCGCCACAACAATAGAATTGGCAATAACGCCATTAAGCCCAGCACCAACACCAATTGCAGGCTAAAAAGCTCTTTGGATTCGCGTAAATCGGTTTGCAGCACATTGACTAACATGCTTTTATCTACCACAACGCCATAACTGAGCATAAAATACGCGCCCAAAGCGGCGTAAATTAACACAAATATCAGCACTGGCTTAAGCAGTTTGCCCCACGCAAACAAGCTTAAAAAAGCAATCTGCAAACCTAAAATAAACACAAAAAAGCCCAGCATAAATGCCACGCCTTTAAAGCCAACTATCTCTGGCAGACGCCAAATGCCAAGCCAAAGCCCAGCGTTACACACGCTGGCAAGCCAAAGGCTAACCAGTACAACCAAATAGCCTGGCTTGATGTTAAATCTGCTCACGCAATCCTCTGCAAGGTTGATTCATAATAATGCAATTATACGCATGCCGCGTGAGACAGGTATGTGCTTAATAGTTTAAAGCAAGAATTGCTGCCACTTATTGACAACGCTTTTGCTTGATACGCCGCATTTTAAGATGCGCCACATTTAAGCCATACAATAGCACCTTCAAGTATAATTCTGTTTTTACTTCATTCACACGTATAGCCATGCAACAGCAATATCCTTTTAAAGAAATTGAAGCCGCCGCTCAAGCCTATTGGGCGCAAAATCAAACGTTTGCGGCTTCTGAAAAATCAGAAAAACCGAAGTATTATTGCTTATCGATGTTCCCCTATCCAAGCGGGCGCTTGCATATGGGGCATGTGCGTAACTATACGATTGGCGATGTGTTAAGCCGCTTTCATAAAATGAAGGGCTTTAACGTGATGCAACCGATGGGTTGGGATGCGTTTGGTTTACCTGCGGAAAATGCCGCAATCGCCAATAAAACCGCGCCTGCAAAATGGACGTATGAAAATATCGAGCACATGAAAACGCAGCTTAAACAGTTGGGTTTAGGCGTAGATTGGAACAGAGAAATTGCCACTTGCAAACCCGAATATTACAAATGGGAGCAATGGCTTTTTACTGAGCTATTTAAAAAAGGGTTGATTTACAAAAAAACCGCTACGGTGAATTGGGACCCTGTAGACGGCACGGTTCTAGCTAACGAACAAGTGATTGACGGTCGCGGCTGGCGCAGTGGCGCGTTGGTAGAAAAGCGTGATATTCCGCAATATTTTATGAAAATCACTGCCTATGCCGAAGAATTGCTGAACGACCTAGACAAGCTCGACGGTTGGCCAGAACAAGTCAAAACCATGCAACGTAACTGGATTGGCAAAAGTTATGGCTGCGAAGTGGAGTTTCCACTTGCTCTCTCCTCGCCCGTCTGCGGGAGAGGGGCTGGGGGAGAGGGGCAAGCTGGATTGGATAATCAAACCCTCCATAGACGACTTGCGAGCGATGGGACAACATTAAAAGTCTACACCACTCGCCCAGATACTTTGATGGGCGCAACATATGTGGCGGTGGCTGCTGAACATGCACTGGTGACTATAGCTGCACAATCTAATCCTGCATTAGCTGAGTTTATCAATGAATGTAAACGTGGCAGCGTGGCCGAAGCCGATGTTGCAACGGCTGAGAAAAAAGGCATGGATACCGGTTTATTCGTCACGCACCCATTAAATGGTGAGCAATTACCCGTTTGGGTAGCTAATTACGTGCTTGCCAGTTATGGCGAAGGTGCAGTAATGGCCGTGCCTGCGCATGATGAGCGTGATTTTGAGTTTGCTAATAAATACAATTTGCCGATTAAAGTGGTGATTGCGCCTGCTTCAGCAGGACAGCCCTTCTCCCCAACCCTCTCCCGCCCGCGGGAGAGGGGATTTGAAGATGCAGCAGTTCTTAACTCCCCTCAGCACCAAACGGCCGAGGCGCATGAAGTTGCTGCGCTTAACTCCCCTCACCCGCAAGCGGGAGAGGGGTTGGGCGAGAGGGGCAAGCTGCCATTTACTGAACACGGTATTTTGTTTAATTCTGGCGAGTTTAACGGTTTAAATTTTGAGCAAGCCGCTGATGCGATTTCTAGTGCTTTATCGGCAAAAAACCTTGGCAAAAAACGCACCCAATTCCGCCTGCGCGACTGGGGTGTTTCGCGCCAACGTTATTGGGGTTGTCCGATTCCGATTGTGCATTGCGCAAAATGTGGCGAAGTGCCAGTGCCTGCAGAGCAACTGCCAGTGCGGTTGCGAGAAGATGTGACAATGGACGGCGTCGGTTCGCCGATTAAAAAAGACCCGAGTTTTTACGAAACTACTTGTCCAACTTGCAATGGGAAGGCGACGCGCGAAACTGATACGCTTGACACTTTCTTTGAATCATCTTGGTATTTTGCGCGTTATGCGAGTTTTGATTGCAACACAGCAATGGTGGACGAGCGCGCCAATTATTGGTTGCCAGTAGACCAATATGTAGGCGGCATTGAACATGCTATTTTGCATCTTTTATATGCGCGGTTTTTCAACAAACTGATGCGTGATGTTGGTTTGATTAATAACGACGAACCGTTTACCAATTTGCTGACGCAAGGCATGGTGCTAAAAGATGGCACTAAAATGAGCAAATCCAAAGGCAACACGGTTGATCCGCAAGCCTTAATTGACGCTTACGGCGCAGATACCGCACGCTTGTTTATGATGTTTGCGGCGCCGCCAGACCAAAGCCTAGAATGGGCGGACAGCGGCGTGGAAGGGGCAAGCCGCTTTTTAAAACGCTTATGGAAAGCAGCCTTTGAGCACGTAGCTTTAGGTGAAATTAAAGCCTATAGCAAAGGTGAATTAAACGCAGAACTGAAACAATTGCGCTTGCAATTGCACCAAACCATCGAAAAAGTAGGCGATGACTATGGTCGTCGCCACAGCTTTAATACGGCCATTTCTAGCGTAATGGAGCTGATGAATGCCTTAGCCAAAATTGATGCTGTTGATGCCACAACTAGAGGTGTGCGCCAAGAAGTGTTGGAGAATGTTGCCTTGCTACTTTCGCCAATTGCGCCGCACATTTGCCAAGCTATTTATGCCGAATTATGCCCTGCGAGCCATATTCTGCAATCGCATTGGCCTATTGCCGATCAAACTGCTTTAGTGCAAGACTCGGTAGAATATGTGATTCAGGTGAACGGAAAACTGCGCGGCAACATGCTGGCTTCACGCGAAGCCAGTAAAGAAGCAATTGAAAAAATGGCATTATCGCAAACTTATGTGACAAAGTTTTTGCTAGATGGCACATCTGTGCGTAAAATTGTGATTGTGCCTAATAAGTTGGTTAATGTGGTCATCGCTTAACAGGGTAAATGCTTCATGCTAAAAATCGGCTTTCGGTCAATATTTTTTACCGCGCTAATAGGCAGCTTAATTAGCTGTGGCTTTCACCTGCGCGGCGTTACCGATGTGGCCTTTAATAATATATTTATTCAAGGCAATATTTTGGTGATTTCTGCAAATCTTAAAAAATCACTTAACACCAGCGGTGTGAAAGTGCTCGATAGCGCAGAAAACGCCGAATTGCTGCTTGAAATGGTGGGCGAAGAAAGCGAAAAGCGTATTTTATCTTTAGCTGGCGGCGGTACTGTAAACGAATTTGAGTTATTTTATCGCGTGCATTACCGCACTAAATCGGCAGGTGCCTCTACTTGGAGCCCAGTGCAAACGGTGGAAGCGCGGCGCGACTACACCTACAGCGACGCTAATTTATTGGCTAAACAAGATGAAGAAAAACGCTTAAACGATAATATGCGTAGCGATGTGATTAGTGGCCTATTGCGCCGGCTTGCCGCTTTAAAAAAATAATCGCGCCTATTTTTTATGGCGCGCTTAGAACAAAATCAACTTAAACAACATCTTTTGCAAAAACTATCACCGCTTTATGTGCTGGTTGGCGACGAGCCGCTTGCCCTATCTGAATGTCTAGATGCCATCCGCCAAGCGGCGCGTAAGGCTGGCGCTGAAGAGCGCAGCAGTTTTATAGTTGAGCGCAATTTTAACTGGCAACAAATAAAACAGTTTGGCCAAGCGCTTTCGCTTTTTTCTAGTTTGCGTATTCTTGAAATCCATATCCCAAGCGGAAAACCTGGCGTGGACGGCGCTAAGGCGCTTATCGAATTAACGCTTAATATTATCCCCGATACCACAACAATTATTGTGTTGCCCGCGTTAGAACGCGATGCCAAAAATAGCGCATGGTTTAGTGCGCTGCAAAGCGCAGCCACCGTGATTGAGCTAAAAGAAATTGCGCCAAGCCAGCTGCCACAGTGGATTTCTGCTAGGCTAGCTGTGCAAAGTCAAAGCACCGATGCTGCGTCATTAACCTTTATAGCCAACCAAATAGAGGGCAATTTGTTGGCAGCATACCAGGAAATTCAGAAGCTGGGCTTTCTCTACCCTGCTGGCGAAATTAGCGCAGAAGCAGTGCGCGAGGCGGTGTTAAATGTATCGCGCTTTGATGCGTTTCAGCTTGGCGAGGCAGTGTTGGCGGGCGATGTGGCGCGTACTTCGCGCATTTTGCAAGGCTTGCAAGATGAAGGTGAAAACGCAGTCGCGGTGATGAATCCGCTCATGTGGGTGCTGCGACCCTTGGTGCGCATTAAACAAGCTGAAACGCGCGGCGAAAACATCATCAACGCGATGACCAACGCCCGTATTTATGGTGATAGACAAAATCTTGTGAAGCGAGCATTAGCGCGCTTGAGCATACGCCAGCTGGAAGCGGCTTTGCAAAAACTGTGTGATATAGATAGAACCGCCAAAGGTGTGATGCAAGGCGATGCTTGGTTGGAGCTATCGCGCCTGTGTTTTGGGCTGGCGAAAGTGCGCGGGCGCTAACGGATTTAACTCCTTCCCCTTTTCAGGTGGAAGGCTAGGATAGGGCTAGGATAGGGTTAGTATCGTTAATATATTCACAGCATTTCACCCCCACCCCAGCCCCCCCCTAAAATGGGGAGGGAGTTTACGCAAGTATCGCCAAAACAAACAACATTTTCACGAAAAAAGTATAATAGCCATTATGGACACACAACTCGACATTAAAAATTATATGCAAACGGTTGGCATCAACGCGCGCGCTGCTTCGCGCCAAATGGCTGCGGCTGATACCAATACAAAAAATCTAGCGCTAAATTTTATCGCAACTGCAATTTTGCGTGAAAAAACTGCGCTGCTTGCGGCCAATCAGCTAGATTGTGATGCAGCAAAAGCCAATGGCTTAGGTGATGCAATGTTAGACAGATTAACCTTAAGCGAAAAATCGATTCAACAAATGGCAGAAGGTTTACGGCAAATTGCCGCGCTGCCAGATTTAATTGGTGAAATGTCTAACTTTAAATACCGCCCAAGTGGCATCCAAATCGGCCAAATGCGTGTGCCTTTGGGCGTTATTGGCATTATTTACGAGGCGCGCCCAAATGTGACGGCTGACGCAGCTGGCTTATGCATTAAATCGGGCAACGCCTGTATTTTGCGTGGTGGATCAGAAGCGATTTATTGCAATCAAGCGCTTGCCAAACTGGTGCATGAAGGTTTGCAAAAAGCTGGCTTGCCAATTAACGCCGTGCAAGTGATTGAAACCACCGACCGCGCAGCTGTGGGCGAACTCATCACCATGAAAGATTATGTGGATGTGGTTGTGCCGCGTGGCGGCAAAGGGCTGATTGAGCGCATTAGTAATGACGCGCGCATTCCTGTGATTAAACATTTAGACGGTAATTGTCATGTCTATATTGACGACGAGGCCGATATTGACAAAGCGCTGGCGATTGTAGAAAACAGCAAAACGCAGCGTTTAGGCACTTGTAATACGGCAGAATCGCTGCTGATTGCGCGAAGTGTGGCCAAAAGCATGTTGCCAAAATTGGCCGCGATGTTGACGCAGCACAACATCGAAATTCGCGGTTGCGCGGAGACTTGTGCGCTGGTAAATAACGCAATAGCAGCCACAGAAGAAGATTTTTACACCGAATATTTGGCGGCGATTATCTCCTGCAAAGTAGTTGCTGGGCTGGATGAGGCAATTGCGCACATTAATCAGTATTCCAGCCAACATACAGAATCAATCGTCACCGAAAACTACACCAAAGCGCGGCGGTTTTTGCGTGAAGTAGATTCTAGCAGTGTGATGGTTAACGCCTCCACCCGCTTTGCCGATGGCTTTGAATATGGCTTAGGCGCTGAAATCGGCATCTCAACCGATAAGCTGCACGCGCGCGGCCCAGTAGGTTTAGAGGGCCTAACCTCGCTTAAATACATTGTATTAGGCGATGGCCAAATACGCGCCTAATGTTTGCATCAATAGTGCTTGCTTAGTTATTGCGTGCAAAATAAATGTAAGCAAAATGCGCAATAGTCTATTGGATTTTAGCGCACCTACATGCGAATAATTGGGCTACTGGGTGGTACGTTTAACCCGATTCATTTAGGCCATTTGCGCATGGCGCAAGCGCTGGCAGATGCGCTTCAATTGGATGAAGTGCGATTTATTCCATCCGCGACGCCGCCGCACAAAGTTGCGCCTGAAGTATCTGCCATACAGCGCGCTGAGATGGTGCGGATTGCAATTTCAGATAATCCACTATTTAAACTTGATATGCGCGAGCTTGAGCGTACTGGCGCTTCTTACACTATTGATACTTTAATTTCGCTACGTAAAGAGCTGGGCGCTTCGGTTGCATTGTGTTTAATCATGGGTAGCGATGCTTTTATACAACTAAACACTTGGGCTAGATGGCAAGAGCTACTTAATTATTGCCACATTATTTTGGTGCAAAGGCCCAACACGATTAAGCAATCCAAACTTGCAGATGAATTAGCAGCCTTATTAGAGCAAAATTACACTGAAAGTATTGCCGATTTATCGCAAAAACCTGCTGGTTATGTGCATATGCAAGCCATCAGCGCGCTAGATATTTCTTCTACCGTTATTCGTGCAAACCTTAAAACCACTCACAGCATTCGCTATTTAGTGACCAACGATGTATTGAATTATATTAACTTAAACAGCTTATATGGCTGAATCAACAATCAGTAGCGGATACCAATTTCCACCAATAAAAAAACCTCCTTGCGGAGGTTTTTTTAACGCCACTAAAATCAGTAATTAAACTGCTTTAGCTTTACTTTTACGACGTGAAAGACCAAACATACCAAGTGCAGAAGCCATTAAAGGCAATGCAGCTGGAACTGGCACATTGTTGACAACACCAACAACATAGTCATCATAGTCAGCATTAACGTTAGCTGAATCGTTGTACCCAATCAAGAAATCATAAGCTGTGCCATACAAACTATTCCAAACGGCTGCATCTAGGAAAATCATGCCTTGAATTCCCGTATTAGTATCACCATTTGCGAATACTGTAGAAAAATCTCCTGGGAAATAATGTGGGCCACCATCAATGAAGGAAAAGTCAACTATGGTACCTGCTGTTACTGCATGGCTAAGTGTAGTGCCAACTGCAACGCCCATATTTGTACCGCCCATTTGCATGGTTGGGTTAGCGTACTGATTTGGAAAACTTGCTACTTGACCCAAATAAGTTGCACTGAAAAAACCATCTGCATCCGCAAATAAAG
This sequence comes from Methylotenera sp., assembly GCA_014378845.1. Classification (GTDB taxonomy): domain Bacteria; phylum Pseudomonadota; class Gammaproteobacteria; order Burkholderiales; family Methylophilaceae; genus Methylotenera_A. The sequence goes on along the minus strand of JACMNB010000048.1, from coordinate 4,620 downwards.
TACCTGAAACACCAGAAGTATAAATGCCTTCTTGTGTTAGTGAAGAACTACCACCCCAACCACCATCGCCAGGTGAAGGTACGATTGTAACTGGCGCATCACCAACCACTGTTAATGCACCACTTGTAATATTTGCACTTGCACTTGTTGCAACTACTGCAAAGCCTAAAGCAACTAAGATATTTTTCATTTTTTGTACCCCTTAAATTAAAGTTAAAATTAAATCTGAAACTGTTTCTAAACCGACAGTTGCAATACTAGGCACTAAGCCTTTTGTCATCAATAGCCCATATGGGCTAACGACGGCTATTTTGTATTGTACGCAGTTAGTCATTTTATTTAAGCCATTGATTTTTAATCAATAATTGAGACAATTTTTTTTAGAGATGCATACCCAATAAAGTGTTGTTTAATTGTAGTTTTTTTACAATTGTTGACACATTTTCGTTGTAATACTGCATTTTTTCGTTTGCGGAATTTGCAATCCACCCATGCAGATGACATTTCGCTGTTTTTATTGCTTCGGCTGTGAGTAAAGTATGGTTAATGCAGCCTAACTTCATACCCACTACTAAAATTATTGGTACCTTAATCGATTTTGCAAAATCAGCAAGTGTTTCCTCACCATTAATAGGCACTAAAAAGCCACCTGCGCCCTCTACTATTACAACATCAGCCAATTGGCTAAGCTCATCAAAAGCCTGCCTCAGCACTTCTAACCTGACATTAACGCCAGCTAACTCGGCGGCTATGTGCGGGGCAATCGGCTCTTTAAAACTATACGGGTTGGTTAAAGCGCGCGGCGCCTTAACATTGCTGGCAGCTTCTAGCTTAAGCACATCGTCATTCACCCATTCGCCATTTACAAAATCTTCACCCGCTGCGATTGGCTTCATGCCGACCACTTTATAGCCTTGCGCAGCGTATTGCTCCATTAGCTTGCAAGCAACATAAGTTTTGCCCACGCCAGTATCGGTGCCTGTAATAAAGAGTGCTTTAGGGATTGTTTGATTTATCATGTTTTTGGTAGGAGCGATATTGATATCGCAAGCATTTGTGATTGCGCACAGCAGTTAATCATTTTGCCTACATGGCTTTCGCGATTTAAAAATCGCTCCTACATGGTTATCCTAATTTTTTATTGATGAAAGAAATTGGCGCGTAGCCATCCTCTTGCAATGGCTTTGTAGCTGCCTTCCAAGCATGCCCGTAAATGACTTCAAAAGTGGCTGGTAGCTTGCCGCCATCCTCTTTTAAACCAGTGCGAAATTGCTCATAATTTTGCGTTAAATTTTGTAAAAAGCCTTTGCCCGCCAGGCCGCGATTGCGCCCTGCAGTGGCGTTGTGTGCGCCTATGTTTTTTAAATCGGTCATCACCGCTTTTACATCGTCGTAAGTTAGCGTATAGCTTTCAACATCTAGCGCGGGCGCACTAAAACCACTGCGAATCAGCGCGTCACCAATATCATGCATATCAATAAAGCGGCTCACATGCGTATTGCCATGCATCTGTTTTGAAGAGCTGGTGGCGGCGCGTAACTCTTTTAAGGTATCTGGCCCAAACGTGCTAAACATGATTAAGCCTTCTGGCTGCAACACGCGCGCAAATTCGCCAAAAGCCGCGTCTAAATTATTGCACCATTGCAACGCTAAGTTGCTCCACACCATGCCCATACTATTATCAGCGATTGGCAAACTTTCAATATCGGCACATATCAATTTTTCTGCGCTCAATAATCGCCGCAAATAAGGCTGCTGTAAACGCGTTTTTTGCAGCATACCCAGCGCAATATCTAGCGAAAATACTTGCGCGTTTCTATAGCGCCTTTGCAATTCAAAACTGCCATGCCCAGTGCCACAGCCCGCGTCCAGTATGGCTTTTGGCTTAATCTTAACTAAATCTAAACGGCTTAACATTTCACTTTGCACTAATTTTTGCAGCACAGCGGCGGCATCATAAGTATTGGCTGCGCGATTAAACGATGCGCGTACAAGGGCTTTATCAATGTGATACGCGTCAATTTCAACTGGCTGCATTAAACGTTTGGCTCTAAAAATTGAGTTAGCGCATCAATAAACTGTTCTGTGTGCGACAAAAATGGCGCGTGCGCAGCGCCAGCCATCACGCGCAAAAATCCTTGTGGCAGGTGCTGCATCAACCAATTCGCGGCTTGCACGGGCGTTAATGTGTCGCGATCGCCATGAATCAGCAGCGTTGGTTTACGAATATTGGCCACCTCTGCACGCAAATCGCTATCTAACAACACATTAAGCGCGCGGCCTAATGTGCTTTGCGTGGGCGTTGGGCGGGTTTCAAAACTTTGGCGCAGCTGTTTAATGGTCGCGCGCCTATCTTTTGATTGCATGCATTGCAAAGTTAAAAATTGCAACATTGTCGCCTTGTAATCGCGGTTCACATTATCGGCAAATGCTTCAAAATCAGTTGGGTTTATGCCTGCATCCCAACCCACTTTTGTGACAAAACAAGGCGTTGAACTCACCAGCACTAAGCGCCTTATTCTATCGGGCTGATTAAGCGCAATGCGCTGCGCAACTAAGCCGCCAAGCGACCAGCCGAGTACATCTGACACGCCAGGAATCACTTGCGCAATTTCATCCGCCAACGCATGCAGATGATACGGCTCAATTGGACGGCTGTTGCCGTGTCCTGGCAAATCGACCAAATACAACATATATTGCTTTGAAAGCTGCTTAACTAAGGGCTGCCAAACGCCGCTGTGCAAGCCCCAGCCGTGAATCATCACCAACGGCTGGCCTTGACCGATTATCTCAACATGTGCACTCATGCTAATTCACTTTCTGCTTGATTAATGGCTCTGGCTAATTGTATAACATCGGCCTCAGAATGCGCGGCCGATAGCGAAATACGCAGCCGCGCCGTATTCACCGGCACCGTTGGCGGGCGTATGGCTGGCACTAATATGCCCAATTTTTGTAAGTGCTCACTTAGGCCAACCGCCGCATGATTGCTGCCAACTACTAGCGGCTGCACGGCGGTAATTGACGGCATTAACTGCCATTTTTTTAGCTGCAAATTGGCCTTTAAAGTGACTATTAAATGTTGCAAATGCGCACGCAATGTATCGCCTTTTTCAATCAGGTGTAATGAAGCTGATAAAGTAGCAGACAAAGCTGGCGGCGCGGGTGTGCTATACACATAGCTTTTTGCGGTTTGAATGAGATAGTCAATCACAACTGCCTCACCCGCCACAAACGCGCCTGCCACACCCGCCGCTTTTCCTAAAGTTGCCATGTAAATTAACCGTGGTGAAGCCAAGTTAAAATGGCTTAAACTTCCTATTCCATGCTCGCCCAACACGCCAAAACCATGCGCATCATCCACATACAAATAAGCATCATATTGCTCGCACAGCCGCAAATATGCTGGCAATGGCGCAATGTCGCCATCCATACTAAACACCGCATCTACCGCAATTAACTTGTGTTTTGCGTTGCTGGTTTTTAACAATTTTTCGAGCGCCGCCACATCATTGTGTGCAAATCGATTAAATTCTGCCATTGAATAATAGCCGCCATCGTTTAAACAAGCATGGTTTAACTTATCGGCAAAAATCGCATCACCGCGCCCAACTAGCGCGCCCAGCACACCAATATTAGCCATATAACCAGTTGAAAATAATAGCGCAGCGGGTAAATTGACAAACGTTGCCAACTCTTTTTCTAAATCATCATGATAACGATGATGGCCAGTAACCAGCCCAGATGCGCCGCTACCAACGCCGGAAATTCCCGCCGCGTTTTGCATGGCTAAAATTAACGCAGGATGGTTGGCCAAGCCCAAGTAATCGTTACTACAAAACGATAGATATGGCTTACCGTTGGCTACAATATGCTCGGCCTGCGGTGAGTCCAGCAATCGTCTTTGACGTAATAAACCGTCGGTTTTGCGGTGTTCCAATTCTTTTTGTAAAGCGTTTAGCATGGCTGTATTTTCTGTAGGAGCGATTTTTAAATCGCGAATTACAATGTGGAAATTTCATTCGCGATTTAAAAATCGCTCCTACCAATCTATTTATGCTTTATTAATACCCAATTTATCAAATAACGCCCTGTCCATCGCCGCCTCTGGGTTGCCCGTGGTTAATAGCTTTTCGCCATAAAAAATACTGTTGGCACCAGCTAAGAAGCACAAAGCTTGAATGCCCTCACTCATACTTTGGCGGCCAGCTGAAAGCCGCACATAACTTTGCGGCATGGTGATGCGCGCTGCGGCAATCGTGCGCACAAACTCAATTGGGTCTAGCGCATCAGCACCAAATAAAGGCGTTCCTTCAACTTGTGTCAGCAAATTAATCGGCACGCTTTCTGGTGGCCTTTCCATATTAGCCAATTGCGCCAATAAGCCCGCACGCTGGTAGCGCGATTCGCCCATACCGATGATGCCGCCGCTGCACACGTTAATATCGGCATTTCTAACGCGTCCCAGGGTATCAAGCCTATCTTGATAGGTGCGCGTGCTAATCACGTCACCATAAAATTCGGGCGCGGTGTCTAGGTTGTGATTGTAAAAATCCAAGCCCGCATCTTTTAATTGCTCAGCTTGGCCGTCTTTCAACATGCCCAAAGTGGCGCAAGTTT
>JACMNB010000047.1 GCA_014378845.1 Methylotenera sp. | reverse complement strand
TAGATTATTGATGTCTTCTGAAGTGCAAGCAAAGTGAATAAACTCACTGGCTTTTTTAATCTCTGGGTTCGCGTCAAACTTCTCTTTAAGCCAGTATTCAAGCGCTTTTACGTCGTGATTAGTACGCGCTTCAATCGCTTTTACTTGCGCCGCATCGGCCTCGGAAAAGTTAACAATCGTGGTATCTAATTCTTTGATTGTATCCGCAGAAAACGGCGCAATTTCTTGTAAATCTTTCGCCGCTGCTAAAGCTTTCAGCCACTCCACCTCAACGCTTGCGCGATATTTTATCAGCGCATATTCGCTAAAATAAGGCCGCAGTGCGTCAAGTTTTGTTTGGTAGCGACCATCGAGAGGCGATAGCGCGTTAAGAGTAGTTATCGTCATAAAAAAAGCTTTCAAACAGCAGTTCAATAAAACAGCATTTTACCCTAGTCGTAGTGTGTGCAAAAAGCTTTTATTTGCACACTAATTTCACCACTCTGCTGTAGGGTGTGCAAAATGATTTACTTTGCACACAATTACCATTGATACTAAAATCGAACCATGCCAAATTACATCAGAAGCCAAACCGCTGGCGCTACTTGCTTTTTCACATTAACCCTTGCACAACGCAACAACAACTTATTAATTGACCACATCGATTGGTTTCGACAAGCATATAAACGCGCCAACACCTTGTATCCTTTCACCACCATCGCTATTAGCATTTTGCCCGACCATATTCACGCAATCTGGCAAATGCCCGCAGATGATGGTGATTACGCATTGCGTTGGCGCATCATTAAAAGCCAGTTTTCACGAAATTTTAGCGCAAATCAACAACGCTCAAACAGCAAAATTAAACATCGCGAAAAAGGTATTTGGCAAAGGCGATATTGGGAGCATCAAATACGTGATGACATTGATTTACAACGCCATGTCGATTATATTCATTACAACCAGTAAAACATGGGTATGTGAAACAAGTAAAAGATTTGCCGCACAGCACGTTTCATAAATATGTTACGCAAGGCCTAGTGAATGAGAAGTGGGGTGGGGTTGATGAAAAAGGTGTGTTTGGTGAATAGTTTTGAGAAACGGTGTGCAAATAAAAGGCAATTTGCACACCCTACGTTGGCTAATCCTCTAAGCTTTTAGCAAGTTTAGCTATTTCGTCCCATTCTGCATTTTCATTTTTGGCTTTATCAGCTTCAACAAAGTCACTTAGAAAAAAACGGTGCTGTCAGACATTTGCTCACTAAACTTATTTGAAAGCATTATTTGAACCTGTTGCTTATCCATAAAACTTAATAAACGCTTGTGGTCGAGGATGTTATCTTTGCATGATTTAAGAAGTTCTATAGCCTCTAATATCTCGCTTTTTGGGTAAGGCAACAAGTTAATAGGGTGCTTTTTTCTGGCACTTGCGGATGTTTGTTCAAGTACCTCGCCGTAACTAGTTGTTACATCTACAGCGTGCATTAACGCTTTAGTGCGAAAATCAGATTTTTGTTTGGGCCGTATTAAATTCATTAACCAGCTAGTTATAGACATTTTTTTATCCTCTTTATAATTTCACATAGGATAACATTGTTTACTAAGCGAACTAGCGAGTAGCGAGTAGCGAGTAGCGAGTAGGGTGTGCAAAATGATTTATCTTGCACACCAATTCAATCAATAACCATCGCAATGGTGTGCAAATAAACCCATTTTACACACCCTACAAATTAAACCACCAACATATCCACAAAGTCATTCACAGACGTGGCTTCCAGCTTGCTTTGATGTAAACAAAGCGCCAATACATCGGCTTGTGTTTTTGCATCAAAACGGCGGGCTAAATTCACTTTGAATTTTTTAACCAATTCTGGGATGCCTTCACCACGGCGACGGCGATGACCTATTGGGTATTCCACGGCGATATTGTCTGAGCTGCTGCCATCTTTAAAGAAAATTTGGATGGCGTTGGCGATTGAGCGTTTTTCTGGGTTGTGATAATCGGCGGTATATTCAGTTTTCTCAACGCAAGTCATTTTGGCGCGGATGGCGTCTATGCGTGGGTCTGCGCCAGAGCTGTCCTCATAGTCAAGTGCGGTTAAGTTGCCTTTTAGCAAGCCAATCGCAGCCATGTATTGAATACAGTGGTCACGATCAGCAGGGTTATCTAAAGGGCCAGTTTTGTCGATAATGCGAATGGCAGATTCGTGTGTGGTGATAATGATTTTATCAATAGCGTTAATTTGCTCAAGCGTTTGTAGCTTGCTGCCAACGGCTGCATTCAATTGAATCGCGCATTCCACCGCGGTTTGCGCGTGAAACTCGGCTGGGAAGCTAATTTTGAACAGCACTTGCTCCATCACATAGCTGCCGTATGCGCGTTGAAATTTGAAGGCGTTGCCTTTAAATAACACATCGTAAAAGCCCCATGTTTTAGCTGTTAATGCTGAAGGATAGCCCATTTCGCCTTGCAATACCATCCATGCCAAACGCACTGCGCGGCTAGTTGCATCGCCTGCTGCCCATGATTTGCGTGAGCCAGTGTTAGGTGAGTGGCGGTAAGTACGTAAGCTTTGACCATCTACAAACGCGTTAGAAACGGCGTTGATGATGTCTTCTTTATTGCCGCCAAGTAGTTTGGTAACCACAGCGGTTGAGGCGATTTTGACTAAAATAACGTGATCTAAACCCACGCGGTTAAAGCTGTTTTCTAAGGCTAAAACGCCTTGAATTTCGTGCGCTTTAATCATGGCGGTAAGCACGTCTTTAATAGTGAGGGCAGCTTTGCCCTCGGCTACGTTTTTGCGCGAAATATAATCCCCCACGGCTAAAATACCGCCTAAATTGTCCGATGGATGACCCCATTCTGCGGCCAACCAAGTATCGTTAAAGTCTAACCAGCGAATCATCGCGCCAATATTAAACGCGGCTAAAATAGGATCGAGCTGAAAGTTTGTACCTGGCACTTTTGCGCCGTTTGGCACCACGGTGCCTGCGATGACTGGCCCGAGCAATTTGGTGCAAGCTGGGTAATCCAGCGCCTCAAAGCCGCAACCGAGCGTATCCATTAAGCAGTTGCGGGCGGTGTCGAATGCTTCTTGCGAGGTGATTTCGTAATCGGCAACATAGTTGGCGATGTCAACAATG
>JACMNB010000046.1 GCA_014378845.1 Methylotenera sp. | reverse complement strand
TCATCTTTTAAGCCATTTAAGCTGAGCTTATCGACCGTTTTAGCTTTAATTAATTGATGGCGCAGCCATGCCAAACCTTCGCGCGTGATTTTGTTCTCGTCGAACCCAGCATAGCCCAGTACCTCGGCCACTGCGCCCACCGTGCCAGATGCGCCGTACGCCACATCCCAATTAGCGCGCTTGTAAACGGGCGCTACAGCGTCCAAAAATGATTCAGCCGCAATTTCGGCGCGCTGCAAATTTTTATCGGTAAATGTGCCATCAGCAAAATATTTAAGCGACCAAGCAACCGACCCCACGCGTAACGAATCGGTAGTTTCTGCCGTTAACTGTTGCCCTAAAATAAACTCGGTCGAACGCCCGCCAATATCAATCACCAAACGGCGCTCATCCGATTGCGGCAGTAAGCGGCTAACGCCTTCGTAAATAAGCCGCGCTTCTTCTACGCCTGAAATCACTTCTATATCGTAACCCAGCGCTTTTTTGGCTTGTTTGATAAACACATCGCGGTTACGCGCCTCACGCAATGTTTGCGTGGCTACCGCGCGCACATGATGCTTAGGAAAGCCTTTTAGCACCTCGCCAAAGCGCGCTAAACATTTAAGTCCACGCTCAATACCTTCAGGTTTTAAATTACGCTCTTCATCTAAATCGCCACCTTGGCGCACGGTTTCTTTTAAGTAATCAACACGCTGAATTTGGCCATGCGCAATGCGGCCAATTTCCAGCCTAAAACTATTAGAGCCCAAATCAACTGCGGCCAACAGGGTTTCTGAAGAAACAGTATTATCGTTTTGCATACGCTTTTATAGCATACATATTGCTTATTTTTGATGACAATTTGTCATCAAGCTAATTTTCATCATAAATATTCCAATTTTAACTAATTGCCTTGAAATTATCTGCTTTAACCCAATTTAATAGCAACCAACCTTTTTTAAAATATTTTAGCAACATTAAGGAATCAAAATGGCAACAGCAAAAACTGACCAAAAAAATGAAAACGTTGCGACCGAAAAATTAGAATTTCAGGCCGAAGTCAAGCAATTGATGCAGTTAATGATTCATTCGCTGTACAGCAACAAAGAAATTGTGCTGCGCGAGCTAATCTCTAACGCGTCGGACGCGGCCGATAAGCTGCGTTTTGAGGCGCTGGCAAACAGCGCGCTGTATGAAAATGACAGCGAACTTAAAATTACAATTGGTTTTGATAAAGCTGCGCGTACGGTAACGATTAGCGATAACGGCATCGGCATGAGCCGCGACGAGGTGATTGCGAATATCGGCACCATTGCAAAATCGGGCACCAAAGAGTTTTTTCAAAGCTTAAGTGGTGACGATGCCAAGGACGCAAATTTAATCGGCCAGTTTGGGGTTGGTTTTTATTCCAGCTTTATTATTGCCGACAAAGTAACCTTAACAACTCGGCGCGCAGGCAGTAGTGACGGGGTGCAATGGCAAAGCGCGGGTGAGGGCGATTACACACTGGATAGCGTTAAAAAAGCATCGCGCGGCACAGAAATTGTGTTGCATTTGCGCGAAAATGAAGACGAATTTTTAAATGATTGGCAATTAAAATCGATTATTCGCAAATATTCTGATCACATTACCTTGCCAATTACCATGCTAAAAAGCGAATGGAAAGAGGGCGAACAAGGGGCTGATGGCGTCCAAAAGCCAGGTGAAATGGTTATAACGGACACGCTTGAAACCATCAATAAGGCTTCTGCTTTATGGGCGAGAGCCAAAAATGACATTACCGAAGACGAATATAACGAATTTTACAAGCATGTTTCGCATGATTTTGAAGCGCCGCTAGCCTATAGCCACAGCCGGGTAGAGGGCAAACAAGAGTATATTTCTCTGCTATATATTCCATCAAAAGCGCCGTTTGATTTGTACGATCGTGAGCGCCGTCACGGCATTAAGCTATATGTAAAACGCGTGTTTATTATGGAAGATGCCGATAAATTAATGCCGCAATATTTGCGTTTTGTGCGCGGCGTGATTGACAGTGCCGATTTGCCGTTAAATGTATCACGCGAAATACTGCAAGACAGCCGCGATGTGGACGCTATTAAAAATGGCTCGGTAAAAAAAGTGCTTGGGTTATTGGAAGAAATGGCAACGGAAAAACCTGACGATTACGCTAAATTTTGGAGCGAATTTGGCCGCGTATTAAAAGAAGGTGCAGGTGAGGATTTTGCTAATAAAGACAAAATTGCAGGTTTATTACGCTTTGCCAGCACGCGCGGCGATACTGCCTCGCAGAGCGTTTCGTTTGCAGATTATATTGCCAAAATGCAAGTTGAACAAAAAGCCATTTACTACATTACTGCTGACACGTTTGCCGCCGCGCAGCATTCGCCGCACCTAGAAATTTTCCGCAAAAAAGGCATTGAAGTTTTATTGTTAAGCGACAAAGTTGACGAGTGGTTGTTAGGCAGCTTGACCGAATTTGAAGGCAAAAAATTACAAAGTATTGCCAAAGGTGATTTGGATTTAGGCGCGTTAGAAACGGACACCGAAAAAGAAATTCATAAAAAAATTGAAGAGGAGGCTAAAACATTAATAGAGCGCGTTAAAGCGACGCTGGGCGACGCGGTTAAAGAAGTACGCGTGACGCATCGCCTAACTGATTCACCCGCCTGTTTAGTGGCTGGCGAGCACGATTTATCGGGCAATATGGCCCGTATTTTAAAAGCGGCTGGTCAAAAAGGACCTGAAATTAAGCCGATTTTAGAGTTAAACCCAGCGCATAAATTGGTGAAACGCTTAGAAAATGAAACCGAAGAAGCCAAGTTTGCAGATTTAGCGCACTTGGTATTTGACCAAGCGCTGCTGGCTGAAGGCGGGCAATTAAACGACCCGGCAGCCTTTGTGAAAAGGATGAACAGTTTACTGGTTTAATCATCACCTTCATTAAGCGAGCGTTTCAATTTAAAAAATCCTGCACTGCAGGATTTTTTATTGATATGTTGTCAAGTAATTCTCAAGATGGGGGCGGAGTTTGTTAAAATGCACACCAAAGCCTAGCTAATCAAATCCATTGGATGCAATATGAACCCGACCAAATCAAACCCACTACCAACAGACAAAATCGCGCCAGCAATGGCGAATCTTAAAACGACACCAAAATTAACGCCCGTCAAACAAGCTTTACAAAATCACCTGATATTCTCTAGCTTTAAGACCAGCGCAACTGCCACAAATCGGGATTGGTATGACGTATCGGCTTATACGGTGCGCGATCACGTCGTCGCGCGCTGGGTCAAAACGGCTGATGCCTATGCCGAGCAAGACCCGAAGCGCCTTTATTATTTATCTTTAGAATTTTTAATTGGGCGCATGCTGAGTAATGCTGCCCTTAATTTAGGCATTCAAGACGAGTTAAGCGATGGTTTAACGACATTAGGCCACAGCTTAGAACGCGCGGTAGAGCTAGAGCAAGATGCAGCGCTCGGCAATGGCGGCTTAGGCCGTTTGGCAGCCTGCTTTTTAGATTCCATGGCCACCATGAATATTCCTGCCACTGGTTACGGTATTCGTTACGAATTTGGCATGTTTAAGCAATCAATCGAACATGGTCAGCAAGTAGAAAACCCTGATAATTGGCTGCGCTACGGCAATATTTGGGAGTTCCAACGCCCAGAAGCAACCTATAATATTAAGTTTTATGGCCATGTGTTGCATGTGTTAGAACATAACGTGATGAATAGCCATTGGGTAGATGCAGAGCAGGTGGTTGCGATGGCCTATGACATGCCCGTGCCTGGCTACGGCACTGAAACAGTGAATAGCCTGCGTTTATGGTCGGCCAAAGCCACGCGCGAATTTGATTTGCGTCATTTTAATGACGGCAATTATGAGCGCGCGGTAGAAGAGCGTGTAGAGACTGAAACCATCTCAAAAGTGCTGTACCCAAATGACGCCTCTGCATCGGGACGCGAACTGCGGCTTAAGCAGCAATACTTTTTTGTGTCAGCCTCTATTCAAGATATTTTGCGCCGCTTTTTAAGCGTGCACACCATGCATACGCCTGCAGATTGGGCGTTATTACCTGAAAAAATTGCCATTCAACTGAATGATACGCACCCTGCAATTGGTGTGGCAGAGATGATGTATCAATTGGTCGATGTGCACCGTTTAAGCTGGGATTTTGCCTGGGGTTTGGTGAACAAAATTTTTGCATATACAAACCATACGCTAATGCCAGAAGCGCTTGAAACATGGTCGGTGGAGCTGTTTGGCTCTTTGTTACCACGCCATTTGGAAATTATTTATGAGATAAACTGGCAATTTTTAAGCTGGGTAAGCCGTAACTTTCCTGGTGATGCTGATTTGCTGCGCCGCGTATCGATTATTGATGAAACGCAAGGTCGCCGCGTACGCATGGCGCATTTGGCTGTTGTTGGCTCGCATACCGTTAATGGGGTGGCAGCGCTACATAGTGAGTTATTAAAAACGACTTTATTCGCCGATTTTCATAAAATTTACCCAAATAAACTGACTAATGTTACCAATGGCATTACGCCGCGCCGCTGGTTAAATCAGGCTAATCCGCTGTTAACCGCATTAATTAGCAAAGCGATTGGCGATGGTTTTCAGCAAGACTTGGCAAAACTAGTCAAGCTCACGCCTTTGGCGGATGACAAGGATTTTCGCAAGGCTTTTCGCGCGGTTAAATTGGCCAATAAACAGCGTTTGGCTGCAAAAATACATTCGCACACAGGCATTTTGGTTAACCCTAATAGTTTGTTTGACGTGCAAATTAAGCGCATTCACGAATATAAACGCCAGCTTTTAAACGTGTTGCATGTGATTACTTTGTATAACCGCATTCGCGCTGGCGAGCAAAACTTGACGCCGCGCACGGTGATTTTTGGCGGTAAAGCCGCGCCTGGCTACTGGATGGCCAAGCAAATTATTCGCTTGATTAACGATGTAGCGCATGTGGTGAACAACGACCCCGCGATTGGCGAACAATTAAAAGTGGTGTTTTACCCCAATTATGATGTTTCTTCTGCCGAAATTCTCTTCCCAGGCAGCGATTTGTCTGAGCAAATATCCACCGCAGGCACCGAAGCCAGCGGCACAGGCAATATGAAAATGGCCCTAAACGGGGCGTTGACCATAGGCACGCTAGATGGCGCCAACGTGGAAATTAAAGAAGAAGTAGGCGATGACAACATCTTTATTTTTGGCTTAACCACGCCGCAAGTGGCACAAACCAAGGCAAACGGCTACAACCCGCGCGATTATTACTATAACAACCCCGGCTTAAAACAAGTGTTAGATATGATTGGCAGCGGGTTTTTCTCACCCGACGAGCACAATCGGTATCAAGCAATTATTGATAATCTACTGAATAATGGCGACAACTATTTGCTGTTGGCTGATTATGCAAGTTATATCGCTACCCAAGACGAAGTCGGCAAATTGTATCAAAATCAAGAAGAATGGTCGCGCCGCGCTATTTTAAATGTGGCGCGCATGGCTAAATTTTCGAGCGACCGTACTATTGGTGAATACGCCAACAATATCTGGAATGTAAAATCTCTTTAAATCATTGATAAGAATCCAAAAAATACCGCCAGCAAGCGTAAACTATTAAGTTGACAGCATCGTTAAAGAATCACTCATTAACAATAAGGGTTTATTATGAAGAAATTAATTGCAGTATCTGCACTAGCGGTTTTTGTCACGCACGCCAACGCGTTTGATTTATCGACGTTAAAAGATGCCGTAAAATCAACTGGCAATACCAGCAGTGCCGATACTAGCGGGGCTAGCAATACAGCTGGCGTTAACAGTTTAAGCAATACTGAGGCCAGCGGTGGCCTAAAAGAAGCACTAACCCAAGGCGTAGGCAAAGCGGTTGCTAGCTTAGGCGCGGCAGATGGCTTTTTTGGCAACAGCGCGGTTAAAATTCCTTTGCCAGATTCGTTAAAAAAGATTCAAAAAGGCATGAAATTTATGGGCATGGGCAAGCAGTCAGATGAATTGGTGCTTAAGATGAACCGCGCCGCTGAAGCGGCTGTGCCACAAGCCAAAACGCTACTGGTTGATTCTATTAAGAAAATGAGCTTAGCCGATGCCAAGGCTATTTTAACGGGCCCGCAAGACGCCGCCACGCAATATTTTAAAAAGACGACTTCTTCGCAAATGGGTGAAAAATTTTTACCCATCGTACAAAAAGCGACCGCAAACGTTCAATTAGCTGATAGTTACAATAAATACGCAGAAATGGGCAGCAAGTTTGGCGTGGTCAAAAAAGAGGACGCTAACATTAATCAATATGTGACCAAAAAAGCGCTAGATGGCGTGTATTACATGGTGGCACAAGAAGAGGCTGCCATTCGTAAAGATCCGCTAGGCCAAGCGAGCAGCTTGCTTAAAAAGGTTTTTGGCTCAATTAACAAATAATTAATTTGTTAAGTAAGCTTAATCAATAGCTTAAGATAAAAAGCCCATTTCATTGGGCTTTTTTATTAACAGCAGTTTCTAGTAGTTTTAATTAAAAGCGAGAATTGGTTTGACACGTATGCCAAAAACTTGCTATAGTCTCATCTCTCGGTGACACATATACCGAATCGGACGCGGGATGGAGCAGTCTGGCAGCTCGTCGGGCTCATAACCCGAAGGTCACAGGTTCAAATCCTGTTCCCGCAACCAGTTTAAACATAGCGATTTAAATGGTTTTAGTAGCATCTGATCTTTAACAAATTGAACGACTGATAAGTGTGGGTGTTTGTGGTTAAGACATTTTACTTAGACGCGACAAATGCTCTGTATCGCAAGGTATAGAGAATGTTTTGTTGTATGGTTTAAGTAAAACTCAAGATAACAAATGCTT
>JACMNB010000003.1 GCA_014378845.1 Methylotenera sp. | reverse complement strand
GTTATGCGCTAGGCAATCAAAACGCGCTGGCTTTGCCGCATTACTTAGCGTATCAGCCAAAACCTGAAGATTTACCATTTTTTCAGGCGCGCTTTTTACTGCAATATTTTGCGATGCATCAAGCTTTTCCTGCCGATTTTACGCCTTATTTAGCGGGCAATAGCGGCCCTGAGTATTACAACACCGCTGTGATGCTAGGCCCAGATGAGGGCTATATTGATGACGCCACGCTTTCTGCCAGCCAAAAACTAGCGCGCAACCATATCATGCAGGCTTATTACCAGCGCAGCATAGTTTTGTTTAAAGATTATTTTGACCGTCAGCTAGGTAGTGCCGCCAATAACGATGCGCATGTTTATGCCATGTGTTGCCATAATTTGGCCTTAATTTATACCGATCGAGATGTACCAAAAGCCATTGCCATCGAGTTAAAAGGTGTTCAAAACAGCCAATTTGACGAAAATATTCGCCATTTAATTTGGCTTTACAATAAAAATAATCAGCCGCTTGAGGCAAAAAAATGGTCTGAACACTATTATGGCGATGGCCTTGATGCTGCATTAGCCAAAGACTTGGCTGTACTGCCTGTTTCAGAAGATGAAAATCAGCCGCCAACAGTTGGCTTTGAACCGTTTGATATTTCATCGTATTTTATTGATTACGCAGGCAGTTTACGCAACTCTGGCGAGACGCACAAAGCTTTAGAATTTGTACTATTGGGTCTAGCGCGCTACCAAAGTTAAGTTTGACGAAACAAAAAACACTAGAAGATATTTATCCAGCTTATGAAACGCTAATGACACATTATGCGCTGTGCGAAGCGGTTTTAAACGGTAATGAGGCTGCATCAAAAAATTCAACGAAGGGCTAAAAGCTCAGCCCAATAGCCTGATGCTATACAATAATTTAGGTTATTACGGCTATCACCAGCATGAACAGTTTCCCGAAGCGTTAAGCGTTTATAGCGCTGGCATCGACAAATGCCAAAGTTTAGGCATAAATGATGACTATAACTATGCCTTATTGCTAGAAAACCGCGCCTACATTTATTTTTATAAGCACAGCAATTACGCAGCCACGCTGGCAGATGCTGAAATATTAGGGATGTTAAAGCCTGCGCATTACATGGCTTATTGGTACGCGGCTTATAGCTGCTTAATGCTGGAGCAATATCAAAAAGGCTTAGATTTAATCAACACGTACGAGCGTGAAGCACAAGACAGCGAATCTGGCTTAAATGTGCTAAAAGGCAGCTTTCAAAGCTTGCTTGGGCAACATGCTGAGGCTATTGAGAGCTTTGATAAAGCCTTTTTGTTTGACCCCAAAATAAAAACCGAGGCCTATTATGCTGCCCTTTACGAAACGGCTTATAAACTAATGGCTGACAAACTAGATGCTAAAGTCGTCAAAAAAGGATTTTTTAGCCGACTTTTGAACAAGGATTAAGTGAATGGCCGATCAATTACCCTATAAAATCATTAGCCTAGATAAAGCTTTTCATGATTATCCCGGTGGCGCTGAAGCGTTTTTGCCAGAACATGGCGATTTTGTTAACAAGCCAAAAGATGCGTTTGTGATTGTGGTAGAAGACGATTTTATCAGCGATATGACAGGCGCATTTAGTCACGAAGATATGGTTGGCTCCTTGCCAGATTTACCTGAAGGTGGCGTTTTTAGTGCCATTTTATTTAAAAAAGATCTGCATATACCCAATGCTTGCTATCTTGATTACGATATGGATTATTCACCTAGCTTAATTGTAGAGGGCAATTTAACGGCAAAAACGCTTAACTTGGCAGGCGGCCAAACGCATGTTTACGGCGATTGCACGGTAAGCGAGGTGCTATATGGCCACTATAATCACGGCAGCTTGATTGTAGATGGCACAACGATTGCGCCTTTAATTATTGCCTTCGATTACAGCATGACATTTAATGGCAAAGTGCATGCAGAACATGTGATTGGTGATGGCAGTGCTTTTACCATGGGTGAGCCTAGCTTTACCATTAACGCGCTGGGTTTTAAGCTTAACGTAAAGCTGCCCAAGGCAAACATAAAATTTTAGACGCTGATGCAGACCACGCGCAAATTGAAAAAATTCTAGATGAACTATTTTTAACGCATCGTGGTTTAGATGACGAAAACATTAACACCGCACTAAATAAAGGTGAAAGCCTTTATTTTAACGCTAGCCAGCCGCGCAAGCTCGATACGTTTTTGCCAGAAGCTACGCTGCAAAAAATTAAAACTTATGAAACCGCACATCAAGCAGGCGGGACTATTTTAACGGTTGATTTTACAGGTTGTTACTTAAAAGAAGTGCCTGCAGAAATAAGGCCCTACGCCCAGCTAGAGAGCTTAATTTTATGGAATAACCAGATAGATACCTTACCAGATTGGTTGCAGCACTTTATTCAACTCAAACACTTAAATGTTAGCTGTAACAGTGCCTTAGGCAGTTTAAGTTTAAGCGCTAAACAAACCGCACAACTTGAGACGCTTAACATCAGCGAAACACTGATTACTGATTTGGTCATTACCGATGGCAACACGCAAATGCTAAAGCTGCTTGAGTTTAGGTTTGGCAACAAATACTTTGAAGAAAATGATGCCATAGGCCGTTTTGCAGCTAATTTTAATTGGCAACGTATGCCCAACTTACTGCATCTGCATATGGACGATATTGGCTGGTGGTGGCCTTGGGAGACAGATTTTGCCTTTTATCAGTGCAGCCAACTTACCTATTTGCAACTGGGCTATATTGTAGATGGCGAAATGGGCAACAACTTGGCCAAGTTACAAAAACTTGAATTCTTTGGCTTTATTACTGGCTTTCAAAGTGACGGCGATTATGAAGGCCTTATTAACTTTAACACGCTAAAAAGCCTGCCAAACTTGCAAGTGTTTAATATGGAACAAAATGGCAAAATGGTGAATATGGTGAATATTCGTACCTTACGTGCCGCTTTGCCACATATTTACATTTGCGCGCCTAATCTTTACAACAATCTAAATTTAATGAGCTTAGATACGCCACATGCTACAGAGATGGCAAAAATTTATGCCAGCGTTGGCCTTACGCCAGGCGACCCTATTGAGGCTGATGTGCCAGAAGATATGCCCATACAGCTAAAGTATAAAGACTGGCTAAGCAGCTATGGCGCGCACAAACCAAGCCTTGAAAGCGTGCACAATGCTTTTGACGAAACGCTGGCTAGCCGACTAACAATCAGCCCACATTTGTTTGAAGAAGTAATGACTGCCAGCCTAAAATATGTGCGCGATAGCATTTATGCGATTGAAAATCGCCCACTGCGCCAGCCTTTAGTTGTGGTGTTAAGTGCGATGGTGGAAAAATTGCTGCCTATTATACCTAAGCCAGCAAGCTGGACACACCTGCTGCCGTATGGCACTTACCAGCTATGGGAGTTAGTCTACGCCAGCAGTATTTGATTTTTACTGCGTCGCACAAATCCGACTGCCGAACATCTGCAACAAGCTAAAACCTTGCTAGCTGTTTGCAGGCCAATCGGGCAACGCAAACGCTCTGAAGAGTTTGAGGAACTGCATGAAATCGTATTAGAATCAGTTCGCAATCCCTAACATTGCAAGCATTAATCGACTTGGCGCGATTTTACTTGCAATTTGTAATGGCTAAAATTCAGCTGCGAATATTGCTGTGTTGATACCTTAATAGTCATAATTGGCGGCTCAATATTGCTATAATTTACTTTTGAATTCTATTTAGGTTAACCCATGATTGACGTTGACATTAAAATTTTAGACGCACGCTTACATCACATGATGCCAAGCTACGCCACAATTGGCTCGGCTGGGCTTGATTTACGCGCTTGCACCGAGCACACACAAACCATTGGCGTCAATGAAACGGTGATGATTCCAACAGGTATGGCGATTCATTTAGATAATCCTTATTACGCAGCGCTTATTTTGCCACGCTCTGGCCTTGGGCACAAGCACGGTATTGTACTGGGCAATTTGGTGGGGTTAATCGATTCAGATTATCAAGGCCAATTATTAGTAAGCTGCTGGAATCGCAGCAAAGAGCCGTTTTTGCTGAACCCGATGGAGCGTATTGCACAATTGGTGATTGTGCCAGTGGTGCAAGCCGCCTTTCATATTGTGGATGAGTTTACGCAAAGTGAGCGCGGCGAAGGTGGGTTTGGCAGTACTGGCAAACACTAATTAGCAATCTAATTAGCAAAAAACGTATTTACTGGTTGATAAATAGCTGATTTCCGTACTATAATTGCGGTCTTTCGTAAAAAGCAAGTATTAAGGATAAACCATGGCACGTGTATGTATGGTAACTGGCAAAAAGCCAATGGTGGGCAACAATGTTTCTCACGCACAAAACAAAACAAAACGTCGTTTTTTACCTAATTTGCAAAACCGCAAATTTTGGGTTGAATCTGAAAATCGTTGGGTAAGCATGCGCATTACAAACGCTGCTTTACGTACAATTGACAAAAACGGTATTGATGCTGTGTTAGCTGGCATGCGTGCTGCTGGTCAGAAAATCTAAGGCGCTGAATAATTTCAGCCAATAAAGGAATATATTATGCGCGAAAAAATTAAATTAGAATCTAGTGCTGGCACAGGCCATTTTTATACCACCACTAAAAACAAACGTACCATGCCTAACAAAATGGAAATCAAAAAATTTGATCCAGTTGTGCGTAAGCACGTGATTTATAAAGAAACTAAACTTAAGTAATTTACATTTAGTTTTGTTTTGAAAAAGCTCGCAATTGCGGGTTTTTTTTCGGCTGTCTATTAAGCAAGTGCTATAACCATTACAGTTTAGTTATGAAAACTATTTAACCATCATGTTTTACCTCTGATTTCACAAATGCAATTTTATGTTGCCTAAATGCTTTCCAGACATCAATATACAGTGCCGATTGCAGGCTGAGGACGCCGTTTTCTGGGTCTAACACCCACACTGTAAGCGTCAGGTCCACACCAAACTCACTAAAGCCTTTAATGCGCGCTACGGGTGTAGGCGTTTGCAATACACGGCTTTGTTGCGCTGCAACTGTTTGCATCAATTGCAGGGCATGTTCAAGCGGGCTATCCACGTGGATCGCTAACTCAATTTGTACACGGCCTTTGTGATCCGTAAGTGAGTGATTAATCACCGCGGTGGTTACCAGCGTTTCGTTAGGGATAATCACATGCGTGCCGTCTAGCTTGCCAAGCATCATATAGCGCGCGCGCATCTCTTGCACCACTCCGTAGTGTTTATCAACCGAAACCACATCACCAATATGCATGGATTTATCTAATAAAATAATAAATCCACTGACATAATTGCTGGCAATTCGCTGCAAGCCAAAACCCAAACCAACGCCCAACGCGCCGCCAAATACCGAGAGTAGCGTGATATCTAAGCCAACCGTCGTTAAAGCAATTAGCGTAGCAATAAACAATAGAACAATACGAATGATTTTGCCCAGTACAACCCGCAAATTAACGTTAACCTGGTCGGCGCGCATCAGCTTATTTTCTAATACGCGGCTAAGCCATAATGCAATAAAAATGGTGATTATTACAGTCAGCAAAGCCTGCAACACTAATAGCAAATTAACTTGATTTTTACCAATGCTAAACTGCATGTCTGACATGCCTTGCAAAATTTGCGGCAGCACGCCCGTTAAATGCAAGGCTAAAATTCCCCATACACCCCAAGCAATTACGCTTTCAAGCGCTTTTAACCAACCGCCAGGCGAAAATAAATAGCGTAACAAATACACGATTAATCGAATCACAGCCATTGCAAGTAATAATCTGCCAGCCAATTTTAGCAAGCCAATATGCTGCCAGCCAGACAATACCCATTGACTAATCAACACCAGCGCTAAACTCGATAAGGGAAAAAGCAGGCGATTAATGCTACCGATGGTGCGTTTCCATTGCTCGGGCGCATGCTGCATGACATATTTACGCAAAGCGCCATTAATAGCGAGGGCAATAATCACCGCCGCAGTAATGATGGCTATTTGCCATAACACAGCTGGGGTGGACAAATCACCTTGCAACTCGTGCCAAATTTGCTGAATCTCAGTATTCATAATTCGTATGGACTACATTAAGAAGATAGTCGCCAAGCCTAAAAAGATAAAAAATCCGCCGCTGTCTGTGACTGCGGTGATTAACACACTTGAACCCACGGCAGGATCGCGACCCAATTTTGTCATGATTAAAGGAATAGTCACGCCCATGATGGCCGCCAACAACAAATTAAGCGTCATCGCAGCCATCATCACAAGGCCAAGCTTGTAGTTGCCGTACAGCGCAAAAGCAATAACGCCCAACATGCCGCCCCAAAATACACCATTGATTAAAGCCACGCCTAATTCTTTTTTTATAAGTGATTGCATATTGTGCGCGGCGATTTGGCCTAAGGCGAGGCCGCGCACTATCATGGTGGTGGTTTGATTGCCAGAATTGCCGCCAATGCCCGCTACAATTGGCATTAATGCGGCCAGCGCGACTATTTTCTGTATGGAGCCTTCAAATAAACCAATGACGCGCGATGCCACCAGCGCAGTAATTAAGTTGATAGCAAGCCAAGCCCAGCGGTTTTGTACCGATTTCCAAACGGATGCAAAAAAGTCTTCTTCTTCACGCAAACCCGCCATCGACAGCATGTCCGATTCAGATTCGTCTCGTATATAATCCATGACTTCATCGACCGTAATACGCCCTACTAGCTTATTATTGGCATCTACCACTGGCGCAGTAACCAAATCATATCGCTCAAAAGCCGTGGCGGCCTCATCTGCAATATCTTCTGGATGAAAATAAACGGCATCAACCGCCATTACATCGATTACTGCGGCATTTAAATCGCTCACCACCATGCGCTTAAGCGGCAAAATGCCCAGTAAAATATCGTTTCTATCGACCACAAATAATTTATCGGTTAAATCAGGCAATTTTCCCAAGCGGCGCAGATAACGTAATGCGACTTCAAGCGTAATATCTTCGCGAATTGTCACAATGTCAAAATCCATTAATGCGCCAACTGCATTGTCAGGATAAGAAAGTGTCGATTGCAAACGCTCACGATTTTGCGAATCTAAACTTTCCATTAAATCTTGCAACACATCTTTAGGTAAATCAGGCGCTAAATCCGCCATTTCATCGGCATCTAATTGTTCAGCAGCGGCTAATAACTCGCTAGAATCCATGTCTGCAATGAGTGTTTGGCGCACGGCATCAGATACTTCAAGCAGAATTTCGCCGTCGCGATCGGCTTTAACAAACTCCCATAAGTTTAAGCGATCTTCTATCGGCAAGGCTTCCAATAAGTCCGCAACATCGGCAGGATGCAGGTCATCAAGCAGCGTTTGCAATTCACCCATATCGTTGGGATGTGCATAGTCATCCTCCAGCTTATATCGCTCTAAAAGAGGGATAATCTGTTGCAGGTTTACGCTTAAACTTTCTTTAATTTCTTGAATTTCTGCCATATATGTTGCGCCAAGTTCAATTTAAGATAACATGGTATTAGTAGTTAAATATTGAATATAAACAATTGGATGCTTAATGATATTCTAATTTGCTTTAGTGGCGCCGTGCGAATTTATATCGTTATTTGAAAAACAAATGCCTGAAAATCACTTTATTTTGTATTCAACTGCCAATTGCCATTTATGTGAGGATGCGTTAGCGCTCATTCAACAATGCGGCGCAAATTTGAAGCTATCTATCATTGATATTATGGATGATGCTAAATTATTTTCTCGCTATGAATGCACTATTCCTGTCTTAAAATCCTACTTAACAGAAACTGAATTAAATTGGCCATTTGACGTGGAGGCACTTGGGCTATTTTTATCTCATAATCAATAAATAGACAACAAAAAAGCCAGCAAAAAGCTGGCTTTTTTCAAATCGCAAGTTAATGCATTAACTTATGCTTCTACTGCTACGGCGTTTGTATCTGGGCGATCAACTAGCTCAACTAATGCCATGGGTGCATTGTCGCCATTACGAAAGCCGCACTTTAAAATACGTAAATAACCACCGTTACGTGTATTGTATCGCGGGCCAAGCTCGCCAAACAATTTACCAACAATATCGCGGTCGCGCAAACGACTAAACGCAATACGGCGATTAGCTAAAGTTGCATCTTTACCCAAAGTAATCAAAGGCTCTGCATATTTGCGTAACTCTTTGGCTTTTGGCAAAGTGGTTCTAATAATTTCATGACGCAATAGTGATACTGACATATTGCGGAACATAGCAGCGCGGTGGCTGCTAGTGCGGTTTAATTTACGATTGCTATTACCGTGACGCATAGTAATTCCTTAATTTTCTTTAATGTAGATGCTTTTAAAACTACGCTTTTTCTAAACCAACTGGCGGCCAGTTTTCAAGCTTCATGCCCAAAGTTAAGCCTTTAGTTGCTAATACATCTTTAATTTCATTTAAAGATTTGCGGCCCAAGTTTGGCGCTTTTAATAACTCATTTTCGCTACGTTGAATTAAATCACCAATGTAGAAAATATTTTCGGCTTTTAAACAGTTTGCAGAGCGAACTGTTAGCTCTAAGTCATCCACTGGACGCAACAGAATTGGGTCAACTTGTGGTGCAGATTTAACTTCTACCTCACTTGGTGAGCCTTCTAAATTTGCGAAAACCGACAGTTGACCAATCAATATACGGGCAGCATCGCGAATCGCTTGCTCTGGCTCGATGATGCCGTTGGTTTCAACGTCCATAATCAATTTATCTAAGTCGGTGCGCTGCTCAACGCGCGCACTTTCCACTTGATAGCTCACCTTGGTAATGGGACTGAAAGATGCATCCACCATGATAAAACCCAAAACGCGGTCTTCATCATTTGCTTTTTGACGCGCAGGCACAGGCTGATAGCCACGACCCATTTCCACTTTAACTTCAAGGTTTAATTTACCACCTTTGGTTAAATGCGCAATTACATGGTTTGGATTCACAATTTCAGCATCGTGGCCAGTATCAAAATCACCGGCAGTCACAACGCCTTCAGTTGATTTATTTAAGGTTAAAATCGTTTCAGATTTATTATTGAGTTTTAATGCCACACCTTTAAGATTCAACAAAATATCCACAACGTCTTCTTGCACGCCGTCGATTGTTGAATACTCGTGTACCACACCATCAATTTTTACTTCTGTAATGGCGAAGCCAGGAATGGATGACAATAAAACACGTCGTAAGGCATTGCCTAAGGTGTAGCCAAACCCACGCTCCATTGGTTCTAAAGTTACGCGAGCACGCAATGGTGTGATTACTTCTACATCAACCACGTGTGGCTTCAAGTATTCAGTTGGATTGTTTTGCATAAAATTCCTCGAGTGATTGGTTAAAGTGAGCGCTTGCTAAGTGTTAATTACTTAGAATACAACTCTACGACCAATGATTCGTTAATGGTTGAAGGCAAATCATCACGCTGTGGTTTAGATTTAAATGTACCAGTAAACGCTTTTACGTCCACTTCTAACCAAGCCGGGAAGCCGCGTTGGTCAGCCGCTGCAAGTGCGCCTTTAATACGCAATTGTGCTTTAGAAGCCTCAGCAACAGAAACTACATCGCCTGCCTTAACTTGATAAGAAGGGATATTGACGCGTTTGCCATTTACTTTAATGCTGTTGTGACGCACAATTTGGCGCGCTTCAGTGCGTGAACCACCTAGGCCCATACGGAAAGCAACGTTATCTAAACGACATTCCAGCAACTGTAATAAGTTTTCGCCAGTAATGCCTTTTTGACGATCAGCCTCGGCATAGTAGCTACGGAATTGACCTTCTAGCACACCGTATATACGACGTACTTTTTGTTTTTCACGCAATTGCACACCGTAGTCAGATAAACGTGAGTTACGACGTTGTCCATGTTGCCCAGGTGGGAAATTGCGTTTTTCAATTGCGCATTTATCCGTAAAGCATTTTTCTGCTTTTAAGAATAATTTTTCGCCTTCACGGCGGCACTGACGGCATTTAGGGTCTAAGTTTCTAGCCAAGATAATTCTCCATTAATCTTTTTCGTCTTAATTGAAAGACTAAATTCTACGTTACTTAAATTTAACGTTGCTTAAATTCTACGTTTTTTGGGTGGGCGGCAGCCGTTATGTGGCACTGGTGTCACATCGGTAATACTGGTAATTTTAAAACCAGCTGCATTGAGCGCACGTACAGCCGATTCACGGCCTGGGCCTGGACCTTTAATGCGCACTTCTAAGTTTTTTACACCAGACTCTTGCGCAGATTTACCTGCAACTTCTGCCGCAACCTGCGCAGCAAATGGCGTACTTTTACGTGAGCCTTTAAAACCTTGGCCACCAGAGGTTGCCCATGCCAACGCGTTACCTTGACGATCGGTAATCGTAATAATCGTATTGTTAAAAGAAGCGTGCACGTGGGCAATACCCTCGGCAATGTTCTTTTTAACTTTTTTTCTTACACGTACATTAGCTTTTGCCATGTTGTACTAGTCCTTACCTATGAATCTTACTTAAATAAATATTCGCTTTTAATTAGCTTGAAACCTTATTTTGCCTGTTTAATGGCTTTTACTGGCCCTTTACGCGTACGCGCATTGGTTTTGGTACGTTGCCCGCGAACCGGTAAGCCGCGACGATGACGCACACCGCGATAGCAGTTCAAATCCATCAATCGCTTGATATTCATTGAAACTTCACGACGCAAGTCACCTTCAACTTTTACTTTGGCCACTTCGTCACGAAGCTTTTCAACATCAGCGTCATTTAAATCTTTGACTTTAGTTGAAGCCAAAACACCAGCTGCAACACAAATTTTTTGTGCTGTGTTTCGTCCAATACCAAAAATCGCGGTTAACGCGATTTCAGCGTGTTTGTTGTTCGGGATATTTACCCCAGCAATACGAGCCATACTTTAACTCCAAAACAAATCGCAATAAGCTGCGACCAAATAAAAAAGCCTCGAATGATAACAGCTTGGTGTCACTTTAACAAACTAGAAAACGTTATTAAAGTAAACAATAGCAGTTAAAAATTCACTAACCTTGGCGTTGTTTGTGACGAGGATCTGTACAAATAATACGTACAACGCCGCGACGGCGAACAACTTTACAGTTACGGCACAATGTTTTTACTGATGCACGAACTCTCATAATTACCCCACACTACTTAATATTATGTTGATAAAACTCACTCACTACCTGGTAGATCAATTACATCACAGCTTAAATTGTAGCTGCCTTGGTTAGCGAGTTGCCGCGCCACCCTTAAAATTAGCTTTCTTCAACAAACCTTCATACTGATGTGACATCAAATGAGATTGCACTTGTGTCATAAAATCCATTGTCACTACCACAATAATTAATAAAGAGGTGCCACCGAAATAAAATGGGGTGTTAAATTTCAATCTTAAAAACTCGGGCAATAAACAGACTAAAGTAATGTAAATTGCGCCAATCAATGTTAAACGACCCATAATTTTATCAATGTATTTAGCAGTTTGATCACCTGGGCGAATGCCTGGCACAAATGCGCCACTCTTCTTTAAATTATCAGCCGTTTCTTTTGGGTTAAATACCAAGGCCGTATAAAAGAAACAAAAGAAAATAATCGCCGCAGCAAAAAAGAAAATATAAATTGGCTGGCCTGGCGACAGCACCCCACTCACGTCTTTTAACCAGTGCATTTTCTCACTACTACCAAACCAACCCGCTAATGTTGCGGGAAACAATATAATACTTGATGCAAAAATAGGAGGAATCACACCCGCCATGTTCAATTTCAAAGGCAAGTGCGTTGTTTGCCCACCGTACACTTTATTCCCCACTTGGCGCTTGGCATAGTTCACCGTAATTTTACGCTGGCCGCGCTCTACAAATACAACTAAAGCCGTTACCAATATGACTGCAACAAACAAAAAGATGACTAGCGGTATAGAAAAGGCGCCGGTATTTGCCAACTCAATTGTGCTTCCTATTGCGTGCGGCAAGCCTGCAACAATGCCCGCAAAGATAATGATTGAAATACCATTACCAATTCCGCGTTCTGTAATTTGCTCGCCCAGCCACATTAAAAACATTGTGCCACTAACTAAAGTGACAACTGCGGTTAATCTAAAAGCAAAGCCGGGATCTAACACCAAGCCAGCTTGGCCTTCAAGTGCAATGGCAATACCTAATGCCTGAAACGTAGCCAATAAAACAGTACCGTAGCGCGTGTACTTAGTGATGGTGCGTCTGCCTGCTTCACCTTCTTTTTTAAGCGCCTCCATTTTAGGAGAAACTACTGACACCAATTGCATAATAATTGATGAAGAGATGTAAGGCATGATCCCTAAAGCAAATACCGTAAAGCGTGATAATGCACCACCTGAGAACATGTTAAACATGCCCAAAATACCGCCGCTTTGCGAGTCAAATAACTGCTTAAGGGCTGTTGGGTCAATGCCTGGCACTGGAATATGCGCACCTAATCGGTACACAACTAACGCGCCTAACACAAACCACAGGCGGCTTTTGAGTTCACCCATTTTTCCAACTGAAGCTAATAAATTATCTTGCGCCAATGCACTATTCTCAATTAATCAGCTAATTATTCTGCGCTGGTTACTTTGCCGCCAGCCGCTTCAACTGCAGCTTTGGCGCCTTTTGTCAGCAGTAAACCACTTAAATTTAACTTTTTAGTGATTTCACCAGACAAAAACACTTTTGCGGCCAATGCATTACCAGAAATCACATTGGCTTGTTTTAAAACTAACAAATCAATCGTATCTACTGGTAAATCATTCAACTCTGAGGTGCGCACATGTGCAGTATCTTTTTTTGTCAGTGATTTAAAGCCACGTTTTGGCAAGCGACGTTGCAAAGGCATTTGACCGCCTTCAAAACCAACTTTATGAAATCCACCAGTACGCGATTTTTGGCCTTTATGGCCACGACCAGCAGTTTTACCAAAACCAGAACCAATACCACGACCAACGCGGCGCGCTTCTTTTTTTGAACCTTCAGCAGGTTTAATAGTATTTAATTGCATGTTGCTTCCAATCAATTGTTGTGTGAGCTCGTTATTTACGAACGCCACCGTCTAATTCTTTTGCTAATTGTTCAAATGCAGTGTAGTCGCCTGCTGCCAACAAAGCTGCTTGCTCAGACCATGTGCCTGGGTTTGCCATGGCATAGCGTGATCCTGCGGCTTTCAATACTGCTTCAATTGTGCTCAACTTGGCAGAAGCCAACTGCTCAAAGCTTGTAATGCCATCAGCGATCAATAAATCTGCGATTTTAGGGCCAATACCTTCAATAGCCGTCAAATCATCAGCGCCCGTTTTAGTGAGGAATTTTTTAGGCACACTTGTTGCAGCTTTGGCTACTGGCTGCGGTTTTGCAGCTACTACAGGTTTAGTTGCGGTTATTTTGCTAACTTTTGCTGCTAGTGGAGTACCTTCAGAAACTTTCAACAAGTAATTCACGGTATTAATCATACCGCGAATTTCTGGGGTATTTTGCACCGTTACTGTGTGATGCATGCGACGCAAGCCCAAGCCTCTAACAGTAGCTTTATGCGCTTCAATACGACCAATCACGCTTCTAACAAGTGTTACATTTAATGTATTCGTAGTCGCCATGTTATTAGCCTCTAATTTCTTCGACTGATTTACCGCGTTTTGCCGCGATTTCAGCTGGCGTATTCATTGATTCAAGACCGTTTAGTGTAGCGCGGACCAAGTTGTAAGGATTGGTAGAACCGATACACTTAGCCACCACGTTAGTAATGCCCATTACCTCAAATATCGCCCGCATTGCGCCACCAGCAATAATGCCAGTACCTTCAGACGCTGGCTGAATAAAAACTTTAGCCGCACCGTGAACGCCAGTCACTGCGTGATGCAATGTGCCATTATTCAAGTTTACTTTTAGCATGCCGCGACGCGCTTCATCCATGGCTTTTTGCACGGCTACTGGCACTTCACGCGCCTTACCTTTGCCCATGCCAACTGCGCCGTCTCCATCACCGACCACGGTCAGTGCAGCAAAACTCATGATACGACCACCCTTAACCGTTTTACTTACACGATTAACAGTAATCATTTTTTCACGCAAACCATCGGTTTGCTGTGATTGTTGTTCCATTTCTCTAGCCATTATCTATGTCGCCTATTAGAATGAAAGACCGTGTTCACGCGCAGCATCTGCCAACGCCTTGATACGACCATGATATTTGTAGCCCGAACGGTCAAAAGCGACTGTTGTGATGCCAGCTATTATTGCTTTTTCAGCAATTAATTTTCCGATTGCAGCAGCAGCTTCAACGTTGCCGCCATTTTTAATAGTGTTACGCACACCAGCCTCAACTGTTGAAGCACTTGCGAGTACCTTATCGCCAGTTTCAGCAATAATTTGCGCATAGATATGCGTATTAGTACGATGCACGCTTAAACGCGTCACTTTTAACTCGGCAATTTTGGCACGGGTTTTACGTGCACGGCGCAAGCGGTTGTCTACGTTGTTCATATTTAAGTCCTAATTATTTTCTTATCTAACTATTTCGCTCTAACTATTTTGTTCTACTTATTTTTTCTTGGTTTCTTTAATTGCAACGACTTCGTCAGAATAGCGAACGCCTTTGCCTTTATACGGCTCTGGTGCGCGGTAAGAACGAATTTGCGCTGCAACTTGACCAACCACTTGTTTATCAAACCCCGTTACAATTATTTCAGTTGGTGTTGGCGTCTGCACCTTAATTCCGACTGGTAAGTTGTAGTTAATTGGATGTGAGTATCCAAGCTCTAAATTAAGCATTTGACCTTGTGCGTTGGCTTTGTAACCAACGCCAACTAAAGTTAATTTTTTAGTAAAACCGGTAGAAACACCATGCACCATGTTGGCAACTAAGGCGCGTAATGTGCCTGACATAGCGCGTGAATGCTGGCTATCATTGTTTGCGGTAAAGGTAATGGTTTCGCCATCGCGCTTCAATGCAACAGCATCGGTAAGCGGATGATGTAAACTGCCTAAAGGACCATTAACCGCAATATTATTTGCGCTTAACACCACTTCTACTTTTTCAGGAATAGCGACTGGGTTTTTAGCAACACGTGACATTTGCTTCTCCTTAAGCCACTACGCACAACACTTCGCCACCGATACCGGCTGCAAGTGCTTTACGATCTGTCATTACACCCTTGGATGTTGACAATATTGTCACACCAAGGCCATTCATTACTTTTGGTATATTTTGGCTACCTTTGTAAACGCGTAGACCAGGCTTACTCACACGATCAATCTTCTCAATTACAGGGCGACCTGCATAATACTTTAAACTGATGCTTAATAAAGGCTTGCCGTCGTTTGCTTGCATAGCAAAGTCATCGATATAGCCTTCATCTTTAAGCACACTAGCAATAGCGCATTTAAGCTTAGAAGCAGGCATCGAAACTGATACCTTGTTTACACTTTGGGCATTACGAATACGCGTTAACATATCGGCAATCGGATCACTCATACTCATAATCTATTCCTCCGTTACCAACTAGCTTTGGTGACGCCTGGCACAAAGCCGGCCATCATCAAATCGCGCAGCTTGCTGCGGCCGATACCAAATTTACTAAAAACACCACGTGGGCGACCTGTTAAAGCACAGCGATTACGTAGACGCACCGGGCTTGAATTGCGAGGCAATGCTTGCAATTTTGTACGCGCATCGCGACGATCTTCTAATGTTGCTTTTTGATCGCTGATGATTGCGTTCAAAGCGTCGCGTTTTACTGTAAACTTTGCTACGGTTGCGCGACGTTTAGATTCGCGCTCTGTCATACATGTTTTTGCCATGTGCTAGCCTTTAATATCTAGTTTCTAAAAGGAAAACTAAACGCAGCTAATAATGCCTTAGCTTCTTCGTCTGTTTTTGCCGTTGTCGTAATCGTAATGTTCATTCCGCGAATCGCATCAATTTTATCGTATTCAATTTCAGGGAATATAATTTGCTCTTTTACACCCATATTGTAATTGCCACGGCCATCAAATGATTTCGCTGGAATACCGCGGAAGTCACGAATACGTGGAATTGCAACCGTTACAAGGCGGTCTAAAAATTCATACATGCGCTCGCGACGCAGGGTGACTTTACAGCCAACAGGATAATCGTCGCGGATTTTAAATGCCGCAACTGATTTTTTTGCCTTAGTCACAACTACTTTTTGACCAGCAATTTTTTCCATATCACCGACTGCATTTTCCATCACTTTTTTATCAGCAACCGCTTCGCCAACACCCATATTTAATGTGATTTTTTCTATGCGAGGCACTTGCATGACAGAAGTGTAACCAAATTGCTCAGTCATTTTCTTAACAACCGAGTCTTTATAAAATTCTTTTAAGCGCGCCATCATTTATCCTATGCGTTTGTGTATTTGTCAGCGTTAAGCGTCAACAGCTTCGCCGTTAGATTTGAATACGCGCACTTTTTTGCCGTCTTTCAAAATTTTATACCCAACACGATCAGCTTTTTGCGTTGCGTTATTGAATAACGCAACATTTGAAATATCAATTGGCATCTCTTTGCTGATAATACCGCCAGCAATGCCTTTCATTGGGTTTGGTTTAGCGTGCTTTTTTGCTACGTTTAAACCTTCAACCACCACATGACCAGAGTCAAGCACGCTAACGACTGTGCCGCGCTTGCCTTTGTCTTTACCGGTGTTTAGTACGACTTGGTCGCCTTTATGAATTTTGCTCATAGAATGTCCTTATCCCCTACAGCACTTCTGGTGCAAGTGAAACAATTTTCATGAATTTTTCTGTACGTAACTCACGCGTTACTGGGCCGAAAATGCGCGTACCAATAGGTTCTAGTTTGCTGTTAAGCAGCACTGCTGCGTTAGCATCAAATTTAATGAGTGAGCCATCTGGGCGGCGTACGCCTTTTGCAGTACGCACCACAACAGCGCTGTAAACTTCGCCTTTTTTAACGCGGCCACGCGGTGCAGCATCTTTGATGCTCACCTTGATGATGTCGCCAATTCCAGCGTAGCGACGTTTTGAGCCGCCCAATACTTTGATGCACTGCACAGAGCGCGCACCAGTGTTATCGGCAACTTCTAGCCTTGATTGCATTTGAATCATGAGATAAATCTCCAACTTAATCCGTTAAACCAACACCAGCCATTTTTAAGATTTTTCAATCTAAATACGGCCAGTAGACCACGGTCAGTATTGGGGCACTTGCTTTTATGAACTTTAAACTAAAAATCCACGAGCGCCGAAAAGTCCAACATTATAACGGGTTTTATTAGTTTGTAGCAAGCCAATAAACCCTTTATTTAATACTATTGTTACGCTTTAGCTACTATTTTGCCTAAAGCCCAAGTTTTGGTTTTAGACTTAGGACGCGTTTCAGTAATTGTGACCAAATCGCCTTCTTTGCATTCGTTGTTTTCGTCATGGGCATGAAATTTATTGGATTTCACAATTACCTTACCGATTAACGGATGCTTTACTTTGCGCTCAACTAAAACGGTAATGGTCTTATCCATTTTATCACTGGTTACGCGACCGCTTAATGTGCGCACTACTTTTGCAGATTCTGCTGTTTTAACGTCTGTCATCATTTAGACCTGTTTCGCTTTCTCAGCCAATACCAGTTTTACGCGCGCTACATCTTTACGCACCTTACCGAGCTGATCTACTTTAGTTAATTGTTGTGTAGCAATTTGCATACGAAGCGAAAATTGCGCACGACGCAATTCAATCAACTCCGCATTCAATTCTTCCACACTTTTTGCTCTTAAATCAGTTGCTTTCATTTTAGCTTCCCTGTCCTTAACTACCGAGCTGACGAGTCATGAAAGTCGTTTCAATCGGCAACTTAGCAGCCGCCAATTTAAACGCTTCACGCGCAAGCTCTTCACTCACGCCGTCCATCTCATATAACATTTTACCTGGCTGGATTTGTGCAACGTAGTATTCTGTACTACCTTTACCGTTACCCATACGCACTTCAGCAGGTTTTTTAGAAATTGGCTGATCTGGGAAAATACGAATCCACACACGGCCGCCACGTTTAATATGGCGGGTCATGACACGGCGCGCAGCTTCAATTTGACGCGCAGTTAAACGACCGCGGCCAATGGCTTTTAAACCAAAATCACCAAAACTTACTTTATTACCCGTAGTTGCAATGCCCTTGTTGCGGCCTTTTTGCATCTTGCGGTATTTTTGTCTAGACGGTTGCAGCATCTTTAGCCCTCGGCTTTCTTACTTTTCTGTCTGGTTCAGCAACTGGTGTTGCAGCTGGCGCAGTTGCACCGATTGGGGTTGGTACGTTATCAGCAAAAATCTCGCCTTTAAATACCCACACTTTAATACCAATAATACCATACGTGGTTAATGCTTCAGCGACGCCATAATCAATATCAGCACGCAATGTATGCAGTGGCACACGGCCTTCGCGATACCATTCAGTACGGGCTATTTCAATACCATTTAAACGGCCTGAACTCATGATTTTGATGCCTTGTGCGCCTAAACGCATCGCATTTTGCATGGCACGTTTCATCGCCCGACGGAACATCACGCGTTTTTCAAGTTGTTGGGCAATGGATTGTGCAATCAAGGTTGCATCAATTTCTGGCTTACGAACTTCTTCAATGTTTAAGTGTACTGGTACCCCCATCATGCCTTGCAAAGTTGCGCGAAGCGACTCAATGTCTTCACCTTTTTTACCAATCACCACACCTGGACGGGCGCTGTGAATAGTAATTTTTGCATTTTTTGAAGGACGCTCGATGATAATTTTACTCACGGCAGCAGCTACTAGTTTCTTAGTTAAGAACGCACGCACTTTAATGTCGCTTTGCAACATTTCAGGGAAATTTTTGCTATTAGCATACCAACGTGAGGACCAATTTTTGTTGACGCTCAGACGGAAGCCGATTGGATGTATTTTTTGTCCCATGTTATGCCCCAGCCTTTTTATCAGAGCCATCGCCGACTGTCACATGAATGTGGCAAGTTGGTTTAATAATTTTACCAGCACGGCCTTTTGCGCGTGGACGAATGCGTTTTAGCACAATGCCTTTATCGACATATATTGAAGTTACTTTCAACGCGTCGATGTCAGCGCCGTTATTATGTTCAGCATTGGCAATTGCAGATTCAACTACTTTTTTGATAATTTCGGCACCTTTTTTGGGTGTGAAATTTAAAATGTCGAGCGCATGATCTACTTTTTTGCCTCGAACCAGGTCAGCCACCAAGCGCGCTTTTTGCGGAGAAAGGTGAACGCCTCTTAATATTGCAGTTACTTGCATCATAGGCCTCTATTTCTTCGCTTTTCTATCAGCCGCGTGGCCTTTGAACGTGCGCGTTAACGCAAATTCGCCGAGCTTGTGACCAACCATGTTTTCAGAAATCAACACTGGTATATGTTGCTTACCATTGTGAATCGCAATAGTAAGACCAATAAAATCTGGGAATATAGTAGAGCGACGTGACCAAGTTTTAATCGGTTTACGATCGCGAGTTGCGGCTGCAACTTCTACTTTTTTTGCCAAATGACCATCAATAAATGGACCTTTTTTAAGTGAACGTGCCATAAATTACCTTACGCCTCTCGGACGACGACTGATACGCATATTATCGGTACGTTTGTTACTACGTGTACGATAACCTTTTGTTTTAACACCCCATGGACTCACTGGATTCATACCAGCTGCAGTACGGCCTTCACCACCACCGTGCGGGTGATCAACCGGGTTCATCACCACACCGCGAACGGTAGGACGAACACCGCGCCAGCGCATTGCACCGGCTTTACCAATTGAACGTAGTTGATGCTCTTCGTTACCGACTTCGCCTAGCGTTGCTTTGCAATCAACATGCACGCGGCGAACCTCACCTGAACGTAAACGCAGCGATGCGTAAGCACCTTCACGCGCCAGCAATTGCACAGAAGTACCAGCTGAACGCGCAATTTGCGCGCCTTTGCCAGGTTGCAATTCGATACAATGAATAGTGCTGCCAACCGGAATGTTACGTAGCGGCAATGCATTACCCACTTTAATAGGCGCTTCTGCACCGCTTACAATTTGCGCGCCTGCAGCAATGCCACGCGGTGCAATAATATAGCGACGTTCACCATCTGCATAACAAAGCAATGCAATGTGTGCAGTACGGTTAGGATCATATTCAATATGCTCCACTTTTGCAGGGATGCCATCTTTATTACGCAAGAAGTCAATCATGCGGTAGTGTTGCTTATGACCACCACCTTGATGACGTACTGTAATACGGCCGTTATTATTACGACCTGCGTTTCTGCTTTGACTTTCCAACAGCGGCGCGTGTGGTTTACCTTTGTATAAATCTGGGGTAACTACTTTAACAACACCACGACGGCCGGGGGAAGTTGGTTTGACTTTTACTAGTGCCATGTCTTCTCTCCTTATTCGCCCGCAGCGAAGTTAATTTCTTGACCCGGTTTTAAGCTCACATACGCTTTTTTCCAGTCGTTACGTTTACCGACACGTTTGCCAGCACCTTTTGTTTTACCGCCAACATTTATCACAGCCACTTTTTCAACTTCAACTTTAAACACAAGCTCAACAGCTGCTTTGATTTCTGGTTTGGTTGCATCGGTGCGCACTTTAAAAGCAATTTGCTGATGTTTATCAGCAATATACGTTGCTTTTTCGGTAATTTGCGGCGCAAGAATCACTTGCAATAAACGATCTTGAGTTTTCGTAATAGCGCTCATCATGCTAGCATCTCCTCAAGTTTTTTAACTGCGCCTGCGGTAGCCAATACTTTTGGAAAACGCACTAGGCTGACTGGGTCTGCATATTGCGCTTCAACCACCATCACATTAATTAAGTTACGTGATGACAAGTAAAGATTTTCGTCAAAACCATCCGTTAAGATTAATACGCCATCGTCGAAGCCCATACCTTTAATTTTCTCAACAAACTGTTTGGTTTTTGGCGTATCAATTTTAAATTCTTCGACCACGGTAATGCGCTCTTGACGCACTAGTTCAGACAAAATCGTTTGCATACCAGCACGGTAGGCTTTACGGTTTACTTTGTGGCTGAAATTTTCGTTTGGTGAATTAGGGAATGCGCGCCCACCTCCACGCCAGATTGGGCTTGAGCTCATACCTGCACGCGCGTTACCTGTACCTTTTTGTGCGTAGGGTTTGTGCGTCGTATGCGCTACTGTATCGCGGCCTTTTTGCTGGCGCGTTGCAGTGCGAGCGTTGGCCATGTACGCAACCACTACTTGATGCACTAAAGCCTCGTTGAATTCGCGGCCAAACGTTAAATCAGAAACTTCAACGCCTTTTTTAACGGTTTTGCCGCTTTTGTCAATTAGTTTGAGTTCCATTATTTGGCTCCCTTATTCTTTTGGAGCTTGGCTTTAATAGCTGGGCGTACAACAACGTCGCCGCCTTTAGAGCCAGGAATAGCACCTTTAATCAAAATTAGGTTGCGCTCAACATCAACGCGAACAACTTCAAGATTTTGTGTGGTGACTGTCACATCGCCCAAATGGCCAGGCATGCGCTTACCAGGGAATACTCGACCTGGATCTTGCGCCATACCGATAGAGCCGGGTACGTTATGTGATTTTGAGTTACCGTGCGAGGCGCGGTTAGACTTAAAATGATGGCGTTTAATCGCGCCAGCAAAGCCTTTACCAATCGAGCTGCCCGTTACGTCAACTAATTGACCAGGGGTAAAAATCTCAACAGTAACGTTGGCGCCAACTTGGTAGCCTGCTAATACATCGGCAGTCACATTGAATTCTTTAATACCAGAACCCGCAGCAACGCCGGCCTTGGCATAATGCCCAGTCAGTGCGCTCGTGACGCGGCTAGCGCGACGTATACCGTGCGCAACTTGCAGGCTAGTGTAGCCATCTGTCGCGACAGTTTTGATCTGTGTCACACGGTTAGGAATAACTTCCAACACGGTTACTGGGATGCTTGCGCCGTCATCAGTAAACACGCGGGTCATTCCGACCTTGCGACCAATAAGCCCTAAGCTCATGATCGTATCCTTATTTTTAGTTAAAGAAGTCAATTACAATTGACTGACTTCTGTGAAAGAGGGCGGATTATACCGAACTCTAGTTTTTATTACAACAGCTACTGACTACTTTTTATAACTTAATCTCAACATCAACGCCTGCTGGCAAGTCTAGCTTCATCAACGCGTCAACTGTTTTGTCGGTTGGATCAACAATATCCATCAAACGTTGATGGGTGCGAATCTCGAACTGGTCACGCGATGTTTTGTTGACGTGCGGTGAACGCAAAATATCAAAACGTTCAATACGTGTTGGCAACGGCACTGGGCCTTTTACCACCGCGCCAGTGCGTTTTGCTGTTTCGACGATTTCTTGAGCGGATTGATCAATCAAACGATAATCAAATGCTTTCAAGCGAATACGAATTTTTTGAGCTGCCATTTTATTTCCTTTAAAGAGCGAGAACGGCGGGTGATTTTAATTAAAAAAGCCCCCTGCCGTTCTATGTTTAATTAAGCGATAATTTTCGCAACCACACCAGCACCCACAGTACGACCACCTTCACGAATCGCGAAGCGTAAGCCTTCTTCCATCGCAATTGGGGCGATGAGTTCTACCGTGATGGATAC
This sequence comes from Methylotenera sp., assembly GCA_014378845.1. Classification (GTDB taxonomy): domain Bacteria; phylum Pseudomonadota; class Gammaproteobacteria; order Burkholderiales; family Methylophilaceae; genus Methylotenera_A. The sequence continues at coordinate 25 of JACMNB010000003.1, read as the reverse complement.
GTTATCACCTGGCATCACCATTTCT
>JACMNB010000045.1 GCA_014378845.1 Methylotenera sp. | reverse complement strand
TATTAAATAAAAAAGTGATTAAACTGTTTTTCTGCGACTAAACCCTGCAAAGCCAGCAATTGCAGTGCCAAATAGCCAAACTGCGCCAGGAAGAGGTACTGCACTAGGGTTAACCGGCCCAGTAGCATTATCAACACCATCTAAATTAACGCGCCAAAAAGAACCTCTTGCGTTACCTGAGTTTGCAGGTTGATTAAATAAACCAATTGCAATTGGTGCTAGTCCATCAAACTGAAAGCCACCGCTAATATTAGTGCCAGCTGCAAAATTATTGAAAGCCGCTACCGTGAAAAAATAATCGCCAGCGGCTAATGTTGCTAATGAAAAACCAGAATCATAATAAGTTTGCGTAGATGAATTAATGCTAGAGTTATCATCGTTTTGACTAATCAATGCGCCTGTAGACGTGTTCCACAACGCCGTAATAGGGTCAAAGTTTGTACCGTTCGGGTTAGTTGCATTGGCTTGAAAAGAATCGGTCCAAAGTCTTACATTGGTTGCGTTGCTGGCAACAGAAAAATCCACCCTTGCCACATCGGTTTGATTGATAAAATTACCGCTAAATGTAAAAGTTGAGGCGCTAGCAATGCCTGATATGCTTAACAAACTTATTGCGACTATTTGTCTAATATGACTCATTATAATGCCCCTTGATAGTTGAAATTAAGTAGATTTAAACATTACTGTAAACCTTAAGGACAATCATGCAATAGCCCAAATGGGCTAATGAAGACGCAACGCCTGAATTAATTAAAAAATTAAGACGGTGATCCTATTTTTTCAGCATTCTCTTATTGCGTCTACAATTGTGTTGCGAGTATTAATTGCAAGCAAATAAATCACTTTAATCGATTGCATTCAATCATTAGTGCTTTAAAATAAACCATTGGGTTCATGTAAATGATCGTTTGTATGATAAAAATCAAATTATTCATCGGCCAGTGGCTTGCCAATATTACGCGCAAGCTTAAAAATAATTTCTACATTTATCTTGCCACGCTTTTCACATTGTTGGTGTTGTTAGATGCCAGCACATTTCATGTGGGCGAAAACATACGCGATAAAGCGTTTGATTTTATGGTGAAACACCGCGTGTTGCAGCCAAACGCCGACCGCGATATTGTCATTGTGGATATTAATGAGGCTAGTTTGGCGGCGTTTGCTAAGGAATATGGCCGCTGGCCATGGCCGCGGCAGGTGCTGGGCGAGTTTGTTGAGAACGTGCAAGCGCAAAAACCCAAAGCCATTGTGTTTGATATTGTGTTTAGTGATGCCGATATTTACAACGCGGATTCTGACGCTTATTTTAACGATGTGATTGCGACTTCAGACAATACTTTCTTCCCCATTTTGCGTTTAGATGTTTCAGAAGATCATAATAGCCAACTTAAATTTTCGCAAATTCCAGGGTTAACGGCGCTGCCCCCCACTAATCAAAACGCTACTAGTGGTGCAGTTAAAAATGCGACCGTTGCCGCCGTGTTGCCACATTTTGATGCCGCGCTAAAATCTGGCAGGCTTGGCACGCACAATGTGTACCCTGATAGTGACGGTATTGTGCGCGAATACCGCTTATTTCATGATGATTATGGTTGGCGGTTGCCATCGCTGCCGCTGGTTATTGCGGAATTTTCTGGCGCAAAAAGTACACAAACCACTATTAAAAACTTGCCAAAAGATATGCTGATTAACTGGCGCGGCAAGCCGTTTACTTACAGCTACGCCACGTTTAGCGATGTGTTTACCGACCTTGCCAGCAAAACAAAAGTGCGTCCGCCGCACGAATTTACCAATAAAATCGTGATTATTGGCAGCACTGCGGCAGGTTTATTTGACCTAAAAGCCACCGCCATGGATAAACAGTTTCCAGGTGTCGAGATTTTAGCAACCGCCATTGACAACGTGAAGCATGGCGATTATTTAAAAGTATGGCGCGGCAAAACGCCTTATGTCTTAATGAGTTTATTGTTAATTTGGCTAACCACTGCGGCATTTTATTTTAATGTTGATCGCGATAAATTCAACTCGATTTTTACCGGTTCGCAAATCGGTTTATTGGTGCTATCGTACATTGCCATTAATTTTACCAATACTTATTTAGATTTAACTGCCCCGCTGTTATGGGCGGCCGCCTTGTTTGGCGTGGCTAAAATTTATGCATTGGCAACCGATCGCGCTTTGCAACGCTGGTTGGCGTTTGGGGTAAAAGCCGACGACGCCCAGCACAGCGTGCTAATAATGCCCATTTTAATAGAAGCGAGCGAGCCGCTAAGTGATGCGCTATTAAAAAAAATTAAGCGTAGTATTGAGCTTGCCAACACCACGCCCAATAATATTGAGATTTTACAAGGCACGCAAAGCGGCATTTGGGGCTTGTTTGGCGATATGTTGCTGATTAATTGGATGTACGCCGACAATAATGCGGAATATGGCGAAACGGCTAAGCATGACGCGCTGGCAATTGCGCAGTTATTGCCCACTTTAGTTGCAAAGTTAGGTCTACCATCTGCCACTATGACGCGTTATGCACTGCATGAAGGCAAATTAAGCAATCAAGGCCACACGTTAGCAGCAAATAGCCTTGCATCACAATGGCGCACGCTGTTTGCACAAGCCGTTATTAAATTAGAACACGAAAGTCAATATGAACATAGCCATGAGGATTTAGCATGAAAAATTATTTAAAAAAATACTTATTGATTAGCCTAGCAGCCCCTATTTTAGCCCTTGCTGGCGAAGCTGGCACCGCCCTTAAAGCCGATGTGTTGCGGGCAGAACCGTTTGCAGACGCCAAAACGGCAGGCAGTTTAAACAAAAATGATACATTAGATATTTTGGCTAAAAAAGGCGCGTGGTTGCAAGTTAAAAGTAAATCGGCCAGCGGCTGGGTGCGCATTTTGTCGGTTAAACGCGGCGGCGCATCAGTTAGTGGCAGCAGCATTGCAGACATTGCCAGCGGCCGCGCAGGCACGGGCAAAGTTGTTTCAACCACCGGCATTCGCGGCTTAAGCGCAGAAGAGCTAAAAGCTGCCAAATTTAACGAAGATGAAATGAAAAAAATGGAAAGCCATGCAGTTAGCGCAACTGATGCACAAAGTTTTGCCAGCGCTGGCGGCTTAACTAGCGCGCAAATGGCTTACTTTAAAGGAGCCAAATAATGCCAAAACAATACTCTGCATTATTATTTAGTTTATTGTTAGCGGCAGGTTTGTTAGCAATGCAAGCCAACGCGCTAGATTTAAATAAAGCGCTAAAAGACGCAGTAAAAGACAAAATAGAAGAAGTTAAAAACGGTGGTGAAACAGCCGTTGAAAAAACGCCTGAAGCCCCTCCCATCCCGGTGCCAGCCACACCTATAGTTACTAACACTAGCGCCGCAACAAGTGCTGAAGCGCCAGCCAATTCAATCAACTGGAAAAACCCAAGTGTTGATGAAGAAATTGCGCTTGGCCGCAATATTACCGGCAGCTTGCTGGGCGCCGCACCGCTAGTAAAAGACGATGCATTGCAACTGTACGTAAACAAAGTCGGTCGTTGGGTGGCCAGCCAATCTGAACGCGCCGATTTACCCTGGAAATTTGGCGTGATTGAAAGCGCGGACATCAACGCATTTGCCGCGCCTGGCGGCTATGTGCTGATTACTAAAGGCTTGTACCAAAAATTGAGCAACGAAGCGCAGTTGGCTGGCGTATTGGGCCACGAAATTGCCCACGTGGTAAAAAAACATCAACTAAAAGTACTACAAAAACAGCAATTATTAAACACTGGCAGCAGCTGGCTAAAAGAAAAATTCGCCAAAAATAATAAATTGGCCGATAAAGCCATTGGCAGCGGCGCAGAAATTAGCGCGCGCAGCTTAGATAAAGACGCCGAATTTGAAGCCGACCGCATGGGCATGGTGCTGGCGACACGCGCGGGTTATGACGCTTATGGTTTAGCAGAAGTGCTTCAAACCATCGGCCAAACCAACAAAGCTGACAGTAGCGTGGCGCTGCTTTTCAAAACTCACCCTGCCCCAGACGAGCGTTTAGCTAAATTGGGCGATAGCGCTGGCAGTAAATTGGATAATTTAAAAGCGGGCAAAACCTTAGAAAATAGGTTGTATAAGTTAAATTAGCTAACTTGCAAATTGTAGGGTGGGTCACTTGTGACCCACGCGTTAGAGTTAAATGAGGATGCTGTTGGTATTTAAACCGCTATCGTTAAAATTGGAAAAATAATGCATGGCGCGCCGTAAGCATCACAAGGTGTATGTGATTGAGCTGCACAAAGATGTGCTGTTTGAAGGCAAGTTTAAAAAGTGTAACCCAAACTATGTCACTGGCAAGCCCTGCGTGTATGTTGGCATGACGGGTTTAGATATTGACGTGCGGTTTGATAAGCACAAGGCGGGCATCCAATCTAATCGCTATGTGCTGCTTTATGGCCTGCGCTTGCTGCCTGATTTATATGAAGGTTTCAACCCGATGATTTATGATGAAGCGGCTGCTATGGAGGTTGAAATTGGCATTGATTTGCGTAGCGCGGGTTTTGGAGTTTGGCAAGCCTAGATGGTTTAGCGCGATACAATCGATGCGTTATAATGACAAATATGATGCCATCAACTTTTAACACCGAAACTGCTGACCGACTTGGCACCGAGCTTTTGGCACAACCCAAAAATCCTTTGCATGGCATGACGTTAGAGGCAATTGTAACGGCCTTGGTAGGGCATTTTGGTTGGGAGGCGTTAGCGCAGCGCATTCCTGTCAATTGCTTTACGCATGACCCCAGTATTCAATCAAGCTTAAAGTTTTTACGCAAAACGCCATGGGCACGCAGCAAAGTGGAAAGCCTTTATGGGTTTATGTTGCGCGACATTAAGTTACAAGATGTTGCGCGGGCCGCAGCCAAGCAAAAAATACACGACCTAACAACACCAGAATAACTTAAATAATTGTAAAAAATTTTGAGACAAATTTAAGTTTGCAGCCACTTTTTAGCAAAAATTACCCGTCTAGCTTTTTTCTTCTACTATCGCGGTTAAAGCCCATTTGCATGCCATGGCGCTAATGTTGCATCTAGCTGGTTTGAAGATTTAAGGCTACGATTAATCCCATAGTCATCCATCCGCTAACCTAAACCAAGTCACGCGCCCGCAGCTCGCTTTTAACATACGCATAATAAATGGGCGCGGCGACGATGCCAGCCAAGCCGAACGCCGCTTCCATCATCACCATGGCGATGAGTAGCTCCCACGCGTTGGCGCGGATTTGGCTGCCGACGATGCGGGCGTTTAAAAAGTATTCAAACTTATGAATTACCACTAAGTAAATTAGCGAGCCGATGGCCACGGTTAACGATTGGCTTAAACTAACAACTACGATAATCGTGTTGGAGATTAAATTGCCAGCCACTGGAATTAAGCCGACCACAAAAGTAATGGCAATCATGGTTTTTACCAGCGGCAAACCAACGCCCAAAATAGGCAACAACACCAGTAAATAAAGCCCCGTAAAACAGGCGTTAATGGCGGCGATGCGCACTTGCGCAAACACCACACGCCTAAACGCATCGCCAAATAGGGCCGCGCGACCGACGAGCGCGTGTGCAAACGGCTTAAATTTATCATCATGCGCGGCGTCGCGCATGGCAACTATACCGCCAATAATCATGCCCAAAATAATGTGTGCAATTAATCGCCCTGCTTCTTTGCCGGCCACTTGCAAATCCACCGAATGGGTGCGAAGCCATTCCGCCGCTTGGTCTCTAAATGTGTTGGCATCGGCTGGCATGTGTGAAAGCATCCAAGCAGGCAGTATTTTGCGTGAATCTTCGATAATTTGCGCCATTTTGGCCAGCAATACCGTTAAGCTACCAGATTCCGACCTAAAAAATGCCACCAAACCCGCGCCAGCCAAGGTAAGTAAGCCAACTATGGCAATCACCAAAAATGCAATGGCGATTAATTTTGCGCGGTCTCCTGGCAATTTGCGTGCAATGCATGGCGTTAAAATATGAATCAGCTCATACACCAACAAACCCGCCAACAAAGCTGGCAACAGGTGAAACAATAAAACAAACAACAATGTCGCGCCAGCCAAAATCCATGCGGCAATAGTATATTGATTGGCTTTTAAAAACGTTTTTAATTCCATAACTGCCTTAATTAGCTGACTGTTTTTTAAATTGCTGTACAAATGCTTGCACTTTTATAGCTGGCAGTTTAACAACAAAATGCGCGGCTTCATCAAATGTTTTTTCTAGCACTTGCCCGTTTAGTTTGGCCAACACGCGCGTCAGTTCATCAACTTGCTTATAATTTATACTAAGGCTGATTTGCTGCATTTCAATAAAAGGCGCGATAGTTGGGGCATCCAGCGCCATTTTCGCGGTGCCGCTGTAAGCCCGCACCAAACCGCCTGTGCCCAAATTAATGCCGCCGTAATAGCGTATCACGCCGACAGCTACATTCATTAAATCACGCCCTTCTAGCATTTGCAAAATAGGCTTGCCTGCCGTCCCACTGGGTTCGCCTGAGTCAGAAAATCTTGGAATAATACCATCAGCCGTTTTGATTCTAAACCCGTAAGCTAAGTGATGCGCATATTGATGTTGCGCCGCCAAAGCGCGCAAAAAAGCGCCTACTTCGCGCTCAGTTTCACAATAACTGGCAGCGGCAATAAAACGGGATTTGTTAACGGTTTGCTCGGCGAAACCTGCCTTTACTAGCGTTTGCATGCTTGTATTTTACAGGTCAAGATAAACCCGTAATATTGCCAGCGCTGTTTACGTCAATGTGCGCGCTAGCCGGCTGTTTTGGCAAGCCAGGCATGGTCATAATGTTGCCGCAAATAGCCACAACAAAGCCCGCGCCGCGCGATAACTTAATATCGGTTACTTCCAGCGAATGCCCAGCTGGCGCGCCGCGCAGGCTTGGGTCGGTCGAAAAAGAATACTGCGTTTTGGCAATACAAATGGGCAAATGACTAAACGACTTGCTCAATTCCATGAGCTTAGCTTCAGCTTTATGGCTTAATTTTACATCGGCCGCGCCATACATTTTTTTGGCGATTGTTTCTAATTTTTCAATCAAGGAATCGCTATCTTTGTACAAAAACTTAAATTTTGATGTTTTACGGTCAATCAATGCGACGACTTCATGCGCTAAATCAGTTGCGCCAGCGCCGCCCTGCGCCCAATGTTTGCAGACTACCGCTTTAAAACCCAAAGCTTCAACCGAATGCGTTAGCGCATCAATTTCATCTTGCGTGTCGTGCAAAAAATGATTAATTGCCACAATTGCCTGCATACCAAATTGTTCATGTAAATTATTAAGATGTTTTTTTAAATTATTGATTCCATTTAATAAATACTTTATATTTTCATGGTTTAAATTTGAATGACTTAGCTCACTTAATTCTGCGCCGCCATGATATTTAAGCGCACGAATCGTCGCCACAATCAACACTGCATCGGGCTGCAATTTTGCCGCGCGACATTTAATATCAAAAAACTTTTCTGC
>JACMNB010000044.1 GCA_014378845.1 Methylotenera sp. | reverse complement strand
GTGGTGCAAGCCGTGGCCAAATTCGTGAAACAGCGTAATCACTTCGTCATGCGTGAATAGTGCTGGTTTATTGCCGACGGGCGCGCTGAAATTGCAGGTTAAATACGCCACTGGCGTGGTGAGTTTGCCATCCACTACACGCCGGGTAATCGCTTCGTCCATCCAAGCACCGCCGCGCTTGTTGTTGCGCGCGTATAAGTCTAAATAAAATTGGCCGACAAGGCTGCCGCCATGCCGCGTAATGCTGTAAAAGTGAGCATCTGCGTGCCATGTGGGCGATTCGGTTTTTTGTACAAACACGCCAAAAATTGTTTCGATGACTTTGAATAAACCTGCCATCACTTTTGCTTCGGGAAAGTATTGCTTTACCTCAAGGTCTGAAAACGCATATTTATCTTCGCGTAATTTCTCGCTCACATAGCTCACATCCCACGCTTGCATATCAGCTATGCCCAATTGTTTGGCGTATGTTTCAAGCTCTAATTTGTCTTGCTGCGCATAAGGTTTGGCTTTTTTGGCTAAATTCTTTAAAAAATCAATGACTTGTTGTGGCGAATCGGCCATTTTGGCAGCAAGTGATAACTCAGCAAAGTTGTTAAAACCCAGCATCTGCGCTTCTTCTTGCTTTAGTTTAAGCAATTGCGTAATAATCGGTGTGTTGTCGAACTCTGGTTTGCCAAACTCGCTGGCGCGGGTAGCGTAGGCGCGATATAGTTTCTCGCGTAAAGCGCGATTGTCGGCATATTGCAAGGCTGGCAAATAGCTTGGGAAGTGCAGCGTAAATTTAAAGCCTTCTTTGCTATCCACTTTTGCGGCTTCAAGTGCGGTCTCTAAAACATCATCTGGAATGCCCGCTAATTCGGCTTTATCTTGCACATAAAGCGCATATTCGTTGGTGGTGTCGAGTACATTTTCTTCAAATTTGCTGGCGAGTTTTGATAATTCTTCGCTAATCGCTTTAAAGCGTATTTTTTGCTTAGGTGATAATTCTGCGCCGCCTAGTTTAAAATCACGCACTTCGTTGGCAATAATTTTTTGTTGTGCTTGATTTAGTTTTGCAAAGGCTGCGCTTGCATGAATGGCTTTGTATTTTGCATAAAGTCGTTCATCTTGCGATAAATCACTGTAAAAATCGGTTAACTTCGCCAAATTCGCATTATAAGCTTCGCGCAACTCAGGGCTGTTGACCACTGCGTTTAGATGGCCAACTTGGCTCCAAGCGCGGCTAACCTTTTCATCTAAGTCTTCTAATTTTAAGGCAAAGTTTTGCCAAGTAGGCGCATCGGCGCTAGTAGCAAGTGCCTCAATGGTTTGCTTGCCTTCATTTAACAGTGTATCTAGCGCGGGCGAAACGTGCGCTGAATTTATCTCGTTAAACTTGGGTAGGCCAGAAAAATGTAACAATGGATTAGACACAAAAGACTTTCTTAAACAATAGGTTAATTAATTAAACGCAAGCAAAATGGATAGCGGTAAGCCTCACCTTTGCTGCAAGCAATGGCGGCGATAATACACAAAACAATATTAGCGAGCCAAATAATCATCATTAAAATGATAGGAATGACTAACCAAATTAATATGCCGCAAACAAACATTGCTAATGCAACAGTAATTTGAAAATTAAGCGCTTCTTTGGCTTGATTGGCGATATAAGCGCTGTCATCTTTTTTTAAAATCCACACGACAAGCGGCGGAATAAAGGAAAATACCGTGCCAGCCAAATGCGTAATAGTGGCGATATTTTTCTCGTCGTTGCTCGGGTTGTTAATACTTGGTTTGGTTAAATCAGTGTTGATTTCGGTATTCATGGCAATTCCTTTCACATTAATGCAGATTAAATTTAGCAACGAGTGGTTCAATTTTTTCTAAATCTTTTACGCTTAAAACCTTTTTTGCTTGCCCATTTAATACGCTTAATTGGCATTGTAAAATTTGTTTTTTGACACTAAGCACGTTGGATGGATGCATGGAAAATTGCCGCAAACCCATGCCCAGTAACAGTTTGGTGAGTTTGACATCGCCCGCAATTTCGCCGCAAACCGACACGCTTTTGCCAAATTTTGCACCTGCAACAATGGTCATGTGAATCAGCTTTAATACCGCAGGGTGTAGCGGATTATACAAATGCGCAACCGCGTCATCGGTGCGATCAATCGCCAATGTATATTGAATTAAGTCATTGGTGCCAATCGATAAAAAGTCCAGCTCTTTGGCAAAAGCCTCAGCATTTATAGCCGCGGCGGGTACTTCTATCATGCCGCCCAGTGTGATGTTTTCATCAAATGGAATATTGTCTTTGCGCAAGCTGGCCTTGGCGCGTTCTAGTAAAATTTTGGTTTGACGTAACTCGCCCAAAGTTGAAAGCATTGGCACTAAAATTTTGACGTTGCCGTAATGCGATGCGCGCAAAAGCGCACGAAATTGCGCGTGAAATACTTGTGGCTCGCTTAAGCAAAAACGCACGGCGCGTAAACCTAAAGCAGGATTCGCACAATTGCTGACGGTGTCAGGGTTCATTTGTTTATCGGCGCCTAAATCTAGCGTGCGAATCACTACTGGCAAGCCTTTCATGGCCTCGACCACTTGTTTATAGGCGATAAACTGTTCTTCCTCACCTGGCATTTCGCGCCGATTCATAAACAAAAATTCAGTGCGATATAAGCCGATGCCAGCCGCGCCAGAGCTATTAACACTAACAATGTCTTCAGGCCCTTCAATATTGGCAAATAAATCAATGGGCATGCCGCAAATGGTGACCGCTTTGGTGCTTTTAATGCGCTGTAATTTTTGTTGCTCTAGCTGCCATTGGTCTTGGCGTAGCGCATATTCGGCTAAAATTTCTTTAGATGGATTAACGATAACCACGCCAAGGCTGCCATCCACAATAATCATTTCGCCGTCGTCAATTAAATCGCGCGCACGCTGCAGCGCTACGATTGACGGAATATTAAGGCTACGCGCTAAAATAGCGGTGTGGGAGGTGGCGCCGCCCACATCGGTAATAAAGGCTGCAAAACGGTGTTGTTTAAATTGAATCGCATCGGCGGGTGAAATATCGTGCGCCACTAAAATAGTCGCGCCTTCTTGCTGTTTGGATGATTGTTTGGTCTTGCTTACAGCCATGTTAGGATGGCCGAGCAATACTTTAATCACGCGTTCAACAACTTGCACCACATCGTGTTTACGCTCACGCAGATAGTCGTCCTCAATCGCTTCAAACTGCGCAACAATGTCGTCCATTTGCTGTTTAATCGCCCACTCCGCATTGCATTGCTCTTTGCGAATAATCTCAATGGGCACTTCCGATAAGGATTTATCGGCCAGCATGCTTAAATGTGTGCTGATAAACGCGCTAATTTCAGCCGGTGCGTTTTTGGAGAGGGAATGTCGAATGACTTCTAAATCATGCTTAACGGTTTGCACAGCATTTTTAAAACGCGCAATTTCATCATCCACTAAATGCATAGGCAGTTGATAATGCACCACTTCTAGTAAGGCGTTTGAAACCAAATGCGCGCGGCCAATTGCAATGCCGCTTGATACGCCAATGCCATGCATGCTAAAACTGGAGTTTTGTGACAACGCTATTCGCCTTCGCCAAAATAATCGTTAATCAAGTTTTTTACAGCGGCCATCGCTTCTACTTCATCGGCGCCATTGGCTTCAATGGTCACCATACTGCCCGTGGCCGCGGCCAGCATCATCACACCCATAATACTTTTAGCGTTAACTTTGCGACCATTTTTTTCTATCCAAATTTCGCTGGAAAATTGGCTAGCGGTTTGCGTCAGTTTTGTGCTGGCACGCGCGTGCAGGCCTAATTTATTGATGATTTCTATTTCTTGATTTACCATGAATATTCTCTAAAAAACTTTATTAGTTATTACGGTTATTTGTTATGTTCGCAACTGGTTTTAGTAAAATGCACCACGCCGTCACGCCCGCCGCTAATGGCTTTTTCTAGGCAGGTTTTAATCGGTTTATCGCGATAGTTAAGCACGCGCACCAACATGGGCAAATTAACGCCCGCTACACCTTCTATTTGGCCAGGGGAAAGCAATTTTGCCACCAAATTACAAGGTGAAGCGCCGTACATATCAGACAATATCAGCACGCCAGAACCTGTGTTAAGCACACTCACCATTTGCTGGGCCTGCGGGTATAAATCGCTAGGGTCGTCGTTAGTACCCACGGCAAAGTGTGCCAATTGCGGCGGCTGTTTGCCCAAAACATGGCTGACACAATGAATCAAACTTTCGCCTAAACCGCCATGCGCGATAATTAAAATACCAATCATGTTGCAATACCTCTTTTAAATCAATGCATTCGCTTAATAATGGTGTTGGCTATGAAACCTGACGGCCGTTAAACCAATTCGCGATGCCGGATAATCACTTTTTGTTTTTTTAAATGAGTGCCAGAAAAATAAGCACTTAATTGCTCTACAAAATAAACCGAGCGATGTTGCCCACCCGTACAGCCGATGGCTACGTTTAAATAACTGCGGTTATCCGCTATAAAACTTGGCAGCCATTTTTCGATGTAATTTTGGATGTCAGCCAGCATTTCAACCGCCATTGGCTGATTTTCTAAAAACGTTTTAATCACAGTATCTTTGCCTGTAAATGGCTTTAGCTCGATGTCATAGTGCGGGTTGGGCAAACTACGCACATCAAACACAAAATCGGCATCTAGCGGAATACCATTTTTAAAACCAAACGAAGTAAATAACAAGACCAAACCATGCTGATTAGTCGATTCATCTGACTTTAAAATCAGCTCGCGAATATGATTGCGCAGGGCATTTGCACTTAAGTTGCTGGTGTCAATGTGATGACCGACATCGCGCAGCCCACTCAACAGTTCGCGTTCGCGCGAGATACTCTCGGCCAAAGTAGTCATGGTATCACTCAGCGGATGTTTGCGCCGCGTTTCAGAAAAGCGTTTTACCAGCGTTTCGACGGAAGACTCTAAAAAGAGCAATTCGACTTTTATATCGCTGCTTTTAAGCATATCAATCGCGTTGGGCAGCACTTCGAGTGCAGCACTGCGGCTATCAATACTAATGGCGATTTTGTGTTGGTTGCTGGCCTCTAAATGGTGCGAAATCTGCGGCAGCAGAGTTGCGGGCAAATTATCAATACAGTAATAACCCGCATCTTCTAGCACCCGCAGCGCAATGCTCTTACCCGATCCCGAAAGGCCAGTGACAATAATTAGCTCCATCAGCTTATTTTTTTACTTTTCACATTAGCCTTGCTTTCTTTTTGCATGATTTGTTTTTGCCGTCTGCTCAATTGCTGCGTGGCATTTATGCCGCGCATTAATAACATATGGTTACGCACCGCCACTTCTACAAGTACCGCAATATTGCGGCCAACCGCAATTGGTATTACGATTTTGCTGATGTCCACATCCAATACGCGTTCAAATTGCGTTTTAAGGTTCAGCCGATCTAACGCTTGCGGTTTTTGCATATTGGCTAATTCTAGCTGAATAATCAAATCTAATGGCTTGGTGGGCTTAACGGCGTTATCGCCAAACAGCGCGCGAATGTTCAAAATGCCAAGCCCGCGCACCTCCAAAAAATCTTGCAACAATTCAGGACAACGGCCTTCCACACGGTCGGGCGAGATTCGATAAAAATCTACAATATCGTCGGCAATTAAGCGATGCCCACGCGATATTAGCTCTAAGGCTAGCTCGCTTTTACCAATCGCCGCTTCGCCTTTAATTAATACGCCAAAGCCCTGCACCTCAATAAAAACCCCATGCAAGCTGGTGCTTTCTGCCAGCGCTTGTTTTAAATAATGGCTTAATAGCTCCATTAATTGTGGGCTTTGCATGCTTGAGGTAAATAGCGGCGTGCTGTGCGCATTGGCCGCAAGAATAAGCTCTTTAGGCGGTTTTTCGCCATTGGCAACGACTACAGCGGCTAAGTCGGTCGAGTACAAATTGGCAATGCTTTGTTGCATGGCAATAATACTAAGGCTGCGTAAATAATCCATTTCGGCACAGCCCAGCACTTGCACGCGGTTTGGGTGCACAAAATTAAGGTGACCAATTAACGCCAATGAAGGCTTGGTGACATTTTCTGATTTTAGCTGATTAAGGCCGCCGTCAAGCCCAGCAACCCAGTTGAGTTTGAGCTTGAGGCGGGTGCTTTTGTAGAGTTCGGCTACGTCTATTTTAGCCATAAAAATTAAAGTTTCGTTGCAATGCGTTGTTGCCCATAAAAAAATTTCGCTTACATAATACAACATATGCCGCGCTTAAATTTTTTGGGCGGCCCTAGTCTTGCTTAGAAACTTTAATTTTATTCACAAGGATTAATTAACAGTTGGTTCTTGCTCAATACTTTGATGTTGCTCGATATTTTGATGTTTCACGGCACCATTGGTTTTGTTATGGTTGCCATTTTTTTCTTTATGTTTCACGATCTGGCGGTCTAGCTTGTCCGTCAACAAATCAATCGCACTATACATATTCTCGTCTGCGCACGCGGCGTGTAAATCGTTGCCTGGCACGTGTAATGTAGCCTCAACCTTTTGGGCGAGTTTTTCTACACTCAGGGTAACTTTCACATCAATCACATGATCAAAGTGATTGCTGATTCTTGCAAGCTTGCTCATTACGTAATCGCGTAATGCTGGAGTAATTTCTAAGTGATGCCCAGTTAATTGTAAATTCATGACTTGCTCCTTATTGAAATTTGTTCATTAAGTTTAGTCTACCAATCATTAGCTTTAGCCTGCCAATAAGTGGCATACCAAACTTATCGAACAATTTCAGTGTACTCTTTTGAAGCTTTTGTGCAACTAGCCAAATGGGCTAAATACAAAATTATTTATACCGATTTTATTTAATTAAATTTATAACGATTTGCGTAAATTAGCGGGCGGAATATTCAGGGATTCGCGGTATTTAGCGATGGTGCGGCGTGCAACAACGATGCCTTGTTTGGCTAAAATTTCGCTGAATTGATTGTCTGAGAGCGGCTTTTTAATATTTTCTTCTGCCACCATTTGTTTAATCAACGCGCGAATAGCAGTCGCTGAGCATTCGCCGCCCGCATCGGTTGCCACGTGACTGCCGAAGAAATATTTCAGCTCGAACACGCCGCGCGGGGTGAGCATATATTTGTGCGTGGTAACGCGCGAAATGGTGGATTCGTGAAGCTCAAGCTCTTCAGCAATCTCGCGCAAAACTAGTGGCCGCATGGCAATTTCGCCGTGTTCAAAAAAGTTACGTTGTCTATCCACAATGGCCTGCGACACGCGCAAAATGGTGGTGAAGCGCTGTTGAATGTTTTTAATCATCCATTTCGCTTCTTGCATTTGCGTTTGCAAATATTGATTCGAGTTTTCGCGATTGCGCTTCAAAATATCGGCGTAGACTTGATTAATGCGCAATTTAGGAATCACGCCATCGTTTAAGGTCGCAATCCAAATGCCTTTTACTTTCTTCACAATCACTTCGTGCGCAATGTAATGGTCTGCACTTAACTGTGCGTAATTACTTGCTGGGCGCGGGTTTTGCTGTTTAATTAGGCTTTGTGCACCTTTTAAATCAGCGTCGTCGCAGCTTAATAATTTGCGTAATTTGGCAAAATCTTTATTCGCCAGCACCGCCAAATGCAGGCTAACAATCTCTTTGGCGCATGCTAAATAGGGCGTTTCTTTGGGCAGCACGTTCAGTTGCAACAAAATACACTCTTGCAAATTATTCGCACCTAAACCTGGCGGATCAAGGTGTTGAATAAGCTTCAACGCGGTTTGCAACTCTAATAAATCGACTTCTAGTTCTAACGGTAGCGATTCGCAGATTTCTTCTAACGATTCTTCTAAATAACCGTTATCGTTTATGCTATCAATTAGCAACAACACCAAGGTTTGGTCGCGGTTCGACAATGGCATAAGCTTAAGCTGACTTAATAAATGCTCCTGTAAACTTTTAGCCACCACTTCTTGGCGATTAAAATCGCCATCATCGTCATCACTATTGTTTTGGCGGCTGCCTTCATCCCAATTGCTGGCGCTGCCGTATTCGTCATAATCATCATCAAAATCGGTGGCCGAAAAATCTTCTTTAACGCTGGTAATTTCTTGCGGCGTTTCGTCTACTTGCGCTGATGTATTGGCGATTTCAGTATAGTCAAGGTTGCTAAACGCATCGTTTTCAAAGTCGTCAATTTCGCTTGATTGTGTGCCATCTGCGTCGGTTGTATCGCCGCTGGCTTCGCTTGCACCGTTTTCAGCAGCGCCGTTTTCAAGCGCAGGCGCATCATCGTCAAAATCTTCGCCTTCGGCCAACTCTAACAAAGGATTATCTTGCAAAATAGTGTCAAGCTCTTGATTGAGCTCAAGCGAGGAGAGCTGCAACAGGCGAATGGATTGCTGCAACTGCGGCGTTAAAGCCAAGTTTTGCGACATCCTTAGTTGTAAATTTTGCTTCATTTTTGTAATTACAATCTAAAATCTTTACCTAAATACACTTCGCGCACCGCTTCGTTTTGCACAATTTCATTCGGGTGACCGCTGGCGAAAACAGTGCCATCATTAACAATATAAGCGCGGTCGCAAATACCCAGCGTTTCGCGCACATTGTGGTCGGTGATTAGTACGCCAATATTTTTTGCGCTTAAAAAACGAATAATTTTTTGAATATCCAACACGGCAATGGGGTCGATGCCCGCAAACGGTTCATCCAGCAAAATAAAGCTGGGATTAGTTGCCAAACAGCGTGCAATCTCCACACGACGCCGCTCGCCGCCCGATAAACTTACAGCAGGGTTGTTGCGAATGTGCACAATATGCAGCTCTTGCAACAAGGACTCTAACTGGTCGTGCATTTGTTTGACGCTTAACTGTTGCAGCTCTAGCACCGCCATAATGTTTTCGCTTACAGTGAGTTTACGAAAAACCGATGCCTCTTGCGGCAAATACGCCAAACCCAAACGGGCACGGCTGTGAATGGGCATGCGGCTTAAATCTTTGCCATCTAGCAAAATGCGGCCAGCATCTAGCGCCACCAAACCGACTATCATATAAAAGCTGGTGGTTTTGCCTGCGCCGTTGGGGCCTAGCAAACCAACCACCTCGCCGCTATTAATTTGCAGCGAAATATCTTGCACCACGGTGCGCGTTTTATACGATTTACGCAGATTTTCGACGATGAGTTCGCTCATTTTATTAGCTTTTTATTGGCCAGTTTCTAGCTTATTAGATAAGCGCAGCGTTTTGGTAACAGTTGACGCAGTTGAAAGCGGCGCCGCCATTGTAGGTGCTTCAGAGCTAGGCGCTAGAGAGTTAGGTAATGGAGACTTGGGCGCTGAAGAGTTGGGCAAAGCTTGTTTATTTTTTGGCTGAATAATGGCTTTAACGCGGCCGCTACCAGGATTGCTTTCAGATTTTGCACCGCCAATCACCTCTGCATATTCGGCATTGGCGTCATAACTAATGTAATCGCCGCGCACAATATCCTCGCCGCGTTTAACCGATGCGCGCGTGTAAAGCTGTACTTTATCCATGCGGCCGTCATATTCTATGCGCTGCGCACTACCTTCCATATATTCATTTTTGCCTTCCAGTTTTTGTTTGAAAGTAGTTGGGCTGCCAGTAGAAGTGCTGTGTTGAAAGCCTTGTTCATCCTCGCGTACGATGAGTTTTACGGCATGAATCACCAAGCTGCCTTGCGTTAAAATGACATTGCCCGAGTAGGTGCTGATTTTTTTTGCATCGTTAACCGTAACCGTATCGGCTTCTAATTCAATGGGTTGGTTGCGATCGGCCGCCTCGGCAAATGCATTGAAGCTGGCAGCAAATCCAAGCATGAATAAACTGATGCGCAAGGTTAAACTGGTTTTGTAAAATAGTTTCATTGATCGCTCCGCGATTTAATGTTAATAGTTTGCCGTTTTGATGTTGTTTTTGGCTGGTCGTTGTTGGGTTTAATTGGTTTCAACTTGCCGTTATTTAAGTTAACGTGGCTGGCTAGTTTTTGGCTAGAAACGACAGCCGTTGCTTTTTTGCTGGCAAGATTGTCAGTCGAATTTTTGACCGTTTTTTTAGGTTTAATCGCCGCGCCCGTTGGCCGCACGTAATGTACTTTTACGCGCTTAAACAATTGCACGGTTTGATGCTTTTTGTCGAAAATCATACCAGTTGCGTGAATCACCGTATTGGGCGCTTGTGTAATCACCACGGGCGCATCAGTTTTAGCAATATCTTGCTTGGGCAAAATCAGCAATTTTTCGGTAACAATTTGCATTTCACCTTTGCCAGCAAACGCTTGGCGCGTGACTTTAACATTATCCACCAGCGTGACTTGCTCGCCATTGCTCGACACATAACCGCGCAAACCTTCAATGCGCGTATACGGTTTATCCAGTGTATATTGCGTAAAGCGCGGCCGTTGCAATACCGTACTGTCATCATCAGGATAATGCACCATCTCGCTTGCAGCCAGCACAAAGCTTAACTTGCCAGTTAAATCGGTTTGAGAGTTTACAAAATTGTTCATCGTATAATCTGGGTCATGCCTGTCGCTACCATCAATTTTAGGGCCTTGTTGCTCTACAGTTAAGTTAATCCAAAAGGTGATTACAGCCAATAAAAGCGCTAACATTAACGGAAAAAATAAAGCAGAGCGCGTTATCATGCACAGTCGGCTGTCTTAAAATTGCGCCATTTGCGCGTCATTTAAAAAACGGCGCCATTTGCGCGTCGAACGTGCCTTGCGCTTGCATAATCAGCTCACATAACTCGCGCACCGCGCCGTGGCCACCTGCTTTTTTAGTCACATAATGCGCACGTTGTTTAACGCTTTCAGGCGCAGCGGGCACGCTTACAGCAAGGCCACAGCGTAGCATGGGCGGCATATCCACCACATCATCGCCCATAAATGCCGTCTGTTCCGGCGTCATATTCAGTTTGGCAATTAAATCGTGGTACGCCACCAATTTGTCATCTACGCCTTGGTAAAAATGGGCTACGCCAGTGCTTTCAGAGCGCTGCTTAACCACATTTGAGGTGCGACCAGTAATAATGGCCATTTGCACGCCGCTGGCTTTAAGTAGCTTCATACCCAAACCATCTTGCGTGTTAAATGTTTTGTATTCTTGGCCATCGTCGCCAATGGTTAAGCCGCCATCCGTCATTACGCCATCAACATCAAAAATCACTAACTTAATGGCTTGCGCGCGCGCTAAAACTTCTTCAAGCGTTATTTTTATAAAATCGGCCATTACACTACTTTCGCTTTGAGTAAATCGTGCATGTTAAAGGCGCCAACCAGCTTGCCAGTCTCATCAATGACTAGCAGTGCGTTAATCTTTTTATCTTCCATGATTTCTACCGCCTCTACCGCAAGTTGATGCTGGTGAATAGTATTGGGTTTAGTGTGCATCACATCGATAATTTTGGCGCCGTTGGTGTAAATGCCTACGGCAAACATGCGCCTTAAATCACCATCTGTAAAAACGCCAATCGGCTGCTTGGCCGCATTAACAATCGCTGTTAGGCCTAAGCCCTTTTTCGTCATTTCAGTTAGCGCGCTCGATAACAATTCACCTTCATTAATGCTGGGAATCGAATTGCCAGTTCGCATCACGTCTTTCACGCGTGTGAGCAGTTTTCTGCCGATATTGCCGCCAGGGTGCGATCGAGCAAAATCTTCGGCCGAAAATTCGCGGCAATCGAGCACGCAAACCGCAAGCGCATCGCCCAAAGCCAATGCCGCCGTAGTGCTGGCGGTTGGCGACAA
This sequence comes from Methylotenera sp., assembly GCA_014378845.1. Lineage (GTDB taxonomy): Bacteria > Pseudomonadota > Gammaproteobacteria > Burkholderiales > Methylophilaceae > Methylotenera_A. The sequence continues at coordinate 5,299 of JACMNB010000044.1, read as the reverse complement.
TCCTAGCGGACAAGCTTCCTCGGCCACTGCTGCACTTAAATGTACGTCCGATTCTTTGGCCAAAGTGGAGTTTGGCGCGCCAGTAATGCTGATGACTTTTGCGCCAAGGCGTTTAATTGTTGGCAAAATATTAAGTAGCTCATCACTTTCACCCGAGTTAGAAAGCGCTATCACGACATCGCCATTAGTAATCATGCCCAAATCGCCATGGCTGGCCTCGGCAGGGTGCATAAAAAATGCGGGTGTGCCTGTACTGGCAAGCGTTGCAGCAATTTTGCCGCCAATATGGCCTGATTTGCCCATGCCGCTGACCACAACGCGGCCTTGGCAATGTAAAATAAGCTGTACAGCCGCGTCAAAGCTAGCATCCAGCCTGTTAGCCAGCGCTTGAATTTCGCGCGCTTCAATACCCAACACCTTGCGCGCAAGCTGTAAACGGCTGGCGGTTGGCGCATGTTGTAAATGTGTTTGCGTTAATGAAGGTGACATATTGTCTTAGTATAAAAGGGAAATCACGATGAATAAAGTAAAATACACGTGATTTTGCGTAAAATAGAAAATGTAGGCACAATTTTTGCCTAAAGCAGTACCTTACTACAATACCAAGCCAATATGACTCAAAATGTTTGATTCTTTAACCAGCGTTTTATTACTGCTCACCAGCTCTGTATTGGCTGTGGCCCTTTTTCGCGCGCTTAAATTGCCAGCCATGTTGGCGTACTTTTTTGTCGGCATGTTATTTGGGCCATTTGGCTTTAACATTTTGCGCAGCACTGAATCTGGCCGCCACGTGGCCGAGTTTGGCATTGTATTTTTAATGTTTAGCGTAGGCCTAGAGTTTAGCCTGCCAAAACTATACGCCATGCGCAAAACCTTGTTTGGTTTAGGCGGCGCGCAAGTGGTTATTACGCTTGGCGTATCCATGTTGGTTGGTTTACTGGCGGGTTTAAGCTGGCCGACTGCTTTTGTGATTGGCGGAGCACTCACGATGTCGTCCACTGCAATCGTATCAAAAATATTGATGGAACGCGTTGATTTAAACTCGCGTCATGGCCGTTTGAGCATCGGTATATTGCTGTTTCAAGATTTAGCAGTGATTCCCATTTTGGTGCTGATTCCCTCGCTGGGCGCGCACAGCGGCGATTTAGCTAGCATATTGGGTTTGTCGCTTGTTAAAACCGTGGTGCTGCTATTTGTGCTGTTTAAATTCGGCAAAACAGTCATCAATTATTGGTTTGAGTTGGTAGCTGCGCAGCGCTCGCGCGAGTTATTTATTATGAACGTACTAATGGTAACGCTGTTGCTGGCGGCCGCCACTAAGCTGGCGGGGTTGTCGTATGCGTTAGGCGCGTTCATTGCTGGTATGTTGATATCTGAAACGCGTTATCGCTACCAAGTGGAGTCTGACATCGCACCGTTTCGCGATATTTTATTGGGGCTATTTTTTATTAGCGTTGGCATGTTGCTCGACATTAATTTTATGCTGGGTCACATCGGTTTGGTGCTCACTTTATTGGCAGGTTTTGTGCTGTTTAAGGCGCTAGTAATTGCCGCATTAACAAGGCTATTTGGCTATGAGGCTGGTGTAGGCATCCGTACCGGCATTATTTTGGCCCAAGCGGGCGAGTTTAGTTTTGTGCTGTTAGCGCTTGGTTTAGAACAAAAAATAATTGGCGGTGACGAGCTGCAAATAGTCTTAGCGGCTTCGCTTTTGTCGATGATTATTGCGCCGTTTATTATTCAAAAAAATGGCCGTATAGCGCGCAAATTAGCTAAAAATTACACTAAAAATAGCGCGCAAATTGTCGATGAAATTGAGCACAGCAGTGCCAATTTAAAAGATCATGTGATTATTTGCGGCTATGGCCGTAGCGGCCAATATTTAGGGCGTTTTTTAAAAGAAGAACACATTCCGTTTATTGCGCTCGATATTGACCCAGCGCGGGTGCAAGACGCCGCGGCGGCGGGCGAGCATGTCATGTACGGCGATGCAGGCCGTCGTATCGTGTTAGAAGCCGCTGGCGGTGCGCGCGCCAAAGCGCTGATTGTGAGTTACGCAGATACTCGTGCCAGCATGAAAGTGCTGCATGTGGCGCAAGAAGCGTACCCCAATTTACCCGTGATTGTGCGCACTTACGACGATGCCGACATGGATGAACTGCGCGAGGCCGGCGCGACAGAGGTGGTGCCAGAGGTATTAGAAGGCAGCTTAATGCTGGCCTCGCACGCCTTGGTTTTACTGGGTGTGCCGCTAAATCGCGTGGTAAAACGCATCAGGCTGTTTCGTGAAGAACGCTACAAAATGTTTCAAGGTTTTTTCGGCGGCTTAACCGATATTGATAAATCCACCACCAAACAACGCGTTAATCGTCTACATTCGGTTGAGGTTACCGCTGGCACATTCGCGCAGGGCCAGTATTTAGAGGACATAAATTTCACCCATTTTGATGTTGCGTTACAGTATATTCGCCGCCCCAATATGTTAGAAGATATTCATCCGCGCCCCGATATTCTGCTGGCCGAAGGCGACGTGCTGGTGCTGCTGGGCAGCGCAGAAGATTTACTTGCGGTTGAAATTTTCTTACTGTCGGGTAATTAGAAATAATGGCTAAAAGAGTAATTGTGGTGGGCGGCGGCATCGTAGGCTGCCTAACTGCGCTGGCACTTAGTGACAAAGGTTGTAGCGTTACGTTAGTAGAGCGCAATGTGGTTGCCGCGCAAACTTCGGGCGAATCAAGCTGGGCGGGCGCTGGAATCTTGTTTCCGCTGTTGCCGTGGATGTATCAAGATGCAGTGAATCAACTTGCCATGGCTGGCGCAGCGCTATACCCAACCTTGTGTGAGCGCTTGTTGGCGGAAACGAGAATCGACCCAGAATATACCCAAAGTGGCCTGCAGATTTTGCCAAGCTTTGATGAAGATGCGGCGATTAATTGGTGCAAAAACTACCAAGTTCCTATTGAAAAAAAGGCTGATGGCTTGCTGTTACCGACCATTGCGCAAGTGCGCCCGCCACATTTATTGCAAGCCTTACGGCAAATATTGATTCAAGAAAATGTCACTTTGCTAGAAAACACACAATTAGAACCACTGGCAAGTTGTGAAAAGATAAGTAGTTGGAGAGCTATTTCTTCCTCTCATAGTACTGGCCTAATTCTAGAGGCAGATGCGTTTGTCGTCACATCCGGCGCGTGGAGCTTTGATTTACTAAAAGAAACCGCGGCTGGACTCAACATAAAACCCATGCGCGGGCAGATTTTGCTCTACGAAAACGTACAAGAAAAACTAGAAAATATTATCTACAGCAACGGCTTTTACCTTGTGCCCCGCCGCGATGGCTTGTTGCTGGCAGGTAGTACATTAGAAGATGTTGGTTTTGATACGCGCACGACAGAAGAAGTGAAGCAAGAACTACAAACCAAAGCAGAAAGTATTTTACCTGGCTTAAAACATGCCATCATACGCAAGCACTGGAGCGGCCTACGGCCAGGTACGCCTGATAACTTACCAACTATTGCGGCACATCCAAGTATTCAAAATCTTTACTTAAATACGGGACATTTTAGGTATGGTTTAACCATGGCGCCAGAAAGTGCTCAGCGAGTGGCTGCGCTAGTTTGTACCTAACGTTTGAGCTAGACCCTCTCGCCTAGGCCGGGTTCGGTATTGCCCTTGCTGTTTGAGCAACGGCTGAAATAAGGACTTTCTCAAGCAACTCTCGTGCTTCGCGTTCCAGGCCTGAAAGTTCGCCATCGGGCAAGTAGCCATCATGCACAAGGATGCTTCGCTTGTCATACACGCGCAACGCTCTGCGCTGCAGTTGCTCTGACTCATTCTTGTCTGCGCCATCTAGACGGGCAAATAGCTTGCGAACTTGGCTTCGTATGGAATCTTCGGCCCGAAAGCTAAGTTCACGCGACAATGCTTCAAGACTCTTGAATTTCTCGGTGGAGGGATCATGGCGAAGCATCTCATCGTTTAGTTCACGTTGCCAATCTTCTAGGAGAGTTACAGCGACTTCATGTTTCTGGGTCGAACTGGCAAGTGACTCGATTGCGATTACAAGTAGAAGAAATCGAACTCTTGCCTGTTGCTCGTTGAAGTGCGCAGCATACAACTCCAGTGCGACTCTGAACTTCCCTCCATATTCAGAGCTAGACAGAGCAACAGATATTCTTGGCAGAACGTGCTCCAACGTCTCCTTGTTGAGGGTCAGTCTATTTTGAACATTAAGAAGAACGCCTGATGCCATCTGCCCACCACTGGCTGGAAGTACCTTCCGAAGTTGGACTGGAGCAGCAGGTGTCAGGTAGTCTTGAACTTCCAGATTCAGCAGCGACATGACGGCAAACGCAGTGGCTCGGAGGGCTTCAAGGACGTCTGGCGGAACTTCACCCTCAAATCGGAAGTTTAGACAAATGTCTACTTCGCCACGTTGAGCATTTCGATGCTGCCACGCGACCTCGACTTCGTCCTCGGGTGCCTTAAGTACTGTATCCCTGACGCGATGCAGGCCGCGTGTAACACCATCCCAGATCAGGGGGCCTAGTCCTGTTTCTTCATTCAAGTATCGCGCCGGTTCAGTGCGGTTGACGTAGGAGATGAGCAACAACCTCGCCGCGATGCTTGTGGCCTCAGCGTACTCGATCTGAAGCGTCCGGTGTTCAATCCCGACCTTCTCGGGCCAAACGTTCCAAGTTTGGCATCGAAGGATTGCTACGTACTCGTCGGATTCTGGCATTTGAGGTGTCTAACGTGCGAATAAGCACCTCCCCGTAGGGGAGTGTGATTCATTGCGGGTTCTGGCACGCGCTGCGTGCGCAATGAATTCACGCTTATTCGCACGTTCTAGTCCGCGCGAAGCGCGTGCTAGAACGTAAAATATACACCAAATAAAGACTTAGTCTTTTATCAGGGCAGGGGTACAAAACATTAAAATTCAGCACTCGCCTATTTCCCCGCATCTGCTGGCGCATCTATATTTTCGAGTGCTTTCCGCTGCTCAGCTTCGAGTGCTTGAGCATTATTCAAGTCGTTGTTAGCTTTATCCATAATCGCTTTAGGCACAGCACCTACCTCGGCTGAGGCTTGTTTTTGCCTCTCACAATCGCTTAATGTAACAACGCACAAAGCACAGACTAGTAATAATTTAACCATTATGGTTTCTCCAATTAATTAATTCGCGATCTGCTTATTTTGTAACCCAGTCACCCGATTTTCCGCCATGTTTTTCTAGCAACTTAATGTTCGAAATCGTCATGCCGCGATCTACCGCTTTGCACATATCGTATATCGTCAG
>JACMNB010000043.1 GCA_014378845.1 Methylotenera sp. | reverse complement strand
CGTAGCCCTGATTGACGACTAAATTGACACATTCTTGCTTAAATTCTGTTGTGAATTGATTTCTGGCTTTGCTCATTTTTACACCTATTAAAGTTGATTATAACCTCTAAAAAAGTGTTGCGTTAAACTAGACCATTACAGACGGCGCTACTTGAGCGCATTACACATCATTGCGACATCTTAGAAACTGGGAATGATTCTTACCGTTTTAAGCACCGCAAAAACCGCGATCAATCAGGCGAAAAGTGGAAAGAATTGGACGCCGATTAGTGGAAAGTTTTGGACGCCGATTGACAGAGCTTAATATTCGACACGCCTTGTCGGACGTCATTGAGTGGCCGAATAATCAAGCCTTGAGCTGCGCTGCAGCGATGTCTAAATTGTAGCCAATTTCAATGTGTTTAAGAAACTAGTTTGTGTAACTTGAAAAATTATTTTTGCTAGGCTGTACGTTGTCCACAAGCTTAAATACTGTATTAACATCTTTAACTAAAGGAATGTTATGGGAATTTGTTTTAGTTGCGATGTGCCTCTTAGGCTGGACGAATGCGGTTGATTTTGGGTATACGTGTCCGCTTGCTGTCGTGTGTAATTGGGGCACTTGGTTAATACTGATAAATTGTTCTTGCAAGCGCCCAAGCACTGTATCACAAGCTAAATTCTTTTCACAATAAATACGTGCTTGTATGCCTAATCGCAGACGTTTCTTATCGTTATCAAGCAACTCTTCAAGCGCTATTGCAAGCGCAGCGTCGTCTTCTGGCGGCACTACAATGCCACATTGGGTGACTACTGAAGCAATTTCAGTATCACTTTTGCATGTAGCAATTATAGGTATGCCACTTGCTAACATGCCAGATAGTTTTGAGGGCAATACAAGGTCAGTTGCTTCTGGGCTTTGCGGCAACAGATGAATATCAGCCAAACCCAATATTTGTCCAAGTCGAATAAATGGCTGTAATGGAATAAATCTGACGTTTGATAGTGCTTTGCTTGCTTTTTTTAATTGTGGTTTTATAACGCCATCGCCACAAATAATAAATACAACATCTTCCCGATGTGATAGACGTTGAGCGACTTTTGGTATCACCATTAAACCTTGCTTGTTCCCCAACGTGCCAGAAAATAGCACTACTTTAACATCTGGCTTAAGGTTGAGCTCTTCACGGTATTGACTTGGCTCAGTCAATGGATAAACGTGATTGATATCGACCCAATTTGGAAACAATTCCAAACAATCATCTTTAAGCCCTTTAAGTTTCAGCTTATCGAGCATACGATTAGAGATAGTAGAAACTTTGTCAAACCTGCCTAGCAAAAAGCGTTCAAATCCACGCACCATACGCTCTAGAAGCTTGCCTCTTAATAGCTTCATCTCAAAAGCAACATCCACTTCAAAGTCTTGAATATGCAACCATGCTTTACCCCCACTTAATTTAGCAACCAGCCAGCCAGTAGGTGCGCACATTAGCGCAGGTGCTACTGTCATCACTACGTTAGGGCGCCACAAAATTTGCCACAACATAACTGGCAATGATGAAAGCACAAAAGTGAGCAAGTGCAGCAAACGTGCTAACCCTGATGGATGTGCAGGCACCCACAATGGCGCACGCCAAACATCCACACCTTGCCAACTCTCGCGCTGATAAGGTGGCCAAGCATAGCCTTTACTCACCTTCCAAGATGGATAATACGGTGGTGCAGCGACTACTCTAACTTGATGCCCTTGCGAAACAAGCCAAGCCGCCATTTCTCCAGAATATTTGCCAATACCCGTTGGTTCTGGCGCAAAATTAGCGGTATAAAGGAGTATTTTCAAAGTCAGATTCTTTTCAGGATAGCGGAACAACTGAAACAATCAGAAGCCCAAACTACGGCACTTCCAATTACCTGAAAAGTATACTAATGGCGACTTATGAAGGTTTGATGACTACCCATAGTCTTTATGGTCTAGGTGTGAAACGGCTCGAAAAATATTTAGCTTAACCTATTGATTAGTTTAGATTTTTATTTGTTTTTTCTTGGTTTTATTTTCATAGATTTCTGTGGTTTTTAATACAATAAAATACTCATAAATGGCTTGCAAAATAGCATATCGGATGCCTGGCCAGCCGTCTAAAAATGCGCGTCTCGCAATCAACATGTAGATGAACTTGATAAACGGACGTGCTGGCAAACTATAAAAAATCGCTTTTTGATGTATGCGCCGTTCGCTAAAATCATGCCCAAATAAACCAATGCGCCAGCTTGGTTTAATTAAGGCGCCCTTAGCAATCACTTCAGCTTCCATGCGCGAATAAGTATTGTGTTTGCTAATCCAATGATCTAACCCCTTAGAAAAGGGGTAATGATCAAACGGTTGAGTCAAATCGACAATATCACCATCCACTACCAGCACCTCGTTAATCTCACGCTCGTAATGCGCACGGCCTACGCGCACAAGCCGCACATAAAATGGCGAGATTTGTGCGTGCTTAAGCCAGCGCCCCCACCAAATATCGCGCCGTCGCATGCGCGCTCCCGCCACATTCAACGGCGCTGTCGCTACAAACGCTTGCATTTCAACAGCAAGCTCAGGTGTAATGCGCTCATCTGCATCTAATATCAATACCCAGTCATGCTTATAAGGTAGTTTTAAACCCGCGTTACGTTGCGAGGCATAACCATCAAACGCTCTCACCGTAACCTTTACCCCAAGTGCCTGCGCTAGTTTTGTCGTATCATCCGTACTTTCTGAATCTAACAAATGAATATCGTTTGACCACATGACACTGGCCAAACAATCTGGCAAATCTTGTTGCTCGTTTTTGGTGAGGATAAGTATTGATATGCCGCTCATTACATTACTCGCTTATTGCGTATTTTTTTCTTAACCGCAGGGTTTCCAGCCCAAACTGACCATGGCTCGGTAATTTTTTTTACTACAACCGCGCGCGCACCTAAAACGCAGCCTTCGGCAATGGTTACGCCTAGCCCTACAAACGCCTCTGCGCAAACCCACACATTTTTTTCTAGTTCAATTGGCTTTGCGATTAGCTGAAAATTTCCTGAATCAATATCGTGCGAGCCTGCGCATAGGTGCGCGCCTTGCGAAACCACGCAATAATCACCAATAGTGATTTGCGCCATGTTGTAAAGTGTAACGCCATCGGCAATGCCAACCTTATTGCCGATGGTGAGTTGCCATGGTGCCCAAATTTTTACATTAGGATACACATTGACGTGCTTGCCAAGTTGCGCTCCAAACAAGCGCAATAGCAACCTACGCCAGGCATGAAATGGGCGCGGGCTTGGGCGAAACAACAGCAACCATACAGCTCCCCATAACGCTCTTAATAAACGATTTCCAAGCGAAAAAGAGGGGCTAGTGTATGGGTCATTACCTTGAATTATCATGGCTTAATCGGTGTTATTAATTGTTCTATGTTCATCATCACACCTTTTGAGCAACCATTACCATGCTCTTCCACAAATATGGCATACGCCCAACGCCAGAGAAACCAACCACTTTAAAACCATGCTCTGTCAATAATTGTGTCAGTGTTGCGCGGCTCCAAAACTTGATGTGTCCACCATGCCAAAGTACCGTATGGTGATGATCCCATTTTCCAAAAAAAACCAAGGCAAGATTTTTCAAATAGCCATGATAAGGCGTGGTGATAACTAAATATCCGCCTTTTTTCAAAGCGCCATTTGCATATATTGGCAGAAGATGTGGTGAGAAAAGATGTTCGATTACCTCTGTCGATACAACGGCATCAAATGGCGGTTCGTGCGCTAATAACTCGGCAGGGTTATCTTGCACGCCATAATTGTAAAAAGGTATTTTTGGGTGAGCATTCCGCGCAAGTTCAACCCCTGCTTTGTCATACTCAACGCCAACTACCTCATAACCTTGTAAGTTAATCTGTGCGCATAAAGTACCATTGCCCGCCCCAATATCTAGCACTCGCTTCACATTCAGTTGGTTTAGCAACTCAAGTATACGTGGTGCAATGTAGCCGCAAGATTGAGGGCCTTGGTCTGAAGACCAGCCATAATCAACTACGATATTTTCTGCCATGAATAACTCCTAGTTCAATCAGATTGGAATTTTTACAAAGGTTGAGCTTAATAAAATATTTACTTTGGCGCGCACTACAGCTGTACGCGATTCAAATAACCACCACATCATGCTGCCAGCAAATAGTAAAAAAACTCCCCAGCCTGCAAATTGCATTAGCATTAAACTATCTGGCACAAACTTATGCGATGCATAAACAGTTGCAGCAATCAGCACGACGACTGGAAAATGCGACAAATAAAGTGAGTAAGAAATTTCAGAAAGGTATAACGCGGTTTTAGCAAACCATGGCCAGCGTACTTGTGGAAAAGAAATATGACTTATAACTAGACATAAAAAAGCAAAGGTTAACCCAACGATAAAGTCAGATGCAATTGGCATTACATTAAGCCAGTTGTTCGGCTTGGAGCATACCAATGCCGAGCTAAACAGGATGAGCGTTATTAACAATAAAAAACGAGCAGTATTTTGATTAAGTGACTTCATTTTAGATTGCGCAATATAGACGCCTACACCCAGCAACCAAATCAAAAAACCAAGCAGCATATCTATAGGTAAGCACCATACAATGAGCAATACAAAGATAATCGCTACAATGCGCTGCAAAAAGGCACTTGGTTTTAGCGCTCCAATAACAGCTAGAACAAGTGGAAAAAGTAGGTAATACCAGCATTCATTCGCCAAGCTCCACAATGGGCTATTTAGACCAAATACGGGTGAGATGATGGTCTGCATAAAAAAGATGTTAGCCAGCAAGGTAGTTAAGCTTGTTGAATATTCGCCCACATTTGGCCCAGAATGCCAGCTATCAACATTTACTCCTAAAAGTACGCTAGGTGAGTAATGCCCGACTATTAAACCAATTGCCCATGTAAGCAAAAGGCATGGAATCAACACCACCCAAAGGCGAGTCAGGCGCGAAGTTAAATAATTTTGCCATGAAAATTGTGCACCCGCCCGCAATACTGCACCGCCCACAAAGTAGCCACTTAGTACAAAAAAAACCACCACTGCTTGGTGGCCTAAACCAGTCAACAGATAAAATACTTTAATAAGCAAATTGGGATGAACTAACGCAGAGAAATCTACCAGCATTGCATTGCGTAAATGCCCCGAACACACTAGTAAAGCGCTGCAGCCGCGAATAAGGTCTAGCCATAAATTGCGGCTATCGGTGCGCATTACACGTTGCCTTTTGAATATTTTTCTACCGTTGCAATTAAACTTTGTGCCATTGCATCTACTGTAAAGCGTTGCTCAAAAGTAACTTTGGCTTGTTGTGCCATTTTATGGCGACCATTGGCAGTCATCGCCAACCATTGTTTCAGTGTTTTTTCTGTGCCTTCAAGGGTATCCGAATTAACAATGCCTGCGCCATCAGTCTCTATCTCTCGCCAGATATTCACCTTGTTAGAAATCAGCACTGGCAAGCCGCAGCCGAGTGCTTCGGCTACTGCGATGCCAAAATTTTCTTGATGCGAAGAAAGTACAAAAGCTTCGCTTGCATAAAAAGCGCCCCATTTTAGTTCGCCTTGCAACATGCCAGGCCAAGTAATACGGTGCGCAATACCCAATTGGTTGGCTTGTGCTTTAAGTTTATCGATTAAATCACTGTGGCACGGGCCAGCCATCAACAAATGCAATGCGTCATCTTGCATGGCTACTTTTGCAAACGCGGCAATCAGTAAATCGCAGCCTTTTTTTTCGTGTATTCGGCTTAAAAATAAAAATATTCTTTTGGCTTTAAGTTGTGGGTACGAGTCAAAAAAAACTGCTTTCAGTATATCTGAATTGCTGGGTGGCGTGCCTGTGCCATAATTAATCACGGCTTCGCGCACTTTATAAAGCCAAAAAGATTTTCGTGCTAATAGGCGCTCCTCTTCACATGTAAATAGCACTGCATTGGCATCCCGCAGCAGCCTATATTCTGCCCACGGCCAATAGAGCCATTTTTTAAGATGCTTAAGCGGATAAGTATATTTAAACCAAGGGTCTAACATGCCATGAGTAAACACAAAATACGGCACCTTCATTCTCTGTAGCACACGCCAAGCACCAAAACCATGATATTGCCACAAGCCATTCACAATAATCGTATCGTAATCTTTGGCATGCTGCTCCAACCAAGGCGCTAACTTTGCGCAATACCGATAACTGCCAAGTGCAGGTCCTAGCGCATGCACTTTAAGCGGATATTCTGTCACGCAGCTTTCTGTGGGGTCATCCAATGTCACAACCTCTACATGATGCCCAAGCTCTTCAAATCGATGCCCGTATTGCTTAACACCTTCCATAGGGCCGCCGCCTTTTGGGTCAACAGAGGGCAAAATATGTAACACTTTCATTAAGAGGTTTTCCGAGATAATGTTGATTGATGTTTTTTAACGGCTTCTATCTGCAACTGATTGAGCACCTGCCGATAAACGCT
>JACMNB010000042.1 GCA_014378845.1 Methylotenera sp. | reverse complement strand
TACGGTCAATCAATGCGACGACTTCATGCGCTAAATCAGTTGCGCCAGCGCCGCCCTGCGCCCAATGTTTGCAGACGACCGCTTTAAAGCCTAAAGCTTCAACTGCATGCGTTAGCGCATCAATTTCAGCTTGCGTGTCGTGCAAAAAATGATTAATTGCCACAATTGCCTGCATACCAAATTGTTGATGTAAATTTTTAAGATGTTTTTTTAAATTACTGATTCCATTTAATAAATACTTTATATTTTCATGGTTTAAATTTGAATGGCTTAGCTCACTTAATTCTGCGCCGCCATGATATTTAAGCGCACGAATCGTCGCCACAATCAACACTGCATCGGGCTGCAATTTTGCCGCGCGACATTTAATATCAAAAAACTTTTCTGCGCCTAAATCCGCGCCAAAACCCGCCTCGGTCACCACATAATCGGCCAGCTTAAGTGCGGTCTTTGTCGCAATCACCGAATTGCAACCGTGCGCGATATTGGCAAACGGGCCGCCGTGAATCAGCGCCGGCGTGTGCTCTAGCGTTTGCACCAAATTGGGCTGAAATGCGTCTTTCAGCAAAGCCGTCATTGCGCCCTGCGCGTGCAAATCGCCCGCCAATACTGGGCTACCAGCCATATTAACCGCCACTTGAATGTTGGCCAGCCGCGTTTTTAAATCGTCTAAATTTTCGGCCAAACAGAAAATCGCCATCACTTCAGAAGCAACGGTGATGTCAAAGCCCGATGTTTTATCACCATATTGATGGTGCAAGGTAATATGGCGTAGCGCCCTATCATTCATGTCTAGGCAAGGCTTCCACGAGATGCGATGCACATCGATTTGCAACGCATTGCCATGATGAATATGGTTGTCAATCAGCGCGGCCAGTAAATTATTGGCCGCTGTAATCGCATGAAAATCGCCCGTAAAATGCAGATTGATGTTTTCCATCGGCACGACTTGGGCAAAGCCGCCACCCGTCGCGCCGCCCTTCATGCCAAACACAGGGCCAAGCGATGGCTCACGAATACAAACGATGGCTTTTTTGCCGATTTTACATAAGGCATCCGCAAGCCCTATCGTCGTCGTCGTTTTGCCTTCACCTGCAGGCGTTGGGCTAATGGCGGTAACCAGAATAAGTTTACCGTCGAGCTTGCCATTAGTATTTTTTTTTAGTTTATTTAAGCAGTTAACGCTTAACTTAGCTATTGTTTGCCCGTAAGCAATTAAATCTTCTGATCTAATATTGAGTGTCTTTGCAACATCGGCAATTGGTTTTAGCTTGGCAGCTTGGGCAATTTCGATGTCGGTTTGCATGATTGATTAAAAATCTATCTGCCTTTAAAAATACTGCCCAATACGCCGCGAATAATCTGGCGACCAAGCTGAGAGCCGATGGCGCGTGCAGTCGATTTTGCCGCGCTTTCTAAAATAGTGTCAGAACGGCTAGTCCTTTTGTCGCTACCACTGCCAAACAGGCCGCCCCAATTAAAGCCTTTATCTACCTCGGCGGGTTGCTCGGCCGCAGCTGTTTCTGCAGCGCGCGTCTTAAGCACCTCATAAGCCGATTCGCGATCCACTTGCTTTTCATACACGCCTGCCACTAATGAGTTTTGCATAACTGCGGCGCGTTCTGCGTCGGTTATTGGCCCTATGCGGCTTTGGGGCGGGATAATAAATGCGCGTTCAACTGGCGTGGGAATGCCCTTTTCATCTAAAAATGACACTAATGCTTCACCAACGCCCAGTTCAGTAATGGCAGTTGCAACGTCTACTTTTGGATTCACTCTAAAGGTTTCTGCGGCCGATTTAACTGCTTTTTGGTCGCGCGGCGTAAATGCGCGCAAGGCATGCTGCACGCGGTTTCCCAGTTGCCCCAGCACAATATCAGGGATATCTAATGGGTTTTGGCTGACAAAATAAACGCCAACGCCTTTAGAGCGCACCAAACGAATCACTTGCTCAATTTTTTGCATCAATGCTGGCGGCGCATCGGTAAACAGTAAATGCGCTTCGTCAAAGAAAAACACGAGTTTTGGTTTTTCTAAATCGCCCACTTCGGGCAGTTTTTCAAATAGCTCCGAAAGCAGCCATAATAATAAGGTCGCATAAACTCTTGGCGCGTTAAATAGCTGATCAGACGCTAAAATATTAATCACGCCGCGGCCCATAGAATCGGTTTGCATTAAGTCGGCCAAGTTAAGTGCAGGCTCACCAAAAAACAAATCACCGCCCTCAGTTTCTATTTGTAACAATGCCCGCTGAAGCGCGCCAACACTGGCGGCCGAGATATTGCCGTACTGCGTTTGATATTCTGCTGAGTGTTCGGCCGCATGCTGCGCCATGGCGCGCAAATCTTTTAAATCGAGCAGCAACCAGCCTTTATCATCGGCAATTTTAAAAATACTATTAATGACGCCGCCTTGCACATCGTTTAAATTGAGCATGCGGGCTAACAACAACGGCCCCATGTCGGCAATTGTGGTGCGTACAGGATGGCCTTTTTTGCCGAAAATATCCCAAAAAGTAACAGGGCTTGATTGCGGCTTAAAGTCAGTTAAACCTAGCTGCGCCACACGCGCATCTACTTTTGGATTGCCGCCGCCTGCCTGACTCATGCCTGCTAAATCGCCCTTCACATCGGCCATAAAAACTGGCACACCTAAAGCCGAAAATCTTTCTGCAAGTGATTGTAATGTAACGGTTTTACCTGTACCCGTCGCGCCAGCTATTAGGCCATGGCGATTAGCCATTTTAGGTAAAATGTATTGAAAAACGTCAGATTTTGCGATGCGGATAGGTTCAGCCATTAAGTTCTCGTCACTCTCAGTGTAAATCAGTTAAAAATCTCAAATCAATCAAATATCGCCATTGCGCGCTTTGTTCATCAGCAAAATCAGCGCTTCTTCTAGTTGCTGTGCCGATTTTTGTGCGCGTTCGGTTGGGTTTTTAATGCTTTTTAAATCATAAGTTGGTCGCGCTAAGCCGATGAATAATTTGAATTTTTTGTTAAAATCAGGTTTTTCGTACAACGCTATTCTACAAGGCGCAAACACCAAAAATTCTGGATGGTCTAAAAAAATATCGGTGCCCATGCTTAAATTGCAAAAGCTATGCACCTCTTTAATACCTTGCGGATCGATACCGCGGGCTTTTATGTGATCGCCAATCGGAAAGTTGGCAGGATTCACAAAGTTCATGCCTTCTGACACGCTTTTTAAGCTGTCCACCACATCTTGGTAGCTAACGCCCTCTTTCACTGGTACCTCATAAATTGCGCTGGTGAAATCAATGGCAGGCATACCGTTGGGTATGGCAATTTGCTTGGTTTTTGTGGCTATTTGTTGGCTGGCGCACGCTGTTAAAACCAATAGCAGCATGAGGCCAGCAATTATTCTTAACCGCGGCATGGTAATTTAATAAGCCCGATTAATTTTCATCACTTCATCCACTGCCTTACGGTCGAATTTTGGCGCGAGTAGCTCGATAAAGCCGTACAAATAGCCGCGCATAAAGGTATCTTTGCGCACGCCTAAATAGGTGGTGCTGGCGGGGAATAAATGGCTGCAATCTAAGCGCACCAAGTCTTTATCACGCTCTTCATCAAAGGCCATATTGGCGATTAAACCAACGCCCAAGCCTAAACCCACATACGTTTTAATCACATCTGCATCAATAGCAGTTAGCACCACGTTGGGCATCACTCCCGCATCGTGAAACACTTTTGACACGATGGAGCTGCCAGTAAAAGCAAAATCATACGTAATTAGCGGAAAGCTGGCTATTTTAGATAAAGTAAGTGGATCTGCATCAATTAAGCGGTGACCTTTTGGCACCACTAAGCACCGATTCCATTCATAACATGGCAGACACAATAAGCGCTCGTCCAAGTTAATCGATTCGGTGGCAATGCCAATATCGGCCTCACCATTGGCCACTTGCGCGGTTACTTGATTAGGGTTGCCTTGATGAATGTTGAGCTTAACGTGCGGATATTTTTCAATAAATTGCTTAATGGCGACTGGCAATTTGTAGCGCGCTTGCGTGTGTGTGGTGGCAATGGTCAGCGTGCCCGTTTCAACTTTGCTAAACTCGTCCCCCACGCGCTTAATATTTTGCATTTCTAGCATCACCGTGGCAGCCAGCTTTACAATATGTCGCCCAGGTTCGGTAATGCCCGTTAGCCGCTTGCCGTTGCGCTGAAAAATTTGCAGGTTAAGCTCGTCTTCTAGCATTTGAATTTGCTTGCTAACACCAGGCTGCGAAGTGTGTAGCGCTTCGGCCGCGGCCGAAATACTTAAGCCTTGCCGCGCTACCTCATGCACATATTTGAGTTGATGCAGTTTCATAGAGCCGCTTTCTGATTCACTGTATATTTATAAAGCATATTTATAACGAAATAATATATGAAAATAATAAAAAGGTATTAAATAATTATATCTATTCCTGTTATATTACGCGTTTTAAGGCTTGCGTTGGCGGGATTAATCGTGGATTTTATACAATATATTGTTGCAGGTTTTGCAGTTGGCTTGCTTGTTGGCTTAACTGGTGTGGGCGGGGGCTCGCTAATGACGCCAATTTTGCTGATATTTTTTAATGTTAAAGCGGCTGTGGCGGTTGGCACCGATTTGCTATACGCGTCCATCACTAAGTCTGTTGGCATTTTTGCGCACGGCAAATTGGGTAATATCGATTGGAAGCTAGTCAGTTTGCTGGCGTATGGCAGCATTCCCGCATCAATCATCACCCTGCTTTATTTAAAAGACATGAATATTGCGTCTGATCACGCGGTAGCCAGTATTAAATTTTGGCTGGGCATTGCTTTGTTGCTAACTTCTGTTTCGGTGATTTTTCGTAATCAATTGGCCAATTTATCCAAAACAGGCCATTGGATTAACTCAAAATGTGTGCCCGCATTAACCGTTATTTTGGGCGTAATTTTAGGCTTTTTGGTTACGCTTACTTCTGTCGGGGCGGGTGCCTTGGGCGTTACGGCATTATTAATTTTGTACCCCAAAGTTAATATCACCAAAATTGTTGGCTCCGATGTAGCGCACGCTGTGCCGTTAACCTTGGTAGCTGGCTTAGGCCACGCTAGTCTTGGCACGGTCGATTATTCTTTACTTGGAACGCTGTTAATCGGCTCAATACCTGGCATTTGGATAGGTAGCCATTTAAGTAGCAAAGTAGCCGAGCATTGGGTGAGGGTAATTTTGGCGTTAATATTGGTGTACGTGGGGCAAAAATTAGCGTTTCCACAATTTAATCAACTAATTGGTATGGTGGTGCTGTTATTTATTATCGCCTTTAAGCAATTAAATTTTAAAAAACCAAAAACAGTTGCAGCATCATCAAAAGCCAGCACCAAAACCATTAAATAAAGCCAAAATACGGGTTTTCGGTTAAAATGCCATGCTGTAGATTTGATGTTAATTTTGCAAAGCATTTTTGCGCTTTTATTATTTTACAACACAGTATTGTGAAGTTATTGGAATCAAGAAAAGTAAAAAATGTATAAATATGACCAAATAGACCAACAAATAGTTGACGAACGCGTCGCGCAATACCGCGACCAAACACGCCGATATTTAGCAGGCGAATTATCTGAGGACGAGTTTCGTCCATTGCGCCTGCAAAATGGCCTATATATTCAACGCTATGCGCCAATGCTAAGAATAGCAGTGCCTTACGGCATGTTATCTAGCCGCCAATTGCATAAATTGGCCGATATTGCAGCCAAATACGATAAAGATTATGGGCATTTTTCTACACGTCAAAACTTGCAACTCAATTGGCCAAAATTAGAAGATGTGCCTGATATTTTGGCCGAACTCGCCACGGTAGAAATGCACGCCATTCAAACTTCTGGTAATTGCATTCGCAACATTACAACCGACCAATTTGCGGGTATTGCGCCAGACGAGGTGATTGACCCGCGCGCCATGGCAGAAATTATGCGCCAATGGAGCACTTTCCACCCAGAATTTGCCCTACTTCCACGCAAATTTAAAATTGCTGTTTCTGGCACCAAGCAAGACCGCGCAGTCATTCAAGCGCACGATATTGGCATGGAGTTTTATACCGATAGCTCTGGCAAGCTGGCGATTAAAGTGTGGGTGGGCGGCGGCTTAGGACGCACGCCGATACTGGGTTCTGTGATTCGTGAACATTTAGATTGGCAGCATGCACTTACCTATTGCGAAGCGATTATTCGCGTGTATAACCTGCATGGTCGCCGCGATAATATTTATAAAGCGCGCATTAAAATTTTAGTCAAAGCGCTAGGCATTGATGAATTTAAAAACCAAGTTGAGGCCGAGTGGGCGTTTTTAAAAGACGCGCCTAACACCATTACCGAAGCCGAGTTGGCGCGTGTTGGGCAGCATTTTGAAGATATGCCTTATGATGCGCTTCAAGCGCATGAAGCAAGCTTTGATGCCGCCGTTGCTAGCAACCCCGCTTTTGCGGCTTGGGTAAAACGCTGTGTGCATGCACACAAAACAGCCGGTTATCGTGCTGTAACGCTGTCACTAAAACCGCACGGCAGCGCCCCAGGTGACGCCACCAGCGCGCAAATGCACACCGTGGCGGACTTAGCTGAATCTTATAGTTTTAGCGAACTGCGCGTGTCGCATGAGCAAAATTTAATTTTGGCCGATGTAAAACTCAGTGATTTATTGGCTGTGTGGGAAAAAGCCCGCGCTAACGGCTTAGCCACGCCGAACATCGGCCTGCTAACCGACATTATTTGCTGCCCAGGCGGCGACTTTTGTAGCCTTGCCAATGCTAAAAGCATCCCGATTGCACTCGCAATCCAGGCGCAATTCGACAATCTCGATTATTTGCACGACATTGGCGATATTGAGCTGAATATCTCGGGCTGCATGAACGCTTGCGGCCATCACCATGTTGGTCATATTGGTATTTTAGGCGTGGATAAAGACAGTGCAGAATTCTACCAAGTTTCCATCGGCGGCAAACAAGGCAACGATGCTAGCATTGGCGCGGTGATTGGGCCGTCCTTCGCGGCTGATGAAATGCCTAGCGTGATTCAAAAACTGATTGATGTCTATATTAAAGAGCGTACTGATGAAGAGCGCTTTATTGATACTGTGCGCCGCCTTGGAGTAGCGCCGTTTAAAGCGCATGTTTACGCCAAAGATACCAATGAGGCGACTGCATGAGCAATTTAATCAAGCTAAATGGTGAAACCGCAAGTATTGTCGAAAACGAATGGACATGCGTCAACCTACCTGCAAGCCAAGCAGAGCAACGCGTTCAGGCGGGTAAAGTTGTGCTATTTAAACTCACTGGCGAGAAATCTGTCACTGACGAACAAATCGCAACGGCAGTTATCCCCGCAACAGGAAAAGTAATCGTGCCGTTAAGTGTCTTCATCGCACGCAAAAACTCGCTTGAAAGCCGCATTAATGCTGGCGAAATAGGTGTATGGCTGGATACGCATGAAGTACTAGAACAGTTAATCGAGCACCAAGCCGATTTGAATGTATTGTTGATTATTGCCGTGCATGTTGAGCGCTTTGCCGATGGTCGTATTTTCTCGCTTGGCACGCTTTTGCGTAGCCGTTACGGGTTTAAAAACGAGCTGCGCGCCTTTGGCGACGTGCTAAAAGATCAATTATTCTTTTTAAAGCGCTCAGGCTTTACCAGCTTTTTAATTCGCGCTGACCGCTCTGCCGAGGATGCATTGGCAAGCTTGCACGATTTTAGCCAGCCTTACCAAGGTGCTGTGGATGAGCCGCAACCCATTTTTAAACGCTACCATAGGACAGCTTAAATGTTGGGTTTAGCCAAATGATAAGCGAAGCAAATGATGGCTGAAGTAAGCATGCTAAAAACTACTGCTGCTAACCCAGCCACGTCACCTGCGCTAACAGATGCTCTATTAGCAAGCGTTAATGCGAAAGCAGCAGATGCATTGGCCTTGCTAAAAAAAGCTGTCACAGAACTAAAAGCGATCGCCTTTGCCAATAGCTTTGGTGCAGAAGATATGGTGTTGACAGACATTATTCTTAAAAATAAACTCGCTATCGATATTTTTTCGCTAGATACTGGTCGCCTGCCAATTGAAACATACGATTTAATGGCAGCAACTGAAAAGCATTACAACACCACATTAAATATCTATTTTCCTCAAGCAAAAACTGTAGAATTTTTCGTTAAAAGTCATGGTATTAACGCATTTTATGAAAGTATTGCATTAAGAAAAGATTGCTGCCATATGCGCAAAGTTGAGCCGCTGCAGCGCGCTTTAAGTGGTAAACAAGCTTGGGTTACAGGCATGCGCGCTGCCCAAGCCACAACTAGAGCAAGCCTGCCACTTCGCGAGTATGACGAAACGAACAAATTAGAAAAATTCAATCCATTAAGTGATTGGACTGAGCAAGAAGTGTGGGCCTATATTCGCCTGCATAATGTGCCGTACAATGCCTTGCACGATCAATTTTACCCAAGTATTGGCTGTGCGCCCTGCACGCGCGCAGTTGCGATGGGTGAAGATGTGCGCGCAGGCCGCTGGTGGTGGGAAGACCCAACAAGCAAAGAATGCGGTTTGCATGTAAAGAAATGATTTTTGACCCGCAGATAAACGCAGATGCACGCAAATACAACCTAATATTACAGACTTAAATTGATAAAAATTAATAGGACAATCACAGTTAGCAAAGACAATACAAATAAATGCCGATATAAAAACATCTGCGTTTATCTGCGTTTATCTGCGGCGGAATTGTTTTTAGAAAAATGACCACTAAACAACCTAACCATACACCGCTTTCGCATCTCGATTGGCTAGAAGCTGAAGCGATTCACATTTTGCGTGAAGTCGCTGGCCAATGCTCGAATCCCGTACTTCTGTTTTCAGGCGGCAAAGATTCATTATGCATTTTGCGCTTGGCCGAGAAGGCCTTTCGCCCTGGCCGCTTCCCCTTCCCGCTCATGCACATTGATACTGGTCATAATTATCAAGAAGTGATTGATTTTCGTGACCTGCGCGCAGCTGAGCTGGGTGAACGCTTGATTGTGCGTAATGTTGAAGATTCGATGAAACGCGGTACTGTAGTGCTGAAATCGCCGGATGAACCGCGCAACAAGCACCAGTCGGTAACTTTGTTAGAAGCGATTGAAGAACACGGTTTTGATTGCTGCATTGGCGGCGCGCGGCGCGATGAAGAAAAGGCCCGCGCCAAAGAGCGCATCATGAGTTTCCGCGATGAATTCGGTCAGTGGGATCCTAAAAATCAGCGCCCAGAATTATGGAATTTGTACAATGCACGCTCGCACAAAGGCGAGAATATACGCGCCTTTCCGATTAGTAACTGGACAGAAATGGATGTGTGGCAATATATCGAACGCGAGAATTTACAATTGCCAAGCATCTATTTTGCGCACAATCGCGATATTATTATGCGTGGCGGCGCGATGATGCCAGCCAATATTAAATTGGCCGATGGTGAAGTGATTAACGTGCCTAAAGCGGGCGAAATGGTGAGCAACATGCAAGTGCGCTTTAGAACGGTTGGCGATATCACGTGTACCGCGCCAGTGATTTCAGATGCTGATAACGTCAGTAAAATCGTGCTAGAAACCGCCACCACCACCATTACTGAACGCGGCGCAACGCGTTTGGATGACCAGACTTCAGACGCATCAATGGAACAGCGCAAGAAAGAAGGTTATTTCTAAAAAATATTAACCGCCGATTAACGCAGATGAACGCCGATAAAAACAGATAAGACTTAACGCTCCGTCATTCTGAGCGTAGCAAAGAATCCATTGCGAACTAGCCAATTTATTGGATTCTTTGCTACGCTCAGAATGACGGCAATTATGTAGAGAGACTACATAGATGCAATCAGTAACAGTAAAAATAGTATTTGAATTTATCCTTTTTTATCGGCGTTCATCGGCGTTTATCGGCGGCTAAATTAGATTTTAAAGACTAAAAAACATGACAACACATAACGACTCATTATTAAGATTTATGACCTGCGGCTCTGTTGATGACGGCAAAAGCACGCTCATCGGCCGTTTATTGTTTGACACCAAAACTATTTTGGCCGATACGCTGACGCAAATTTCAAACACTTCAAAAAAACGTGGCATGGAAGCAGTAGATTTATCACTGCTGACCGACGGCTTGCAAGCCGAGCGCGAGCAAGGTATTACCATTGACGTGGCTTATCGTTATTTTAGTACAGGTACGCGCAAATATATCATCGCCGATGCGCCTGGTCATGAGCAATACACACGCAACATGGTTACTGCGGCTTCTACCGCTAACTTGGCGATTATTTTGATTGATGCGCGCAGAGGCGTGCTGACACAAACACGCCGCCATAGCTATTTGGCGCACTTGGTGGGCATTCAGCACATTGTGGTTGCGGTAAACAAAATGGACTTAATGAATTATAGCCAAGCGACGTATGACAAAATTTGTGCAGATTATTTGGCGTTTGCCAAAGAAATCGGCCTAGCACAATCGCGTGATATTAAATTTATCCCCATGTCTGCGCTCAATGGCGACATGCTGGTTGACCGCCTTGAAAATATGCCGTGGTACACAGGCGAAACACTGCTGGAAATGTTAGAAGAGGCGCCAGCGGCAGATGAAGAGCAAAATGCAGAATTCCGCTTTCCCGTGCAATTTGTGTGCCGTCCACACGCCAGTGCAGATGCGGATTTACACGACTTTAGAGGCTTTATGGGGCGTATTGAAAGTGGCGATATTGCGGTAGGTGATGCGGTCACCGTGTTGCCAAATGGCTATCAAAGTAAAGTAAAGGCCATTCAAATTGGCGATAAGCAACTGCAAAGCGCGCAAACCGAACAAAGTGTAACAATATTGCTAGAAGACGAAATCGACACATCGCGCGGCGATATGATTGTGAAAACGGATAGCCAAATTGAGCCAGTAAAACAGATAGAAGCGCATGTTTGCTGGCTTTCAGAGACACCGATGTCACCTGCGCGCACTTATATTATTCGCCATACGACCAGAGAGTCTAAAGCGAAAGTTGGAGCGATTCAATATAAAATTGACGTAAACACTTTGGAACAACAAGCTGCGACTGAACTTAAAATGAACGACATCGCGCGCATTAATTTTAAACTCGCGCAGCCGTTAATGGTGGATAGCTACACGCAAAATCGCGCAATTGGCGCATTTATCGTGATTGACGAATCAACCAACAATACGGTTGGCGCGGGCATGATTGTGTGATGAAGAGTTGCAATTGATGACATTAACTCCGTCATTCTGAGTGAAGCGAAAAATCCAGCATTTAAGACCTTAAAAACTGGATTCTTCACCCAAATAAACCCTTGGTTTCAGAATGACGGAAATGAACATTTATCCGTCGCAAATTAAACAAATTTCAAATAAAATACTATTATTGTTTTTAAGATTTAAAGAGAGCTAAATATGACCTATGTCGTTACCGAAAATTGTATTCAATGCAAATTTACCGATTGCGTGGATGTGTGTCCTGTGGATTGCTTTGTAGAAGGCCCAAACTTTTTGGCGATTAATCCGGATGAATGCATCGATTGCACGCTGTGTGTGGCTGAATGCCCCGCAGAGGCGATTTTTGCAGAAGACGATGTGCCAGCAGATCAGCAAGAATTTATCGCCTTAAACGCGCGCCTAGCGAAGATTTGGCCCGTGATTACTAGCCGCAAGCCAGGCCTAGAAGATGCTGATGCCATGAACGGCGTACCTCGTAAGCTAGAATTATTGATTGAATAAATGTTAACCTAGTTTTAAGTAAAGTTAGTTTTGGGTTAAATAATAGGAGGCTTTGCCTCCTATTTTTGTTTTGTCTGGCCTAACAAAATATGCTGTAATACTAATCATGAAAGATTCCTTAAAAATTGGCATCCAATATTCGCATCAATATGTGGTTTCGCCCGCTCAAACGGTGCCAGCGCTGTATCCAGAATCCCCTGAGTTTGTAGCGATGCCAGCCGTTTTTGCTACTGGGTTTTTAGTCGGTTTTTTAGAATGGGCGTGCATTTTGGCGATTAATCCGCATCTAGATTCTTTGATTGAGCAATCGGTGGGCACGCACATTAACGTCAGCCACCAAGCTGCAACGCCGGTTGGTTTTATAGTAACTGCGATGGTGGAATTGATTGAAATAGACGGCCGCAAACTCACTTTTAAAGTGGAAGCGCATGATGGTATAGATCTTATATCAAGCGGCACGCACGGGCGATTTGTGATAAATCGTGAAAAGTTTGATGCTAAAATACTCGACAAAATTGGCAAGAACAGTAAGCAAAATTAACCAAAAGGCTTAACTATGGAATTAATTTCTAATTTAGCATTGGCAGGTGGCTTAAGTTGGGCAAGCGGCCTGCGCCTGTACCTTACCGTATTTGCTGTAGGCATGCTGGCAAAATTTGGCTACATACCGCTGCCTGATTCGCTGAATATTTTAACCAACACCGTTGTATTAAGTGTTGCAGGCGGATTAAGCATGATCGAATTTTTGGCCGATAAAATCCCTTATGTGGATAGCGCGTGGGATAGCATTCAAACCTTTATTCGCATCCCTGCAGGCGCACTGCTGGCGATGGGCGCGATTAATTCGCACGACCCACTTATTGCCACGGTCACCGCTTTACTAGGCGGCACGTTGGCTGGCGCCACGCACGCCACCAAAGCGGGTAGCCGCGCACTCATTAACACCTCGCCCGAGCCTGTAAGCAACGTGGCAGCATCGCTTACTGAGGAAAGCATGCTGGTAACGGGTGGCTGGCTAGTATTTGCGCATCCTGCGGTGTTTATCGGCTTACTGTGTGGATTTATTCTGTTGATATTTTGGATGTTGCCAAAGCTATGGCGCGGCGTGAGAAGCGTTTTGGGTAGCATTGGTAAAATTACCAAACCTACTGCTTCCTAAAAAACTGTTAACAATGAATCATGAAAAAATCCAGCTAAAAAAGTCAATATGAAAAAGTGGATAGCTTATGCGGCCTATCGCTGCGAAATTGCTGGTTTTGCAACCGACACCATTGACATTCAATGCCGTTATTTTGAGTTTGAAAATGAAGCCGAAATTGAGCCTGCGCTACAAAATTCACCTACTCACACTTACTTAAACGAAGCCGTTGAAACGGTTGCTTGGATTTACGTTAAGTGCCTAATTATTTGGGATTTTGACCAAATGCCCAAACATGGCGAGGAGTTTGGCGGCGTACATGTTAACGCGCATGAAATTAGAAATTTATGCATGCCGCCAATCAAACTATTGCTAGCAAAACAAGCACCAGAAAACTGTCAACAATTTGAGCGCCATCAAAAATTGAGCGAAGAAGATATTCGCATTTGCAGCCAAGCGTTAAACGAAGTCTGCCATGGCGCATACGCCCGGCCCGATTGGGAATTTGCGACATTAATGGGAGCGGAGAAATCGGAGGCGCAAGACTTGATGCGAAAACTGGATTACGTGAACCACAACGCTTACCAAAATCGCCAATTAACGCATGAACAAGTGTTTGTGCTGCATCATGAGAATCACATGACGGATGACCGCGACGATGCGAAGTTGCTCGGCATTTACAGTACGCATGTCGAAGCGCAACGCCAAATTGATACACATTTCAAAAATCAACTTGGTTTCAATCAACCTGATGGCGAATTTAGCATTGATTGTTATGAAATTGGCAAAAATAATTGGCTGGAAGGCTTTGCGACTATTTACCACGGTGCGACGATGGATGCGGACGAATTACGCGCCTTAATGCCGATTAAAAAAACCGATACCGAGAAAGCTGAGTCCATTGTTGCTTTAGGCTTTCCAATTGTCGAGCCAGTATTAGACGATATTCTAAAGTGGATGCGAGACATAAACTGGCCTGTAGCTCGGTTTTTTGAGCCATTTTTAGTCAGCATAGGCGCCCCGCTAACGCCACATATTCAGGCCATTTTAAAAACCGATGATGATGTTTGGAAATACTGGATTGTGCAGAATGTGATTGGTAAATCGCCAGCATTAACACAGATTTTTATGGCAGAATTGCAGCGGATTGCCACAAAACCAACTGAAAATAAGCACAAAGAAGAAGTCGATTTGGTCGCAAAAGAAATTTTGGATGAGCTGAATGCTAACTAAATATCGCGCTTACAAAAGTGAATCTGAAAGCTGCATTATGGTAACTAAGGCTGGCAAAGAAGACGAATTACGTCAGCAAAACATATTTGCCGAAGACAATATTTTGCTGTGGGAAATTGACGCGGATACTTATGAAGAAATGATGGCAATTCACAATTTACGTTGTGGTTTTGGGCCATACAACCCAATGGGCGAGCCTGAAAATTGCCCAAAATGCGCAGCTTATTTTTACCCACAAGGCTCTGGTGATTGTTGGCGTTGTGGCAAAATATGTTAAAAAGCCTTATTAAATGGTACTAGCAGCCAAACCTTATTTGCAGCAAGTTTCGCTACAATCAAAATCTATAATAGATTCAAATGCTTATCCTTACAATATCTCTGCTATCGCGCAATTAGGTACTTTAAAATTTCACTCTGATATTACTTTTTTTGTTGGCGAAAATGGCGCTGGAAAATCCACTTTATTAGAAGCCATCGCGGTTAACATGGGCTTTTCGGCAGAAGGCGGCACCAAAAATGCGCGCTTTAGCACGATGAGCGAATACTCGGCAGAATCGGTATATCCAATATATGAATCACTAAAAATTAACAAAAGCTTTAAAATGCCGCGCGATGGGTTTTTTCTACGAGCGGAGAGCTTTTTTAATGTCGCCACTTATATGGAAAGTATCGGAAGCCCAGATGCGGTTTATCACCAACAATCGCATGGCGAGGCTTTTTTAACGCTGCTCACCGAAAAATTTCGTGGCAAGGGTCTATATTTGCTCGATGAGCCAGAAGCCGCGCTATCGCCGATGCGCCAATTGGCGGCTTTAAGCGCCATTCACCAATTGGTGCAAGATGAATCGCAATTCATCATCGCCACCCATTGGCCCATTTTGCTGGCTTACCCAAGCGCCAAAATTGTCAGCTTTGATGCCGATGGTTTGCGCGAAATTAGCTATGAAGAAACCGAGCATTTTACGGTGACGCGCGATTTTTTGAACAATCACCAACGCCGCCTAGCGCAGCTGTTAACAGATGATTAAGCTTAAATACCTGCAGCACTATCCGCTTGATTTACAAGAGAAAATTGCCGATTTATTCAGCCAAAATAAATTGGGCGATTACATCACGCAACGCTACTCAACCACGCATAACATTCAAACTGACAAAGCGCTATACGATTATTGCAACGATATTAAACAAACTTTTTTACGTAGCGCGCCGATGTTCGATAAAGTCGCTTTTGATAATCGTTTGAGCATCGAACATCACGCGCTTGGTTTAAATACCGCCATTTCGCGCGTGCAAGGCGGCAAATTAAAAGCCAAAAAAGAAATCAAAATTTCCAGCTTCTTTAATGCTGCGCCAGAACAGTTTTTACGCATGATAGTCGTGCATGAATTGGCACATTTAAAAGAACGCAATCACGACAAAAGTTTTTACCAATTGTGCCAACACATGGAACCTGATTATCACCAATTGGAATTTGATTGCCGGGTTTATTTGACGTGGAAAAACGCTTAACTTAGAAGAGTATTTAATTTACTTAATCTTTCATTCTGAAAGCGGCCATAAATCCAGTCTTTGCCACATTGTATGGATTCTTCGCTATGCTCAGAATGACGGAGTGGAAATGTGAACACCTTGTAAAAACAACTACTGGCAACATTCACACGGTTTACTAACCCCCTTGCCGCGCCTTCGGCTTCAGCGGCAGTTGGTAGGCGAAGAGGAATATGCAAAGCGCTGAAAGCACGAGATCCACAGCCGCCCAGTGGTGGCTAAGACCGAAGGATGACGCGACACGGGGTGTGGTTTTCTTTTAGTTTCAAATTCAAAATGGATTCCCGTTTTCACGGGAATGACAGTATAAAAAACAACATACCCTAAAACCCAACATTCATAAGGCTTGTAGAACATCACAAAAATAGCGCATTTGAAATGCGCTAAACATTCTTATTTAAAATCTTCAGTTTTTCCATAACTGACTTTGCCGAATCACCAACCAACCAATCAGCAAATAAACTGCCATTGCCAACGCCAAGCCAGATGGCGCGTACCAAACGAGCGGCACAACCAAACCAGCAGAAACGGTGGATAGCAGCATTTGTATGAACGCTTGACCTGACGCAGCCGTACCGCGGATTTTGGGGTGACGATCAAGCGCGGCAAGTGACAAAATGGGCAGAATTAAGGCCATACCCACGTTAAATAAGGCGACTGGCAAAATATTATAGATGGGTTTGATCGGTAGCAAATAACAGACTGCCAAGTTGCCAATAACGATAAATGCCATCCAAGCAAAGGCGGCTTTTAACACTGGTTTTGCTCCATATTTGCCTGCTACGTATTTGGCCAAAAAAGAGCCAAGCACCATGCCAGTAACGGTGGATACAAAAAAGTAGCCGTATTGTTTGGGCTCAAAACCCAAATGCTTGCCTAAAAAGATGGGGCTAGCCAGCACATAGAGAAAAAAAGCTGAGAATGTTGCGCCAATCGTAATGCCCAATTTGGCAAATTCTGCATCGCCAAAAATGGTTTTGTAGCTGGCAATAACATTTTTGGTAGAAAGAGTTAAACGTTTTTCTGGTGGCATGGTTTCTGGCAGTATTTTTATGGCGGCAAATAAAGCGATTGCCGCGTAAATGGCCAGAAAGATAAAAATACTTTGCCAGCTAAAGCCAAGTAAAAATCCGCCAATAATGGGTGCCACAGCAGGCGCAATTCCAAACAACATTTGCACGGTGGCCATGACGCGTTGCGCTGCAGCGCCTTCAAATAAATCACGCACCATGGCGCGCGCCACTGTGTTGCCCGCGCCGCCCGATGCGCCTTGTAGCGCGCGAAAAGCCCATAGCGTTTCTACATTGGGCGCAAAAGCGCAGCCAATACTGGCCAATACAAATATGCTTAAACCCCATTTTAATGTGGTAATGCGGCCAATAGCATCTGAAATCGCGCCATGCCATAAGGTCATTAATGCATAGGTAAACAAATAAATCGTTAAACTTTGCTGAATTTGCACATCTTGTGCATTTAAAAACGCACCCATTTCGTGAAACGCAGGCAAATAAGTATCGATTGCAAATGGCGCAAGTGCGGCTAAACTAGCCAGCACGTAAACTAAAAAAACGGAATGTTTGGTCATTTAATTATTATATCTGTCATACCGACGCAAGCAGGCATCCAGTGGCTTTAAAATCAAAATGGATTTCCGCTTCCGCGGGAATGACGGTATTTAGCGGCGTTTGTAGATTAAGGCAGCGCGTGGAATTCCTCTACGCGCTCTCTATCACCTGCCGCATATTTTTTAGAGTTTTTATCGGTTCTAAAAATAATCGGCTGACTGGCTAACACTGGATTTTTGCTGTCTTCAATCGCTTTTTCAATCAAGTGATGATTAGGTGATAACGAACAAACAGGGTCTGCGCTTTCGGCGTCGCCAGTCAATAGAAATGCCTGACAACGGCAGCCGCCCAAGTCGTTCATTTTTTCTGGGCAGGTAACGCACGGGCCTTTCATCCAATCAGTTCCGCGATATTTATTAAACGCGGGGCTTTCTTTCCAAGCATATTCTAAGCCGTGTTCGCGCACATTGGGAAACTGCATATTCGGCAACACGCGCGCAGAGTGGCACGGCAATACATCGCCATTGGCGGTAACTATCATAAATACTTCGCCCCAACCGTTCATGCATTTTTTGGGGCGGTCGCCAAAGTAATCGGGCACCACAAAAAATATTTTCATCTTGTTGCCGACTTTTGCGCGGAATTCGTTAGTGATTTTTTCTGCTTCGTCAATTTGCTCTTTTAACGGCATTAATTGGCTGCGATTCACCAAGCTCCAACCGTAATATTGCGTGTTGGCTAGCTCCACATAGTCTGCACCCAGCGCCTCGGCCATCTCTAAAATTTCTTTTAAATGGCCGATGTTATAACGGTGAATTACTACATTTAGCACCATCGGGTAGCCGTGAGTTTTAATCATGGCGGCTACTTTTTTCTTTAGCTCAAACGTTTTGGTGTTGGTAATAAAGTTGTTAATTTCTTCAGTAATATCGTGCATTGAAAGCTGAATATGATCTAGCCCGCCTTCTTTGAAAGCTTGAATGCGCTTTTCTGTCAAGCCAACGCCAGAGGTAATGAGATTACTGTAATAGCCCAATTTTTTGGCCTCAATCACAATCTCTTCAATATCGTCGCGCAATAATGGCTCGCCGCCCGAAATACCCAGCTGAATCGCGCCCATTTTGCGTGCATCGCGCAGTGCATTAATCCACTGCTCGGTCGAAAGCTCATTTTGCGTGTGTTTATCGTAATCGGTTGGGTTGTAGCAGAATGCACAGTGTAATGGGCAGCGATACGTCACCTCAGCCAGTAGCCATAAAGGCTGCGTGTGGGTAATATTTGCCGCAACGCCATTGTTTTTGGCTTGCAACTGGTTTTCTTTGTGTATTTCTTTTTGGACAACTGATTCGCCAAGCGATGTTTGTGTCATTTTGCTACTCCTAAACTTTTACGATGATGTTCTAGGTTATTGCGAGCCAAGTCTTACTTTAAGCGCCAATCCAAATCCAGATTGCTTCGCCGCTACGCTTCTCGCAATGACAATTTAAACTTTACGAATCCAAGCCTTGCCAAAAGCCATATCAAACATGCCAATCACATCCGTTTCAATAGTTGTGGCATCAGGAAAAGCAACTTTTAATTCGGTGATAATGCTGCCAACACTGGCCTTGCCATCCACACGTTTAATCACCTCCCCCGCGCCGCCATGCAATTTGACCATGCCTTCAGGGAACAGTATCACATAACTTTGCTGCGCTTCTTCCCACTGAAAACGGTGATGGTGCGCAATAGCAAATACATCCTCATGTGTAATGGTTGAAAGTGCTGGGTCGATTGCTAAATTTTCCATAATAATTTTTCTTTAAAAATTGATAGTTTTAAGCTAGGCAAGGCGCGAGACCAAAAATTGGATGCGGCATACGGGTCTGACTGTAAGTACTATTTTTGGTTGGGTAACGCAACATAGCAACGAAGTATCGATTTTTACTTAAAGTTAATGACGGGCTGGTGAAAATAATCTGTACCTGCAATTTTAATATCGACAGTGGATGCCAACATAATCGAGTCGGCAATTACCCATAAAACATTGAGTTTAAACTGCAAAATATCCAGCGCCTTTAATTGCATTTCGCGGCTAGTACTGAAGTAGTCTAGCGTTACGCCCAAACCTTGCTCTACATCGCGGCGGGCTTCGGTTAAGCGTTTTTTAAAATAACTTAAGCCTGATTCGTTAATCCATGGATACATTTGCGGCCAGCTGCTAATGCGCTG
Source organism: Methylotenera sp. (assembly GCA_014378845.1). Lineage (GTDB taxonomy): Bacteria > Pseudomonadota > Gammaproteobacteria > Burkholderiales > Methylophilaceae > Methylotenera_A. Next base: position 7,865 of record JACMNB010000042.1, on the reverse strand, counting down.
CTGGTGAATGTGCGGGGCAAACAATTCTGTTAGGCTGGAGCAAACACTTTCTTGCCAGCTGCGCTGTTTGGCGAAGTTTACATAGGCGTCTACCGCAAATTTAACGCCAGGGCTCACCATTTCAAGGCTGGTAACTTGCTCACGCGTTAAGCCGACTGCGGCGCCCAATTGAATCCACGCCTCAATTCCGCCGACTGCTTTGGTGCCATCTTCTGCATCTACGCCGTCGTGATCGGTAATGCGCACTATCCATTGTTTACGCACTTCAACATCATCGCAGTTAGATAAAATTGCCGCGTCTTTCATGGGAATCGAAATTTGGTAATAAAAACGGTTTGCAACCCAGCATTGCAACTGTTCTTTGGTCAATTTACCTTCATACATCATCACATGGAATGGATGATAAATATGGTAACCATGACCTTTTTCACGCAGTTTTTCCTCAAACTCTTCGCGTGTCCAAGGTAAATTGTTGATCGGTGCGTTCATTAAATAAATCTCCAAAAATGCAAAGTTCTAAATGAGACAAGGCGTGAAAAAGTTGTTGAGTACGGCATACGGTTTTGTATGTAAGTGCTGAAAACTTTAGCGCAGCGCAGAATCATGACGAAGTTTGCGTTTTTCATAGAATGATGTCCATGCCATCATAGGCAACTTCTATATTATGTTCGTTCAAAATACCGCGCTCAACTGAATCTTCGCGAAGTATTGGATTGGTATTATTGATATGAATCAATACTTTACGTACTTTTTTGTTGATGCCAAACTCACTCAGCTTTTCAATCATACCGCCCTCGCCCGATTGCGGATTATGGCCAATACTGCGCGCAGTTTTAGTCATCAGCCCCATATCAATCATCTCGGTGTTAGTCCAAAATGTGCCGTCAACCATAATACAATCTGCCTGCTGCATGAGAGGTGGCAAATGGGGTTCTATTTCGCCTAAACCAGGGCTATACCAACATTTTTTGCCCGTTGAAATTTCCTCAATTAGCACACCAATGGTGTCGCCAGGGTGCGGATTGTTGCGATGCGGCGAATATGGGGGCGCGGCGCTTTTAAGTGCAACGGCGGTAAAACGGAGATTAGGCACAGTTGGAATTTCAAAACTGCTGGCTTTGCTAACATCTGCACCGTCAATCGGCACAGTGTGGTGGTTAATACCGCAGTAATGCCCTAAAATATTGAGTACTTGGTTGCCTGATGTTAAATCTTCATACACCATGTCGGTGCAATAAATCTCGCGTTTAACTTTACCTTCGCGCAACATAAATAAGCCCGTGGTGTGATCAATTTGTGCGTCAATTAAAATAATCGCCTGAATCCCAGAATCTCGAATATTGCGGCCTGGTTGCAATGGAGCAAAATCTTGAATTTGTTGCAGCACATCGGGTGAGGCGTTAAATAATACCCAATCTACACCATTGCTAGATACGCAAATTGAAGATTGTGTGCGCTTAGTGGCTTTAATTGTGCCTTTGCGTAACCCATCGCAATTGGGACAGTTACAGTTCCACTGCGGAAAACCACCGCCTGCTGCGGCGCCTAAAACGTGAATGTGCATTTGTTTTTACAATTCTAATTAAAACTTAATTTTACTTTATTCTTAGTTCAAAAATATTGTGTACCAATTTATTTTATCTATAAAAAAAGGCTGTCTTACAACAGCCTTTTGTCATTAGCAAAAAGCTAATTATTTGTTCATTACGTACATTGTTACTTCAAAGCCAAAACGCATTTCAGTAGCTGCTGGTGTTGTCCACATGGTAAATTCCTTATAAGTTGGTTATTAAATCGCTGTTGCAAAAAGTGCTACAACGTGAAACGAACTATGCGCTTGTTCTTGGCCTTACAACAGGTAAAAAAAACGAAACAGTGGTCATGATAATCATGACAAAATCCTCAACGACATCGCGCCTAAAATATTAGCGCGCTCGTCACATGCCCTTTACGCTAGCTTTGCCTGCGTAAATTGACAGACGCGGCCAGATTTTCCAGCACCTCAACGCTGTCATCCCAAGCCAAGCAGGCATCGGTAATGGATAAGCCATATTCGAGTACGGAGCCTGGCGTATGGTCTTGTCGCCCAGCATTAAGGTGCGATTCAAGCATCACGCCCATAATACGTTTATCGCCACTTGCCACCTGCCCTGCAATATCAAGAGCAACATTAGTTTGCTGACGGTAATCTTTACTGCTATTAGCGTGGCTACAGTCAATCATCAACCTAGTAGGTAAGCCATTTGCGGCGAGATTTTCGCAGGCCGCTTGTACGCTAACTGCGTCAAAATTGGGCGTTTTGCCACCTCTTAAAATAATATGGCAATCATCATTACCATTGGTAGAAAAAATGGCCGCTTTGCCTTCTTTGGTAAAAGATAAAAAATGGTGTGGGCTTTCGGCCGTTTTAATCGCATCAATCGCAACGCGCACATTACCATCGGTGCCATTTTTAAAGCCAACTGGGCAAGATAATCCGCTGGCTAGTTCACGGTGCACTTGCGATTCGGTAGTGCGCGCACCTATTGCGCCCCAACTGACCAAATCGGCTGTATATTGCGGCGTAATGGTGTCTAAAAACTCCATTGCGGCCGGCATGCCCAGCTCATTCACATCTAACAGAAATTGCCGCGCTTTTTGCAATCCTTCGTTAATATCGTAACTGCCATCAAGGTGCGGATCGTTAATTAAGCCTTTCCAACCCACGGTGGTGCGCGGCTTTTCAAAATAGACGCGCATCACAATCAATAAGTCTTTGCTTAAGCGATTTCGTACGTTGAGTAGTCGCCCTGCGTATTCAAGCCCAGCCCTTGTGTCATGAATCGAGCAAGGGCCCACAATTACCAGCAATCGGTCATCATCGCCATGTAAAATTCGGTGAATAGCTGTGCGCGTCGCCAAAATATTTTGCGTAGAAACCGCGCTCTCTTTAATTCCACGCAGCAACTCATGCGGCGTGATTAAGGGCTTAATTTCGCGAATGCGGACGTCGTCCGTCGCTAGCTTTTCATCAGCCTGGTTTTTATCAGCCAAATGGTTATTAGCCAGCTTTTCGTATTTCGCTTTTTCGTGTTCTGTCATTTGTTGAATATGGTTATTTAATATTGTGGCTTAATATGGTTTTTAGCACAGATAAAAACCGCGCATTTTCGCAGAATAATCCGATACTTACGCGTAAATAGTCTGGCATTTCATAATTGGCAATCGGGCGCAAAATCACGCCATTTTGTAGTAGTTGTTGATTCACTTGTGCTGCATTGGCTACTTTAAAACTTACAAAATTGGCGTGCGAAGGAATATATTCTAACCTAAGCTCGCTTAAGCCTTGCGTCATTTGCGCCATGCCCGCTTGATTAGCCGCATAACTACGTGCCACAAAATCCCCATCAGCAAGACTTGCCACCGCTGCCGCTTGCGCGATGGAGTTGACATTAAAGGGCTGGCGGACACGGTTAAGTATATCTGCAACGTCGGCGTGCATCAGGCCAAAGCCAATACGCAAACCTGCAAGACCATAAGCTTTTGAGAAAGTGCGCGAGATAATTAAATTTTCAAACTCGCTTAACCAAGCAATGGCTTCAGACTTGTTTTCGCTACTTAAATATTCGTCGTACGCTTCATCCAACACAATTAATATATGGCTAGGCACCGCATGGATAAAAGCGCGCAGAACATTTTTATGGATAAGCGTGCCAGTCGGATTATTGGGATTGGCAATAAAAATTAACTTGGTTTTAGGCGTAATCGCCATTAAAAAACCATCTAAATCATGCCCATAATTTTTTGCTGGCACAACAACGCCGGCTGCGCCAACCGCTTGCGTTACCAAAGGATAGACCGCAAACGCATGTTGTGCGTAAATGGCTTCATCGCTTGCAACTAAAAAAGCACGCGCAACCAACTCCAAAATATCATTCGAGCCATTGCCAAACACGATTTGATTATAATCAACACCAAATTTTTCGCTGACTGCTTGTCGCAACGTAAAACTGTTGCCATCAGGATAGCGCGCAATATCGTGCACCGCTTCGTCAATCGCCATTTGCGCTTTTGGGCTGATACCAAGCGGATTTTCATTGGAGGCCAGCTTTACAATATCCGCCTCATTTAAACCCATTTCACGCGCCAGCTCGGCAATCGGCTTGCCGCCTTGGTATGGCGCAATGGCGCGAATATAATCGGGTGCTAATTGCGTTAAATTTGACATGCCAACACCTTAAACGACAGCCGCAGGATATGAACCCAGCACTTTAAGTAGTGACGCACGTTGTTGTAACTCGATTAAAGCCGCCTTCACTTTGTCGTCAGTTTGATGACCTTCAATATCGACAAAAAACACATAATCCCACAAGCCTTGTTTTGATGGCCGCGATTCAAATTTGGTCATGCTCACGCCGTGTTTGGATAGCGGCTCAAGTAGCTCCAACATGGCGCCTGGCTTGTTTTTGGTGGTCATGACAATAGACGTTTTATCTGTGCCAGAGGGCGCAACATCATGATTACCCAGCACCAAAAAGCGTGTGGTATTTTTTGGATCATCTTCAATATTTTCGGCTAACACATGTAAGTTAAACAGTTCTGCCGCCCGCTTGCTGGCGATGGCGGCCGCAAATGTGCCGTCTGCCGAAACTAATTCATGAATCATCTGCGCCGCGTAAGCGTTGCTGGTCACCGCCTCGCGCGTTGCGGCTGGCAGCATTTTATTGAGCCACTCGTGGCACTGCGCCAGCGATTGGTTATGCGAAAACACATGCGAAATTTGCGCAATATCGGTTTGTTTTGATAGCAAGCAATGGTGAATCGGCAAGGTAATTTCACCACAAATTTTAAGTGGGCTTGCCAGCAATAAATCCAAGGTTAAACCAACCGCGCCTTCGGATGAATTTTCCACTGGCACCACGCCATAATCAGCTTGATTGGCTTCAAGCGTTCGAAAAACCTCGTCGATGCTGCCGCAAACCACCGCTTGACGGCCAAGACCGAACTGCTTGAGCGCGGCTTCTTCCGAATAAGTGCCAAGCGGCCCCAAAAATGCGATAGAAAGCTCCTTTTCTAGCGCACGGCAGTTGGACATCACACTGCGAAAAACATGGCTTACTGCCTCGTTTGATAATGGGCCTGCATTGTGTTCTTGTAAGCGGCGCAGCACTTGTGCTTCGCGTTCTGGGCGATAAATTACGCCGTCATCTTTTAGCGATCCAATCGTGCGCGCCAATGCCGCACGTTGATTAACAAGCATTAAAATTTGCTCGTCAATGGCATCAATTTGATCTCTATGTTGTTTTAATTTTTCTGACATTTATATGAATAATATCAATGAGTTAAGTTACTTTTTTAAAGTAGAGCATTAGTGATTACTTGCAAATTTTTGCATGTAATTAACCAAGGCTTGCACGCCTTCAATTGGCATCGCGTTGTAAATACTGGCGCGCATACCGCCCACCGCGCGGTGACCTTTTAATTGTAACAAACCAGCGTCGTTTGCGCTTTTTAAAAACGCTTCATTATGCGATTCATCGCGTAAGTAAAACGGAATATTCATACGTGAACGGTTCTTTATTGCTACATGATTCACGTAAAAATCGCTACTATCGATGTAATCGTAAAGCAAATTTGCTTTTGCAATATTAATTTTTTCAATTGCTGGCACGCCGCCTAATGCAATTAACCACTCAAACACCAAACCCGCAATGTAAATGCTGTAGGTGGGCGGCGTGTTAATCATCGACTGGTTATCTGCCTGCGTTTTCCAATTAAATACAGCGGGCGTTTGTGCGTTGGCGCGGCCTAACAAATCATCTCGCACAATCACAATACACAGGCCAGCTGGGCCGATATTTTTTTGCGCACCCGCATAAATCACGCCGTATTTACTCACGTCAATTGTGCGCGATAAAATTTGTGATGACATATCAGCCACAATTGGCACGTTTGTTTGAGGCAATTCCAAATCATGCTCGCCTGCAAACTCAACGCCGCTCATGGTTTCGTTGGTGCAAATATGCAGATAAGCCGCGTCTTTATTTAACTTCCAGCCAGCATAATCAGGCACATGCTTATAGCCATCTGTCTCAGTGCTGGCAACGATGTTGATCGTGCCGTAAGCACGTGCGTCGTCCACACTACGCTTGCTCCAGCCGCCAGTAATGGCGTAATCAGCCGTCTTGCCACCCAGCAAATTGAGCGGAATCATGGCGTTTTCTGTAATCGCGCCACCTTGCAAAAATAGCACTTTATAATTGGTAGGAATGCTCAAGAGCGTGCGTAAATCGGCTTCTGTTTTTTCCAAAATACCCGTGAACTCTTGTCCGCGATGCGACATTTCCATCACCGACATACCGCTGCCGTGCCAGTCGAGCATTTCCGCCTGAGCTCGCAACAATACCGGCTTTGGCAGCACCGCAGGGCCCGCTGAAAAATTATATATTGTTGTCATATTGTTAAATCTTTTTTAGCCGCAGATGAACGCAGATAAAGCCTTGATAAAACCTGATAAACACTTTGATAAATTAAAATATTTTTAATGGGCTTATCTGTTTCGATCTAGACTTTTATCGGCGTTCATCTGCGGTTAATATTATTCGCCCTCTTCTTCATCCGTCTCGACAATTTTCTCAAGGCCAGATAGCTTCTCGCCTTCACCCAAGTTAATCAGCGTTACACCTTGTGTGGCGCGGCCAAGTTCGCGAATCTCTTTCACGCGTGTACGAATTAGCACACCGCCCGTGGTAATGAGCATAATCTCGTCTTCTTCATTCACCAATTTAGCAGCTACTACCAAGCCATTACGCTCGCTAATGGCAATGGCTTTTACACCTTGCGTGCCGCGGCCAGAATGGCGGAAATCAGCTAATACTGTGCGTTTGCCGTAGCCATTTTCGGTCGCTACTAATACGGTTTGTTGATCATTTTCAGCAATTAAAAGTGAAAGCACTTGTTGCTTAGCGGCTAACTTCATGCCACGCACACCGCGTGTGGCTCGACCCATTGGCCGCACGTCATTTTCAGTAAACCACACCGCTTTGCCGCCGTTAGAAATTAGTACAATATCGTTGCTTCCATTGGTCACTTCTGCGCCTATTAAGTAATCATCATCATCCAAATTAATCGCGATAATGCCCGATTTGCGTGGATTGGCAAATTCTACTAGCGATGTTTTCTTAACCGTGCCTTGTGCAGTTGCCATAAATATAAAGTGGTTTTCGTCAAACTCTTTAACGGCCAAAATCGCGTTGATTTTCTCGCCTTCTTCTAGCGGGAACAAGTTCACAATCGGCTTGCCGCGCCCTATTCTACTGCCTTGCGGCACTTCATACACCTTCAACCAATACACACGACCGCGGCTAGAGAAGCATAAAATATAGTCGTGTGTGTTCGCCACAAACATTTTATCGATAAAGTCATCTTCTTTGGTCGGCGCGGCCGTTTTACCACGCCCACCGCGACGCTGCGCGCGGTATTCATCCAGCGGTTGCGATTTCACATAGCCCGTGTGCGACAACGTAACGACAACATCTTGCGGCGTAATCAAATCTTCTAAATTTAAATCTTGTGCGTTTTCAATAATTTCACTGCGGCGTTTATCACCAAATTGCTTACGAATTTCTGTCAGCTCATCGCTAATAATGGTTGTCACACGGCTAGCATTAGCCAAAATATCCAACAAATCGGCAATAATATCCATCACTTCTTTGTATTCGCTGACAATTTTATCTTGCTCAAGGCCAGTTAAGCGTTGCAGGCGCATTTGCAAAATTTCTTGCGCTTGCACGTCGCTCAGTTTGTAGCCGCTTGGTGTCAAACCAAAATCAACACTTAAACCTTCAGGACGTGACGCTTCCATCGCAGCACGTTTCAGCATTTCT
>JACMNB010000041.1 GCA_014378845.1 Methylotenera sp. | reverse complement strand
TTGCTGTTTGATACCTTTGCGCAGCTGGCATTTAAAATTGCGGTGACGCAATTAGGCGAGTTTCCGACGCAAAATATCAGCGTGATTTGGCATTATTGCTTGCAACTGGCCACTAATCTCTATGTGATTGGTGGCGTGTTGGCGCTCATATTGGCGCTGTTTACATGGCTAACACTTATTTCAAAGGTGGATTTAAGTTTTGCCCACCCCATGACATCGCTGGCTTATGCGACGATTCCGTTGGCGGGTACGTTCTTTTTAAACGAGCCGCTGCATTGGCCGCAAATGGTAGGAATTGCACTCATTGTGATTGGCGTTATTGTTATTTCAGACGACGAAACCACTCATCAATAAATCCAAGTCACTCATTTTAAATTTTGAAAAGATTAAATTAAGGTCTTAAAACCAAGCTTTAAACCTAAGCCCCAGAAATTAGGCTTAGCTTAGTGAGTAATGGCAACTTGGCTAAAAGCTTAATGATTGGTGTAGTTAAGCGTTCCAATAAGTTTTGCGCTTTAGCAACATACGGTGTGTAAAACCCCCAGCCAAACGCCATTAAGCTTAAAAATGCACCGCCTACAAATACATCGCTGCCCCAATGCGCGCCAGCAATCAGTCTTGGTAGTGCGTATAAAATCGTCAGCAGCCAAACAAAAAACAAAGCCTTGCCTCGCGCAAAATACAGCAGCATTGCCGTCCAAATAAATAAAACTGATGCATGATCACCAGGAAAGCATTGTTCAGAACTATCTTTTAGCGCCCATTGTTGCGCCCAGCCTGGGAATAGCGCGGTGAGGCGCACTGCGCCATCTACTACTAAAGACGGGCTTGTGCGCTTCCATTGTAATAGTTTGAGTACTTGATCAAACAAGGCAATGCGAATTAATAGCATGAGCAATAGTAAAGCTAAAAATGCATAAAGCGCGCGTCTGACTTGTGCACCACTAAATATGAAATCACTTTTTATAATTGTGACTATCATGACTAAGCCGATGGCAGCATCTACAGGGCGCATATTGCCAATGGCCCAAATTGTCGCCCAAATAGGGTGGTTGGCTAGCGGTGCGTTAAGCAAATGAAATAACCAGCCATCAAACGCATCCCACAACTGTCGTGTAGTTGGCAAAAGCCAACTAGCCATTAATAGTAGCGCAATGACATTGCAAATAATCAACTCGCGCCAGCACCAGCGTGCTTGGGATAATTGTGTATGTTCAATTGAAATGGTTTTCATAAGGACGGTACTTTCAAAAGGTGGCGCCCTTTTAAATAAGTGACTAAGCCTGGGAAGCTAACAATAATTAGCGTGAGGCCGTACAGCATTGACATCATCAATACCGCAGTTTTATCGGCACCAATCAGCGAAAATAAACCCACTAGAGCACCTTCACGCACGCCCCAGCCTGCGACGGATATCGGCACAACTGTGAGTACCAGTGCGGGTGGCACTAATGCGAAATAAGTCATTAAGCTGTATTGTAAGCCCAGCGCCCAGCCGGTTGCAAAAAAGCCGAGTAGCGCCAAAATTGGAATCAGCAGCGATGCGACGACCAACAAAACACGCCGTGCCGATAAGGCTTGGTGCAGCCGCTCTGCGATGATGCTAATAAAAGCCAGTTTAGGAAAGCGATTGAGCCAAGTAAAATATTTGATAAAAAAGATACCAAAAAATCCGAGGGCGCCTGTAGATATAATCAACAGAATCGGTCGATGTACTTGTTTTAGCAACAAATCAGGGCTCAATAAATAAGCCAGCAAGGTTAATGATAAAAGCGCACCAAGGCCGATAATACGATCGACCATCACGCCATATAGTGCATCGCGCTTACGAAAGCCACGGCTCGCGACATCGAGCATACGCACCGCGTCACCGCCAATGCTGGTTGGCAGACCTTGATTAAAAAACATGCCTTTAAAATAGCTGCGCCAATAAAACGCAAAATTTTGGCCAAAATGTAAATTTTGCATAATCATTTGCCAGCGATAAGCCGAAACCGCCGTGCTGCCAAATTGTAGTAGCAGCGCGGCTGCTAGGTAATCTAAGCGTGTTTTCTTTAGCACTTGCCACACTTGCGCGGCGTTGATTGAGTGCATGATGAGCGCGAGAATGAGCGCGGTGGCTGCTAGGCGCAACAAAAATTTAAGCGAATTATTTGTTGCCATATTAATCGCTACCCGCATCGTCGGTAGGTAATTTGCTGGCTTGGCCACGATAATTGCTAACCAATCGGGTGTAATAAGTGCCGGTTTGTTTGCCATTTTTGTGTGTGGTAATCGTTTTTATTTCACCTATTGGCGTTGCGCGCGACAGCAAGCTTGCGTCACTTAATTCATCAGATTTTTCGCCGATTAATAGCATGGTTTTGCCGTTTTGCTGTGCGGTGGGGAACCAAAACTCGTACATTAGCGCACCCACGCCAAACAAATGACCGCTGGCGGTTGACAATGCAGGTTTGTTTTCAGGGCTAATTTTGTTGCGATAAAACGCTAGGCCACTGGCGATTTTATTTCTATCCATGGCTACCACCAAAATTTGTTCATGTCTTTCTTTCTCTAACTGAGTTACCAGTGTTTCAACCTCAGCCCCAAAGCCTGCATAACCCATTAAATGCGTGTTTTGCGGGTAGTTGGCTAATGGCAAACCAAGGCTTAAATAGTGCAAACCTGCACCATAAATCAGCATTAAAATTACCACCGTGGCAGGCCATGCGCGCGCGCTCCAAGCCAATAGTTTGGGGGTGCTTTTGTCAGCTTTTTGTGAAATGAGTAAGGCTAAAAACGGCAAAAACCCAAGCCAGCATGGGCCAGTCCAATTGAGTTTGCTGGCTCTAAACACGCTTAGAGTTGCATAAACGGCAATTGGGAATAGCGTAATCCAAGCCAAAACAAAATAGCTGCGATTTATGCTGTTAGCCCCATCAATACTAGCTTGCAGACGAGTGAGTATGATTTTTTTATACTGAACAACGGCGATAACTGACATCACACCAAATGGCGTAATAAAAATCAGCACGTTGCTAATAAAGCGTGGCAATGAAAAATGATGACCGCTGGCGACGCGGCCTTCGCTTTGAAACAGCAGTGAGGCCCATGCGTGTTGCATGTTCCAAATAATTACGGGCGAGAATAAAGCGCAGACAATCAGCAAGGCTATATATGGTTGCGGGCGCAACAGCCATTTTCTGCTGTCTTTATCAATGAGTAAAAATAAAAACATGGCGCCGCCCAGCAAGGCGATGGTGTATTTAGAAATCATACCCAAGCCAAGCGCAATGCCTACGCCGTACCAGGCCTCTGCGTTACCTTTAACAATCACTTGGTGAAAGTAATAAATAGCCGCTGCCCAGCAGGCGGTAAGCGGCGCATCGGGCGTCATAAACCAGCCAAATGAGAAATAGGCGGGCAGGGCGGCAAGCAGCACTAAAGCCCAATACGCGCTGGCTTCATTAAGCGTTTCGCGCGTGAGTTTAAACACATAACGCGCGGTGATAAACCAGCATAAAAATGCGCCAATTCGCACTGTAAACTCGTTATCGCCTAATACAAAAGTAAACGCTTTGATAATCCATGCCACCATCAGTGGATGATCTAGGTAGCCAATATCCAAGTGTTGTGCATAGTTCCAGTAATACGCCTCCTCAAAAATTAGCTCGGACGCACCTAGATAAAACAATTTGAGCAACGTGAGATAAATCAGTACCGCGATGCACCAATACTTCCATTTAGTATCAGCGTTTGTATTAATAAATTGCATGTACTGATAGCCAAAAATGAGCATTACCGCAGAAAACAGTGCGCAAATACACATGGCGGCAAGAGCCGGCATTATCGATACTAGTGACTCCAGCAAGCCGCCCCGCAGCAAAACCACCAACAAAGTAATCAGCACAAAGGTGAGTAGTTGTTTTGGTTTAATTTTTAGCGCGATTAAACCAGCGATAGACGCACATAAAAAGCTGGCCAAATGTGCCGAAGCAAGAGAGTGCACTGGTTGATTTAAAACGTAAAATAACACTACATCAATTGCAGCCAGTAATAAGCTTATTACTAATAATTGCGAGCGATTAGCAGATGTGAGAAAATCTGCTTTAAATAGACTATTCAGATTCATACTTTAGTTTTTTAAATTTGGCGCAGATTGTTTTTGAGCTAAGGCTTCACGCAGTTGGCTTAACACGGCTTCTGGTTTAATCACTTGCAAACACACATTGTCTCTGCACGGTGTTTTGCGGTGATTGGCCGCGCTCACGCAAGGCGAGCAGGCTAGCCCTGCGTAAATTGGCGTGCTGTTGCCAAGCGAGCTGTATAGTAGTGGCGTTTCTGGGCCAAATAGCACGAAGGTGCGCAAATCAGTTACCGATGAAAAATGCCCTGGGCCAGAATCATTGGTGAGCATCAGCTCGGCCATTTGATACAGTGCTGGCAGTTCCTCCAGCTTTTGCTTGCCCGCGAAATTGATGCAGCGCTCGTGAGAAACTTGTTTTTTTAGGTTTTCTGCTTGATAACGCTCGGCAGGCGCGCCCGTAATTAGCACCAATAAATCATCGCTTTTGCTTAATAAATCCTGCATCACAGTCACAAAATTTTCGGGCATCCAGCGCCGTTGCGGCAATAAATCACTGGCATTCGGATTAATCAGCACAATACGGTGACGTGCTTCGTCATAACTTGGAAACTCTTCGCGAATGCGCTCACGCATCGCAGTCATTACGCTTTCTACCACTGGTGCGCGCGCCAGCTTAATCTCGCTGTCGTTGATAATGGTTTTGGAATAAGGAATTTCTGGTTGATTACTTAATGCCGCATTAACCAACGCGATAAAGTTTTTGGCAATGTGCAAAGTTGGATTATAGGCCACACGGTGCGTCAGCATGGCGCCGCGATACAAGCCCTCGTTATAAAAAGCATGAAATCCAACCCGCTTAACTGCGCCGCAAAGCCCAGTTAATAGCGCGCTGTAGCGCGAAAAAAGCTCTAAATCAATCACCGTATCAATACTATTTTTGCGTGTCCACAGCAAAAAACGCAAACTATCAATTGCAAGATTGACTAAGTTATTTTCGCGAATCGTGAATACATTAGCAACTGGCACGGTACCCAACAAGCGCAAGCTGGCCGCATTGCTTTTAAAAATGACAAAAAATAATTCGGCATTGGCTGCGGTTTGCATTTTACGCATGGCGGGGTCCACCAAAATCGCGCTGCCCATTTCAGAAAGCTCAATAAACAAAACCTTGCGCGGCGATTGATTGTGTGGGCCAGAAAACAGGCCAGCCAGCTTCACAAAAGGCGTCGCTAAGGCGCATAAAGGCACTCCTGCAAAGTAATCCACTTTGCGCATCAGGTCTATATTCATATGAGTTTTTAGCGATTAATGGTTAATGCAGTTTAAGTGGCGCTGTAAAAAATATACGTGATTATAACATCAAGCCATTTACAACATTTTTCTTACTTATTACGTTCTTCCCAAGCGGTTTCTAGTGCTTTTTCTTTGAATGCAAGGTCAGCCTTGGCTTTTTCCAGTCTTGTATCGACGACGGTTTGAGTGTCTTGTAATTGTTTTAAATGCGCTTGTTCGTCCGCCACACGCTTTTCTTGCGCGCTAATGCTTTGCAAGTTGTTGGCTGCATCTGATTTCGCTTGATTATAGTCATCTCGTGCAGATGAAGCGGCGCGCTGTTCTGCCCCAATATTTCGCGCAAATGCGACGTTATTCGCCATGGTCAATAACAGCATAAGTGCAAACAGAAAAGCTTTAAACATCGCGCGAGTCCTTTTAGGAATAAGAAATATGGCTATAATTGTAGTGCAATTTTAACCAATAAAAACAAATCTTAAGAATCTTTACATGCAACCAGACGACTTGCAACGCTTGCTAACTACCGCCATGCCTTATGGCAAACACAAAGGTCAGATGATTGCCGATTTGCCGGGCCAATACCTTAATTGGTTCGCGCTAGATGGCTTTCCCAAGGGTGAAATAGGGCGTTTATTGGCGTTAATGCAAGAGATTGACCATAATGGACTATCTGATTTGCTAACGCCGTTGCGTAAGTAGGGTTTTATAAGCGCAATTACTTAACGACTGGCCGAATGCTTGCAAATCCACCGTCAATAGACCATATTTGCCCAGTGACCCGCGCCGCATGGTCAGATAACAGCCAAGCCATTAAATGTGCCACATTGGTTACATTGCCGATGCCAGCAATTGGATATTGCCGCGCCGCCATTTCACGGGTTAAGTCGCTGCTCAGTAAGCTTGCTGCCGCTGGAGTATCCATTAAGCCAGGTGCAACTGCGTTAACACGAATGCCGCTGCTGGCATACGTGGCTGCCGCGCCGCGTACTAACCCTTCTAGGCCGCCTTTTGCTGCTGCAATTGCTTCGTGATTAGGCGTGCCAATTTGCGCGGCTGCCGATGAAACTAATGCGGCAGAACCTGCTAATTTAGCTGTTTTTAAATGGCCGACAAACGCAGCCAATGTGTGAAAAGCACTAAAAAGATTGGCTGTTAAGCATGCCGTAAAATCCGCCTCTGCCATACGGTGTAATGCACCAAGGCGAATATTACCCACGCAGTGTGCAAAAGCAGTTGGCACTAAGTTATGCGCATTAGCCACTTCAAAAATATGCTTTGCGCCATCAACAGTAGAGCAATCGGTGACAACTTGCAGATGTTTGTTGCCATAAACGTCGCTTAACCTGGTTGCGTCGCGGCTGGTTACAATTAACTGGTAACCTGCATCTGCTAAAATTAAAGCCAATGCTTGGCCTAAGCCACCTGCCGCGCCTGTAATTAATGCAACTTTTTTGCTTGTTTTATCTATTGCTTGCCTTTCTTTTTCCATGACTTTTTCCATTTCTGTTCTTGTGTAATCTTTCAATAAGGCCAATTAAGATAGCGCATCCGTTAAAACGTTTCTGCGTATTGGTGTTCTATAATAATTAATTTAATAAAAGTAATCGCTACGATGACAATTACCCTAAAATCCATTCCAAGAAACCCTAAAAAATTACTCAACAGCAAATGGACAGCGGTAAGGCCAAGCAATAAAGAAAAGCATTTTATGGTGGTAAAGTTGATTGCGCCCGAGCAGCCAACAATGCCAATTGAATGGGTAGAGCTTGAAGCAGTACACTCAAAATGCACGCAAATACTGGCTTGGCGTGCATTAATCGACCCAGCTAACTGGTTGCAAGGCTGGCAATAAGCATGAAAACCTCCCCACGTATCGCCATTATCGGTGCAGGCATATCGGGCTTATCCTGCGTTACAGCCCTTCAAAACTCTGGCTATGAAGTCACCGTTTTTGAAAAAAGTAAAGGTGTCTCAGGCCGTATTAGTACGCGAGTAAGGGAGGCCTGGCAATGCGACCACGGCGCGCAATATTTTACTGCCAGCGATGCGCAGTTTGCCGTAGAGGTAAAGCGTTGGCAGCAAGCTGGCGTGGCGGCAGAATGGCAACCTAGGCTGCAAGTATTTGATGGTGTTAGATTTATTGCAAAAGAGTCAACTAAAGTTCGTTACGTTGGTGTGCCACGTAATACAGCACCTGCTAAATTTTTAGCACAAAGTTTAAATGTGAAAGTGGCAACTACCATCAATAAAATTGAGCGTCATCATGGCGTTTGGCAGCTATCGTCAAAAGAGCATGGCAAGTTAATGCAACCATTTGATGCGCTAATATTAGCCATACCATCACCGCAAGCACAGGCCTTGTTGCAGCAGCCTGCGCCAAAATTGGCTGGAGTTGCTGCCGGCGTTAAGATGCGCGGTTGTTGGGCCTTAATGTGTCGTTTTAATGCAGCATTGTCGTTGCCATTTGATGGCTTATTTGTGAACAACAATTTACTAAGCTGGGTAGCGCGCGATAGTGCAAAACCGCAGCGAAACCAACAAGAAGAGACTTGGGTTTTACATGCCAGCAGCGAGTGGAGCGAAGCGCATATTGAAGATGATGCCGAAACCGTTGCGGCATTAATGTTAGCGGCATTTGTTAAGTTAGGTGGTGAGATGCCGCAAAGTTACACCGCGCACCGCTGGCGATACGCCGACTGTGTGGACTATTTAGAGATAGGTTGCGCGTGGGATGCAGATTTGCAATTGGGCCTATGCGGCGATTGGCTAAACGGCGGAAAAGTGCAGGGCGCTTGGCTAAGCGGGCATTTGCTAGCTAATCAGTTGCTAACAACTTAATGTTGTCTTAATTTATTTAAATTATTCAGGTTGTTTGATGTATTATTTTTGGCTAGATTCTGTGCCAGCGATTTCGCGCAACATAAAGCCATAAAGACTTTCAACCTTTCCGCGCGCCGTGGCGATTTGCGCCAAATCTTCAAGCTAGATTTAAAATTCGGATTATTAGTCAACAATTCAAATGAAAAAATCATGGATTGCCCTGCGATAACAGGGCTGTTTTATACTGTCAATCTTAGGAGATGCACAAGTTTAAATTGATTTTAAATAGGTTTTTAGTTATTATATGCGCCAGCTGTTTGGCAATTAAGTCAATGCAGTCATTTTTTTAAATCAATACTTCATCCCGTACAGGGTGTTTGAGCAGCTCACAATAAAAAGCCATCAAATATTGTGGATGAATGTAATGTTAACCCTTACATGGAGCAATACAATGTCAGTTACTATGCGTCAAATGCTTGAGGCCGGTGTTCACTTTGGCCACCAAACCCGTTATTGGAACCCAAAAATGGCTGAGTACATTTTTGGTGATCGTAATAAAATTCATATTGTTAACCTTGAAAAAACCTTGCCACTGTTTGAAGATGCGATGAAATATACACGCACACTGGCAGCTAATAAGGGTCGTATTTTATTCGTCGGCACAAAACGTCAAGCGCGCGATATTATCAAAGAAGAAGCCGTTCGCGCAGGTTGCGCTTATGTGAATCACCGTTGGTTAGGCGGCATGCTCACTAACTTTAAAACTGTTAAACAATCAATCAGACGCCTGCACGATTTTGATGCGATGTTGTTAGACGGAAGCTTAGAAAAATTCGGCAAAAAAGAAGCGCTAGGTTACAAACGCGAGATTGAAAAATTAGAACGCTCAATTGGCGGCATTAAAGAAATGGGCGGCTTGCCAGACGCAATTTTTATTATTGACGTGGGCCATGAAAGCGGCGCGATTACTGAAGCGGCTAAATTAGGCATTCCAGTGATTGGTATTGTCGATACCAACAACTCACCAGATGGCGTTGCTTATGTCATTCCAGGTAATGATGACTCTTCTCGTGCCATTCGTTTATATGCGCGCGGTATGGCTGATGCGGTGTTAGATGGCCGCGCCAATGCGATTAGTGAATTGGTGAAATCTGCTAAAGAAGAAGCGCCTGCACAAGCGGTAGAAGTAGTTGCAGAAGCCGCTGCTGAGTAAGCAATTGAAGTAAAAAGGGGCGTAAAGCCCCTTTTTCTATTTAAAATAATGTATTAGGAGCTTAAAACATGGCCGAAATCACTGCAAGCATGGTAAAAGAATTACGTGAGCGCACCGATGCGCCAATGATGGATTGCAAAAAAGCATTAACTGAAGCTGAAGGCGATATGACGCGCGCAGAAGAAATTTTACGCGTACGCTTTGGTAATCGCGCCAGTAAAGCCGCTGGCCGCGTGGCTGCTGAAGGAACCGTGGGAATTTCGATTAGCGCAGATGGCAAAACTGGTGCAATGATTGAAGTAAACTCTGAAACGGATTTTTGCGCAAAAAATGAAGATTTTTTAGCGTTTACCGCACAATTAGCCAAAACAGTAGCCGCTAGCAATGCGGCAGATATTGCTGCCGTTAGCGCATTGGCAATGAACGGCGCAACAGTCGAAGAAACGCGCGCACAATTAGTTGGCAAAATTGGCGAAAACATCACGCCGCGTAGATTTGTAAAAATTAACGCAACTGGCAAATTAGCCAGCTATGTACATGGCAGCAAAATCGGCGTGTTGGTTGATTTGGTAGGCGGCGATGATACATTGGCCAAAGATATTGCCATGCACATTGCGGCGGCAAAACCAAAATCACTCGATGCGAGCGGTATTTCACAAGATTTAATTGACGCAGAACGCCGCGTTGCAATAGAAAAAGCCAAAGAAGCCGGCAAACCAGAAGCGATGTTAGAAAAAATTGCTGACGGCACTGTGGCAAAATACTTGAAAGAAGTGACTTTATTAAGCCAAGTGTTTGTTAAAGATGACAAATTTACCATTGAATCTTTATTAAAATCACGCAGCGCATCAGTGGCATCTTTTACCATGTTTACGGTGGGTGAGGGCATTGAAAAAGCGGTGGTGGATTATGCGGCAGAGGTTGCAGCAGCTGCAAAAGTATAAAAACCTGCGGTAAATTAAAAAAAAGCGAGCTTTAAGCACGCTTTTTTTTCGCCAAAAACTTCTATAATAGTGCTTAAAACCGAGCAAACAAGCCGAGTTTATGGTTAAATATTCAAACTCAACTTTCAAGGTAATATCTCAAGGAATCCATGGCCAAACCTGCTTATAAACGTATTTTACTCAAGCTCTCTGGCGAAGCCTTGATGGGCGAGGATGCGTATGGCATTAATCGCGCGACTATTAGTAATATCGTCGGCCAAGTGAAAGAAATTGTGGATTTAGGCGTTGAGGTTGGCATTGTGATTGGTGGCGGCAATATTTTTCGCGGCGTTGCACCGGCGGCAGATGGCATGGATCGCGCGCAGGCCGATTATATGGGCATGCTGGCGACGGTGATGAACGCGCTGGCGCTACAAGACGCCATGCGCCACATCGGCATTGAGGCGCGAGTACAAAGCGCACTGGGTATAGAGTTTGTTGAGCCTTATGTGCGCGCTAAGGCCTTGCGTGCGCTTGAAAAAGGTCGTGTGGTGATATTTGGTGCCGGTACAGGCAATCCTTTTTTTACGACGGATACCGCTGCTGCGCTACGCGGAGCGGAAATTGATGCAGAAATCGTGCTTAAAGCCACTAAAGTCGATGGCGTTTATACGGCTGACCCGAAAAAAGACCCAACAGCCACCTTGTACGAAACCGTCACTTTTGATGAGGCCATCGCGAAAAATTTAAAAGTAATGGATGCGACGGCGTTTACTTTGTGCCGCGACCAAAAATTGCCTATTGCAGTGTTTAATATATTCAAAGTAGGCGCACTCAAAAGAGTTGTGATGGGAGAAAATGAAGGTACCCGTGTTGTCATTTAATAGTCGTCATTTAGTAGTCGTCATTTAATAAAAGATTAAGTTGGAGCAATAAATGTTAGAAGACATCAAAAAAACCGCGGATGGCAAAATGCAAAAATCGCTAGAATCACTTAAAAATGATTTAGCAAAAGTGCGTACAGGCCGCGCCCATGCTGGCTTGCTAGACCATGTGATGGTGGAATATTACGGTAGCATGGTGGCAGTCAACCAAGTGGCGAACGTGAATTTGGGCGACTCGCGCACCATTAACGTGCAGCCTTACGAAAAAAGCATGATTGGCAAAGTAGAAAAAGCCATACGCGATTGCGATTTAGGTTTAAACCCGGCCACCAATGGCGATTTGATTCGTGTGCCAATGCCAATGTTAACTGAAGAACGTCGCCGTGATTTAACCAAAATTGTGCGCGGCGAGGCAGAGGGCGCAAAAGTGGCGCTGCGCAATGTGCGCCGCGATGCCAATGACACGTTGAAAAAACTGCTAAAAGAAAAAGAAATTAGTGAAGATGACGAACGTCGTGCGCAAGAAGATGTGCAAAAAATGACCGATAAAGCCGTGGCAGAAGTTGACAAGTTGTTAGCCGCTAAAGAAGTTGATTTGATGGCTGTTTAGTCAAAAAACCATGGGTTTCTTTTCTAGTTCTACGCAAACTATTCCCGATTCTGGTGAAATACCGAATCACGTTGCAGTGATTATGGACGGCAATGGCCGATGGGCTAGAAAGCGCTTTCTGCCTAGAGTTGCAGGCCATAAGCGCGGCGTAGAAATTGTGCGAACGCTTGTTAAAACCTGCGCAAAACAAAACGTAAAATTCCTCACTTTATTTGCATTTAGCAGCGAAAACTGGCGCAGACCAGATGACGAAGTATCGTTTTTGATGGGATTGTTTATGGATGCGCTTAAGCGTGAAGTGGCCAAGCTGCACGAAAATAATATCCGCTTGATTTTAATCGGCGATCGCAGTCGTTTTAATGTCGCATTAGTTGAGCAAATTGAAGCTTCTGAAAAGCTCACCGCAAGCAATACTGGCCTTACGCTAACCATTGCTGCCAATTACGGCGGGCGCTGGGATATTTTACAAGCCGCCAACAAAATGATGCTGCAAGATTCCAATAAAAAAGGCCAATTTACGGAAGAAGATTTAATGCCGCATTTGGCCATGCATTATGCCCCAGAGCCTGATTTATTCATTCGCACGGGCGGCGAAAAACGTGTCAGCAACTTTTTGCTGTGGCAACTGGCCTATACCGAGTTTTATTTTACCGATACCTTGTGGCCAGATTTTGACGACAAGGCCTTTCAGCAAGCCATTGTATCTTTTCAGCAGCGCGAACGCCGTTTTGGCCGTACCAGTGAACAGCTAGTGACGCCAGCGTAAGTATGCTAAAAAATAACCCAAGCTTAGTTGCATGTTAAAAACGCGTATTATGACTGCAACCGTGCTGATTGCTGGTTTTATTCCGGCGCTATTTAAGTTGCCTGATGTGTATTGGGCCTGCGTTATGCTGTTGATTACGCTACTGGCTTTGCGCGAATGGGCGCAAATGGTGGGCTTAACTAGCAAGCAAAATTACACGTATTTAGCGATTTCGTTGGCGTTTGGCCTTTATGTGATTTGGCGTTTGCAACAAAATAATTTACACCTATTTTTTTATCAATCTTTAGCAATTTTTTTCGTCATCACTTGTTTTTGGCTGATGATAGTGCCCATTTGGTTTGCCAAGCAATTCAAATTGCGCGGGTTAATTCCAAAAGTTTTATTGGGCTGGCTGCTCATGTTGCCACTTTGGTTGGCCTTAGTTTGTGCAAAAATTGTCGATCCTAAATTGGTTTTAGTTTTGTTAGCAACCATTTGGATAGCCGATAGCGCGGCTTATTTTGCGGGCAAAAATTTTGGCAAACACAAGTTGGCGCCCAGCATTAGCCCAGGCAAAACTTGGGAGGGCGTGGCAGGCGCGTTAATTGGCGTCACACTTTATGGCGCAATTTTGGTTGATACGCTGGGTATTCAAACGCTCGCGATATTCCCTGCTTTATGGGCGGTTACGATACTGGGCGTGATGGGCGACTTGTTTGAATCGATGATGAAGCGACAAATGAACCTAAAAGATAGCGGCAGTTTGTTGCCAGGCCACGGCGGCATTTTGGACCGCATTGACGGCGTTATTCCTAGTTTCCCCATCGCGATTTTGATGATTTACGCCTATAACTACTTTGTTTCAGTGGGGGCCTAGCTTGCAAAACGCTCAATTACAAAATATCACCATTTTAGGCAGCACTGGCACAATCGGCCAGCAAACTCTTGATGTTATCGTGCGCCATGCTAATCTATTTAAGGTTTATGCGCTGGCAGCCAACTCCAGTGTTGACGCGCTGCTTAAACAATGTTTGCAATACCAACCTAAATTTGCCGTGTTATTAGATGAAAAAGCCGCGCTGGATTTACGCGAAAAATTAAAATCGCACAATAGTGCAACGCAAGTATTGGCGGGCTTAAGCGGCCTGATACAAGTCTCTAGCGATGATGCAGTTGATAGCGTAATGGCAGCCATTGTAGGCGCGGCAGGTTTGCAGCCCGCTATGGCTGCAGCGCTTGCAGGCAAGCGTATTTTGCTGGCGAATAAAGAAACGCTGGTGATGGCTGGCAGCTTGTTTATGGAGGCCGTTAAAAAAGGCGGTGCAACCCTGCTGCCCATTGATAGCGAGCATAACGCCATTTTTCAAGTGATGCCGCCGCGACATTTAGAACACTTATCAGATGGCGGCGTTAGAAAGATTATATTGACCGCATCTGGCGGGCCGTTTAGGCAGTATACGCAAACACAACTCGACAATGTTACGCCTGAGCTCGCACTAAAACATCCTAACTGGGTGATGGGCGCGAAGATTACCGTTGACTCTGCCAGCCTGATGAATAAAGGCTTGGAGGTGATTGAGGCGCATTGGTTATTTAATGCAAAACCTGAGCAAATTGATGTTGTTGTACATCCGCAAAGTATCATTCACTCGATGGTGGAATATATTGATGGCAGCGTGTTGGCGCAGTTAGGTAATCCTGATATGCGCACGCCGATTGCTTACGCGCTGGCGCATCCAAACCGCATTGAATCTGGCGTGGCTACGTTAAATTTACTTGAAATCGCTAAATTGGAGTTTGAAGCGCCTGACAAAAAGCGTTTTCCGTGTTTGCAACTGGCCTACGACGCATTGCAGTTGGGCGGCACCGCGCCGGCCATTTTAAATGCAGTCAACGAGGTGGCAGTAGCGGCTTTTTTAAATAATCAATGCCATTTTTTAGAGATTGCACATTTGATTACATCAGCGCTGAATGCCATTAAAATAGCGCCTGTCAACTCGGTGGAGCAGTTAATTGCTGCTGATCAAGAGGCCAGAAGTTTTGCGCAAACTTGTTTGCTTAAAGCCTCTGCAAAAAGGCTTGCAATAGCATGATGACCATCATCGCTTTCGTTGTTACCATCGGTATTTTGGTCACGATTCACGAATTTGGCCATTTTCAGGTTGCGCGCTGGTGCAATGTCAAAGTGCTGCGCTTTTCAGTTGGTTTTGGCAAACCATTATTCACAAAAGTCTTTGGCAAAGACAAAACCGAGTTCATTTTAGCTGCAATTCCACTAGGCGGATTTGTGAAAATGCTCGATGAACGCGAGCTCGAAGCAGAGCGCGCAGAAAGTCCGCAAGCACCTCACTTTCAATATTCTCAGGCCGATTTAACACGCGCATTTAATCGCCAAGCCGTTTGGAAACGCATGCTGATTGTAAGTGCAGGGCCAGCGGCCAATTTGTTGCTTGCGATTGCACTTTATTGGTTGCTATTTATGCAGGGCGTGGCTGGCGTAAAACCAATTATTGGAGAAATTGAACCCAATAGCGCAGCCAATATTGCCAGTTTAAGGTCGGGTGAATTAGTTAAATCTATTCATGGTGAGCCTGTAAAAAGTTGGCAAGACGCACGCTGGGTCTTGTTAAAACAATCATTAGAGCGCCCATCAGTTGAGATGGAAGTGCTCAATACTAATAATGAACTGTTGCGTCTGACCATCACCTTTACAGGGATAAATCAAGATTCAGAAGTTGACATACTGAAAAGATTAGGTATTGCAGAAGCGCAGCCTGCGGTAGCTGCTGTCATTAGTGAGGTATTGCCAAACTCAGCAGCGCAAAAAGCTGGTTTGCAGGCAAATGACCATGTACTTACAATTAACAGTGTGCCAGTCAATGATTGGCAAAGCATGGTGCGAATGGTGCAAGCAAGTCCAAATCATTTGCTTACCTTTGAAGTGCAACGCCAAAAACAAACGCTAGCAATTACCGCAACACCAGAAGCGGTTAAAAAAAATGGCAAAACCATTGGCCGCCTTGGTGCAAGCGCCAAACCAGCTCAAGAAGAAATTGATAAGCTATTGATTAATATCAATTACTCGCCAGCGGAAAGCTTTTATCAAGCGGTAAAAAAAACTTGGACAACCTCTACTTTTAGTTTAAAAATGTTGTGGAAAATGGTCACGGGCCAAGTGTCGGTAAAAAGTTTAAGCGGTCCAGTGACTATCGCAACGATTGCTGGCGAGAGCGCCAATTTAGGCATTAAACCGTTTTTAGAGTTTTTGGCGCTGGTGAGTATTAGTATTGGTGTGCTGAATCTTTTGCCGATTCCCGTGCTTGATGGCGGCCATTTGATGTATTATATCGTTGAGATTGTAAAAGGTTCGCCGGTTTCAACACAAACGTTACTGATTGGCCAAAAAATAGGATTCGGGCTTCTAGGTTTACTCATGACAATTGCCATTTTTAACGACTTCAACCGATTAATAGCGGGTTAATAATTTGTACACCAATATTTCCCTCAAAAAGCGACTCATTCCGGCAATAATTCCAGCGCTTATTGCCACATTCTTTAGCCAGCATGCCTTTGCTTTAGAGCCTTTTGTCATAAAAGACATTCGAGTCGAAGGTTTGCAACGTACCGAGCCTGGCACTATCTTTACTTACTTGCCCGTGCAAGCGGGCGATGTGATGAGTGATGAAAAAGCCACGCAAGCCATTAAATCGCTCTATGGCACAGGTTTTTTTAAAGATGTGCGGATTGAGGCAGATCATGATGTGCTGGTGGTGACCGTGCAAGAGCGCGCATCGGTGGCCAAAATTGAATTTTCTGGTAATAAATCATTTCCATCCGACAAAATGACAGAAGGTCTCAAGCAAATCGGCATTGAGCAAGGTCAGATTTTTGATAAATCACAATTGGACCGCGCCGAGCAAGAAATTAAACGCCAATATTTATCGCAAGGTAAATATGGCGCAACGGTAAAAACAGTGGTGAGCCCGCTAGAGCGCAATCGCGTGGCGGTGCGCTTTGAGATTGAAGAGGGCATTGCAGCTAAGATTCGTGATATTAATATCGTTGGCAACAAAGCTTACAGCACCGATGATTTACGCGCAGAATTTTTACTCACAACCCCAAATTGGATGAGTTGGTGGAATAAAGACGATCAATATTCCAAGCAAAAACTCACAGCCGATTTAGAAACGCTTAAATCATTTTACTTAAATCAAGGTTATTTAGAGTTTGCGGTTGATTCTACGCAAGTATCGATCTCGCCCGATAAACAAGATATTTACATTACCGTAAATGTGACCGAAGGCGAAAAATATACCATTAGCGATGTGAAACTGGCGGGCGAGTTGCAAGTGCCAGAAGCTGACCTTAAGCCATTGATAACGATTGAAAAAGGTGATATCTTCAATCGCCAAAAAATCACTGAAAGCAGCAAAGCCATTGGTGATAGGCTTGGTAACGAAGGTTATGCGTTTTCTAACGTTAATGCCATCCCCGAAATTAATAAAGAAAATCACACCGCTGCTTTCACATTTTTTGTAGACCCCGGCAAGCGCGTTTATGTGCGCCGCATTAACTTAACCGGCAACACGCGCACGCGCGATTCTGTACTGCGCCGTGAAATGCGCCAGTTAGAGTCGGCTTGGTACGCGGGCGATAAAATCAATCGATCTAAAGAGCGTTTAAACCGTTTGGGTTATTTTGATACAGTCGATATTGAAACGCCAGCCGTACCAGGCAGCAACGATCAAGTTGATTTGAATATTAACGTGACAGAAAAATCGACTGGTAGTATTCAGTTTGGTGCTGGCTTATCGAGTAGCGAAGGTGTGGTTTTAGGTATTACGGTCAATCAGCCTAACTTTTTAGGCACAGGAAACCAAGTATCGGCGCAAGTCAATACTGGCAAAGTGAATACTACTTATTCGCTTTCTTATACTGATCCTTACTTTACGCCAGATGGCATTAGCCGCGGTTTTGATGTGTATCGCCGCGATGTAGATACGCAATCGCTTAACGTTGCCACTTACAGCAGTCAATCGTACGGTGGTGGGGTGCGTTTTGGCTTGCCTTTAGGCGAAAAAGAGTTTTTTTCAGTTGGTCTATCGGGCGATTTTACTAAAATTAAGTTAAGCGATAACAGCCCTAAACAATATATTGATTATTGCGGCAATACTAGCGGTTGCACCAGCAACTCTATTCCTTTGTCGGCCGCATGGTCGTTCGATTCACGCGACAATATTTTGTACCCTAATACTGGAACGCATCAACGCGTATCGGCCGAGGTGACTTTGCCTGTGCTTGATTTAAACTATTACAAGCTAGAATACAAACACACCTGGTACAAACAGTTGAAAAAAGACTTTGTATTTATGCTGAACGGTGAGTTGGGTTATGCGGATAGTTATGGCAACAAAAAATATCCATTCTTCAAAAACTTTTATGTGGGCGGCGTTAATTCGGTGCGCGGTTTTGACAATGGCGCAATTGGCCCGCGGGATATTGACCCAATCACCAAACTTGATTATGCCATTGGCGGTACCACGCGTATTGTGGGTAATGCAGAGCTATTTACGCCGATACCCTTTATTAAAAACTCATCTCAATTTCGCTTAAGCGCGTTTATGGATGCGGGTGATGTATACGGTAACGGCCAAACCATTAGTTTGGGTGATATGCGTTATTCTGCTGGGGTTGGTATCAGTTGGTATTCGCCGTTTGGCCCATTAAAATTAGTGCTTGCGCGCCCGCTTAATAAAAAAGAAGGCGATAGAACGCAAATTTTGCAGTTCCAACTTGGGTCGCAGTTTTAACCACTAGAACAAAATCGAGCTTAAACGCTTAATAGTAAGGAGATTCAAATTGAAACAATTGTTTAAACTGTTAATGATGGCTGGTTTAGCGCTGGGCTTAAGTGCTAATATTGGCGCCGCAGAACTTAAAATTGGTTACGTGCAGGTTGATAAGATTTTACAAGATGCGCCGCAAACAGCCGAAAGTGGCAAAAAATTAGAGCGTGAATTTAGCCCGCGCTCATTAGAACTCGATAAGATGCAAAAACAGATTCGTGATATTGAATCTGCTTTAGATAAAGAAGGCGTAACGCTTTCTGATACAGAGCGTCGCAATAAAGAGCGCGACGCTTCAAACTTAAAAATTGAATTTCAACGTAAACAGCGCGAGCTGCGCGAAGACATCAATTTACGTAAAAATGAAGAGCTTTCTAGCCTGCAAGATCGTATCAATAAGGCCGTGCAAACTGTTTCTGAAACGGATGGTTATGATTTAGTTGTCTATGGCGGCGTGGCGTATGCCAGCAGAAAAATTGATATTACTGAAAAAGTATTAAAGCTGCTAGGTAAAAAATAAGCTTAAAAATAAACTCAAAAATAAGCTTAAGCCAAATTCGCACCTATAAAGTTTATGCCACATGCAAAGCCAATTAATGTTAACACTTCAACAGATTGCCGAACATTTAGGTGGGCAAATATCAGGTAATGCAGAAACGCAAATTCATCGGGTAGGTTCACTGGCGTTGGGGCAATCTGGCGCCATTGCTTTTTTTAACGATAACAAATATAAATCGCAGCTTGAAAAAACCGCTGCCAGCGCCGTTATTATTAGGGCTGAGCATGCCGCACTCACCAAGTTACCTAAAATTATTACTGATAATCCTTACGCGTATTTTGCTAAGGTCTCACAGTTGCTTAATCCTAAATATGTTGCATCACAGGGCGTTCACGCAAGTGCAATTGTAGATGCTTCTAGCGAAATTGCTGCAACTTGCAGTATTGGCGCAAACGTAGTAATTGCGGCCAATGTAACCCTTGGCCACAACACTGTGATCGGCGCAAGTTGCGTGATTGAGGGTAATGTGAGTATTGGTGACAACACAGTTTTAGAGGCTAACGTCACCATTAAACATGGTTCGCTAATTGGTCAAAACTGTCATTTATTTTCGGGCTGCGTGATTGGTAATGACGGCTTTGGCTATGCCGAGCAAGCCAATACCGAGCATACAAGTGCAAATTCAAACAGCACTTGGTTGAAAATTCCGCAAGTCGGCCGCGTGATTATTCACAACTTTGTTGATATTGGTGCCAATACCACGATCGATCGCGGCACAATTGACGACACTGTGATTGAAGAAGGTGTGAAACTAGACAACCTCATCCAAATTGCCCATAACTGCCGTATAGGCGCGCATACGGTGATTGCTGGCTGTACAGGCATTGCCGGCAGCGCAATCATCGGCAAACATTGCAAAATAGGCGGCGCAGCGATGATTTTAGGGCATTTAAGCATCGCTGACGAAGTAACCATATCGCCTGGCAGTATGATTATGCGTTCTATTAATAAAGCTGGCACGTATACTGCGCTGATGCCATCGCAAGCGCACGAAGATTGGTTGAAAACGGCCGCTAATATTCGGCATTTAAGCCATTTAACAGATAAAATAAAAGCATTAGAAATTAGCCTTGCTAAACTAACAGCTGACAAAACTTAAAGAGCATACCATGACTGAAAACCACGCTACTGCCATGAATATCCACGAGATTCTCGATCATCTACCGCACCGCTATCCGTTTGTGTTAATTGATCGCGTCATTTCGATGGAGCTTGGCAAGGAAATCACCGCGCTTAAAAATGTTACCATCAATGAGCCGTTTTTCCCTGGCCATTTTCCGCATCATCCTGTGATGCCAGGCGTGTTAATTGTTGAAGCGATGGCGCAAGCGGCCGCAATTTTGTCATTTAAAACCATGGGCGCAAAACCAACAGATGATTCTGTCTATTATTTTGCGGGCATTGATAGTGCGCGCTTTAAAAAACCAGTGTCTCCAGGCGATCAAATTATTTTAAATGTTAAAATTGACCGTATTTTAAAGGGTATTTGGAAATACTCTGGTGTTGCGAAGGTGGATGGCGTAGTGGTGGCAGAAGCGAGCATGATGTGCATTTTAAAGACAATTGAAAAGTAATATTAATCAATTAGTTAAAAATAAAATTTAAAGTAAATAATTAAGTATTATGACTACAATGTCTCACCAAAAAATCCACCATTCAGCCATTATTGACCCAAAAGCAGAGCTTGATTCTAGTGTAGAAATTGGCGCGTACTCAGTTATTGGCGCAAATGTCAAAGTGGGCGAAAACACCAAAATTGGTAGCCACGTTGTGATTAAAGGTCCAACCACCATTGGCAAAAATAATCAGATTTTTCAATTTTCATCGCTTGGCGAAGCGCCGCAAGATAAAAAATACGCAGGTGAACCCACTACGCTAGAAATTGGCGACAACAATACCATTCGTGAGTTTTGTACGTTCAATCGTGGCACCGTTCAAGATAAAGGCGCAACCAGAATCGGCAACGATAACTGGATTATGGCCTACGTGCATATTGCCCATGATTGCACTATTGGCAACCATACGATTATGGCCAATAATTGCTCGCTTGCAGGCCATGTAGATATTCACGATTACGCCATTTTGGGCGGCTTTACGTTGATTCACCAATTTTGCAAAGTGGGCGCGCATGTGATTACAGCGGTTAATTCGGTAGTATTTAAGGATATTCCGCCTTACGTAACCGCGTCTGGCTACGATGCTAACCCGCATGGCATTAACGCTGAAGGCCTTAAACGGCGCGGCTTTGCGCCAGAAACCATCATGCAGATTAAGCGCGCTTACAAAGTGCTTTATCGCAATAGTTTAACATTAGAAGAAGCCAAACTTGAGTTGGCCGAGATGCAAAAAAGTTGTGCTGAAATTAAGCTATTAACAGACTTTTTATCGTACGCTAATCGCGGTATTATCCGCTAAATTTCATAAAGTTTTGGTATGCCTAAAATAGCAATTGTGGCTGGGGAAGCCTCGGGGGACTTGCTGGGTGGTCATTTAATGCGCGCCTTAAATACTAAGCGTAATGATTTAACATTCATTGGCATCGCTGGGCCAAAAATGCAGCGAGAGGGTGCTAAATCCCTGTTTCCTATCGAAAAACTCTCGGTGCGCGGCTATGTAGAAGTCATCAAACACTTAGTCGGTTTGCTCAAATTACGCCGCAGTTTATTAAAACAATTATTGGCTGAAAAGCCCGATATTTTTATCGGCATTGATGCGCCAGATTTTAATTTTTGGTTAGAAAAAAAATTAAAGTCGCACGGTATCACAACTATTCATTATGTTAGCCCTTCCATTTGGGCTTGGCGCGGCGGGCGTATGGGCAAAATTAAGCGCGCCGTATCCCACGTATTAGCTTTGTTTCCGTTTGAGCCAGCGCTGTATGAAGACGCGGGCGTGCCTGTTAGCTACGTTGGCCATCCGCTAGCTGATGAATTACCACTTAAGCCGAATATAACTGAGGCGCGCGAAATATTAAAAATTGAGAAAAATAAGCTGGTTATTGCCATGTTGCCGGGCAGTCGCCAAAGTGAAGTAAAGCAACATGCCGATTTACTGATTAAAACGGCGCTAATCATCAGTAAACAACATAAAAACGCGCAATTTACTGGCGCAATGGCTGGCAGCGTTAAATTTGCCGGTATTAAATTCTTAGTGCCGCTCATTACCCGCCAAACTCGGCAGATGTTTGAAACCGCGCTGTATAACAATATTAGTCACAATCAAGCCAATCTTATCAATGATGATGATCCGATTGATACGCTGGATTTAGACATTCTATTCGGCCACGCCCACGATGCGATGGAAGCTGCCGATATGGTGATTGTGGCCTCTGGCACAGCCACGTTAGAAGCCGCGCTACTTAAAAAGCCAATGGTGATTACTTATAAAATGCCCGCAATCAGCTGGCAAATACTCAAGCGTATGCGCTATCAACCTTATGTGGGGCTGCCTAATATTTTGGCAGGCAAGTTTTTGGTGCCTGAATTATTGCAAAACGAGGCCACGCCGCAAAAGTTGGCTGATGCCGTTGCGCGCTTACTGAGTGATGATGCGTATTTAAAAGAAATCAAACAAGAGTTCACCACTATTCACCAAACGCTTAGGCAAAATAGCGCCAAAAAAGCAGCTGATGTGGTGCTGAGCTATTTGAAATGAACTGTTCACTCCACCTTGTTAGGGGGAGGGCTAGGGAGGGGGTAAATGCTACGAATTCCAACTTCCACCCCCGTCCCAACCTTCCCCTCAAAGAGGGAAGGTAAAAAATACTTAACACCGTCATTCCCGCGCAGGCGGGAATCCATGTTGAATTTAAAATCTTAAAATGGACCCCCGCTTTCGCGAGGATGACGTAGTAGGTTTGGATTTATATTTCCTATAAAAAGGTTTTGAATGATGCAACTAATTTGCGGCGTAGATGAAGCAGGGCGCGGCCCCTTAGCAGGCAGTGTATATGCGGCGGCGGTGATATTGGATGTCAATAATCCGATTGATGGTTTGATGGATTCTAAAAAACTATCCGAAAAAAAGCGCGATTTTTTAAGCGCACAAATCAAGCAAAAAGCCCTTGCTTGGGCAATCGCCAGTTGCAGCTGCCAAGAAATCGACGACATCAACATTCTGCAAGCCAGCCTGCTCGCCATGAAGCGCGCCATAGAAGCCATGCAGGCGCAATTCAATATTACTCCCGATTTAGTACAAGTAGATGGCAATAAATGCCCAAAAATCAGTCTGCCATGTGAGGCGATTGTGAAGGGTGATAGTTTGATTCCAGCCATTTCTGCGGCATCCATTTTGGCGAAGGTTGCGCGCGATGCAAGGCTATATGAGTTAGATAAAATCTATCCGCAATATGGTTTTGCCAAACACAAAGGCTACCCAACAGCTCTGCACCTGTTGGCGCTTGAAGCGCATGGCATCTGCCCGCAACATCGCTTGAGTTATGCGCCAGTGAAGAATTTATTGGCTTAGCATTTGTAGGGTGGATTCTTAAACCCATGCAGTTGTTGTAATCTTCTCCATTGAATCGCGTGGGTCACAAGTGACCCACCCTCCACAGGCTATTTGGCGAAACTAAATTCTAGTGAGGCAACAATAAGAATACGGACAGTCGTTTATGCAAATCAGGCAGCGGTGATTTTTTCCAAATCGCAATCGTTTCAGCATTTGTAGGGTGGGTTCTTGAACCCACGCGGTTGTTGTAATTTTCTCCATTGAAACGCGTGGGTCACAAGTGGCCCACCCTCCACAGGCCATTAAACGCGGCTTTTGCGCAACGATTATTAGCTAGCCAGCAACAAAAAAACCGTCGGCCGTTTATGCAAATCTGGCAATGGTGATTTTTTCCAAACTGCGATTGTTTTAGTGACAATCATTTCAGTCGCCAAGCTAATGTCGCAAGCCACGCACAGCCTTGTGTTGGGTTGGCAGACGCTTAGAATGGCTTCTAGCATGTGTTGATTGCGGTAGGGCGTTTCGATGAAAATTTGCGTTTCTTTATAGATTTGCGAGCGTTTTTCAATTTCTTTTAAGCGTATATTCCGCGCTTGCTTATCGACTGGTAAATAGCCTAGAAAGGCGAATTGCTGTCCGTTAAGGCCAGACGCCATCAAGCTTAATAAAATTGAGCTGGGGCCTACAAACGGTACCACGCGGATGCCTTTTTGATGCGCTAGCTCGACCAGCTTAGCGCCTGGGTCGGCGATGCCTGGACAGCCTGCATCAGACATTAAGCCAACATCTTTACCTGCTAGCAAAGGCGCTAGTAGCGCGGTAACGTCTTTGTCTAGCGTGTGCTCGTTGAGCAAGTTTAGTGTAAGTTCTCGCACGGGCTTAGCGGTTTTAATTGTGCTTAAAAAATGCCTAGCCGATTTTTCGCTTTCAACGACAAAGTTTTCTAGTATTTGTGCGGTTTTGACGACTTCAATCGGCAATACTTGGTTAATGTTGTCATCACCAAGCGTTACTGGGATTAGGTAGAGGATGCCAAAGGTATTTTTAATATTCATTTATGTATATTAACGCAAATTTATCTCGCTTATCGCGGTGGTGATTGTTGCATGGTGGTTTTTGATGTATTGCCCCTCACCCACGCTGTCGCGCACCCTCTCCCGCAAACGGGCGGGGGTTATTAACTTGGCTTATAGCGCATACGGGCGAGGATTGCTTACAAAGCCGTGTTCAGCCCATCGCCCGTATCCTGGAGAGTGGTTGGGGAGAGGGGCGATGTTGCTTTTGAAGCTGTAAGATATGGTTGTC
The DNA here is from genome assembly GCA_014378845.1 of Methylotenera sp. Classification (GTDB taxonomy): domain Bacteria; phylum Pseudomonadota; class Gammaproteobacteria; order Burkholderiales; family Methylophilaceae; genus Methylotenera_A. Next base: position 42,701 of record JACMNB010000041.1, on the reverse strand, counting down.
GCCAAGTGTAAATGCCTAAGGTAAAGGATACCGAGCTTCATTGGTGATGTTTTGACGCAATTACAACTTCGTCATTGCGAGGAATAAAATGACGAAGCATTCCATGTGTCTAATTTAGTATAAGTACCTTGGATTGCCGCGTCGCTACGCTCCTCGCAATGACGGTTGTTAATAATTAAAAATGCGTACTAGTATTTCACTTGCGCTCTATAAGTCAGCGTTGTTTTACCTTCAGCAGGAATGTCGATTTTCCACACCGCCAAGTGACTATTGGCTTTGGTGTGCGGCGCACTTTCATTTACAATCGTCCAATCGCCGCTAATTGGCTCTTGTACGGTTACGGTGACTTTCTCTTTTTTAGCGTTTTTAAGTGTAAATTCAAATGCACTTTCGTAAGCGACATGGCCTTTTTGCGGATTCGGCAACACTTTAAAATCGGTTTGTTTTTTGTCGGCGGTTACATCAAAAGCCTCGCCTAGTTTTAAGCGTACGGTTTCATTTTTTGGCGTGTGGTCAATATTATCTTCACCTACAAATTGTGCATTACCTGCATTATCTTTTTTGTACACGCGCAAAATACCTTTTGGTAGTGGCATGCCTAGTTTGCTGGCTTCTTTATTGTCAAACTCAATAAAAATGCCGACTTTCATCTTCGTACCAATCTCACCGTATTGGCCTTGATAGTAATAATCGGCACCTTTTAATACCAACTCTTTGTGCACTGGTACGCCGCTGGCAGAAAGCAGAGCGACTTGCTTAGTTTGGTTCTCGGCGATTGTTGTCAGTCTTTCCATGGTGTACAAATGGAATTCCAGCAAGCTTTCCTCGGCCATTGGCGCGGCGGCATCGGCTATCATTTCTACTTTGCCGCGCATTTGCATGGTCATTGGCGGCATGTTTTGTTGCACGCGGTTAACATCGCCCGCCACCAATTGCAATTTGGCGTTTTTATAGCTGGCGCCGCTGGTGTTGCTTAAAGTTACCCAGCCTGATAAATCAAGCATGTCTTCTTTGGGGTTTAGTTCGGCCACGTAATCGGCCTTCCAACCTAGGCCGCCTGTTAGATAACTTAACTCAAGGGTTTGGTCAGCTGCGCCTTTATTGTTGATTTGCGTGACTAAAGTTGGGCGATCGCGCAGGTTTGCTGGCACGTCGTCGTACACAATTCGCGCTAACGGTACGCCTGTTTCTATGCGGTTACCCACTCTAAGTACCACGCCGTTATTGGCCGATAGCACGGTTGCTTGCTCGCTGGTTTCAATGCCAGTTGCTGGGTTGGTTTTAACTAAGCTCACTGTTTTGCCAACATATTTTTCGAGTAATTTTTCTGGCGTAAGTAAATCAAAATTAAAATTTTGTTCTAGCAAATTTAAGCTGCCAGGCGCATTAATACTGCGTAATAACGCTGTTTCTGGGCGAATTTGCGCGCTTACATCGCGTAAAGCTAGCGCATTTAAACCTGTTTTAATCTTCACCTTGCGCGTATCTTTTACCAACGCTAAATCGCCGTTGTAAATAGTCACGGCGACGCTTTGTTGATCTTCAAGTGTGCTGCGGGTTTCGGTTAAGGCGGTATTTTGATTATTGTCCACGGCGGCAAAAGCTCCTAAAGATAACAAAGACGTAATGGCAACGGTGATTGCGCGACGTTTAAACATGGTAGAACTCCCAAATAATGGCGATGATTTTTAAAACGGCGATGCTTGTATTGCGTTGACACACTCACAGTATGTTCACGCCCTCATTTTGTAACATCGTGATGAGCTTAATTAAGGGCAAGCCAATCAGTGCATTAGGGTCTTCGCCAATCATGCGCTCCATCAAGGCGATGCCCAATCCTTCGGATTTTGCGCTGCCTGCGCATTGATAGGGCTGTTCTTTGGTTAAATAAGTATCGATTTGGTCATCTGTCAGCTGCCGAAAGCGCACCAAATATGGTACAACTTCGGCCTGCATGTTACCTGTGGCTGCGTTATACAAACAAAGCGCACTGTGAAATGTCACTTCGCGGCCGCGCATCATTTGTAGCTGTTTAGTGGCATTTTGGTGGTTGCCAGGTTTACCTAATTCTACGCCATCTAATGTTGCCACTTGGTCGCAGCCAATCACCAAAGCGTGCGGATATTGTGCGCCGATTTTTTTAGCTTTTTGCTGCGCCAACCTTAAAGCAGTTTGATGCGGTTTTTCACCATCTAATGCGGTTTCGTCGATTTTTGGCGAAATGCTGTTAAACGGAATAAGCAGCTTTTGCAGCAATTCTCGCCGAAACTCTGAAGAAGACGCTAATATTAAGGCTTGTTTCATCATTTATTTTAATAGCTAATCTTGTAAACTATGGTTGCATTATAAAAAAGCCGACAGGTTCAATCTATCGGCTTTTATTTTATTAATCAATGGCTTGTATAGTCACTCAGGTTGAATTTCAAGTAGTGATTCATCCGGCGTCACAGAATCACCTTTTGCCACGTGCATGGCAACTACCGTGCCCGTGGTTGCCGATTGAATTTCATTTTCCATTTTCATGGCCTCAATCACCAACACACCGTCGCCCGCTTTCACTTTATCGCCAATGTTAACTTTTACAGCAACAATAGTGCCTGGCATGGCGGTAGTCACGCAACCCGCATGGGTAGGGCGAGGACGGCCGCTTGATGCGGCTGAATTTTTTTTCTTACCATTACTTTTATTACCAGTACTCATGCCGTTAGCAAACACTTCAATTTCGTCTAAGGTTTCTACTACTACTTCTTCGGCAACGCCATCTACCGATACATAAAATGGACGTTTTTCTTCGCCGGCATGGCCACTTCCTGTTAGTTTAATGTGAAACGTTTCGCCGTGTAGCGTGACTTTAAATTCGTTTGGCGCAAAGCGTGCCGCGCTGGTATTAACCGCATCTTTACTCAACAAAGCTTCTGGTTTTAAACTGCCCGCATTGCGTTCTTGCAAAAATGTTTTACCAATATCGGGGAACATCGCGTAAGTCAACACATCTTCTTCGCTTTGTGCAAAACGCTCTGCCTCATTTTGTAATTTCGCCATTTCTGGCTCCAGCAAATCTGCTGGGCGACAAGTAATAACGGTGGCATCGCCCACCGCTTGTTGTTTCACTTTGACATTGACAGGCGCTGGCGATTGACCGTATTGACCCAGAAAGTAGTTTTTCACTTCGTTAGTCACCGATTTATAACGCGCGCCAGTCATCACGTTTAAGACAGCCTGTGTGCCAACAATTTGCGAAGTGGGCGTAACGAGTGGCGGATAACCTAAATCCTCGCGCACACGCGGAATCTCAAGTAAAACCGCATCCATTTTATCGAGCGCATTTTGTTCTTTTAACTGATTCGACAAATTAGAAATCATGCCGCCAGGCACTTGGTTGACCAACACGCGGGTATCAACACCTGTAAAATCACTTTCATATTGCCAATATTTTTTACGCACCTCGCGAAAGTAAGCAGTGATTTCTTGCAGCTTGGCCAAGTTAATGCCAGTGTCATAGGGTGTGCCTTGCAAGGCTGCAACCATGCTTTCGGTAGAAGGGTGACTGGCGCCTTCAGCGAATGATGAATTGCACGTATCAATAATCGAGGCGCCATTTTCAACGCTTTTTAGCATCACCATGCTGGCTAAACCCGATGTCGCATGGCTATGCACGTGAATCGGCAAGCTGACGGCTGCTTTAAGTGATTTTACTAATTCGCCCGCCACTTGCGGCGTTAGCAATCCCGCCATGTCTTTAATGCCAATGCTGTCAGCACCCATTTCTTCTAGCTGTTTAGCCATACTTACAAAATAAGCGTTGTCGTGCACAGGGCTGGTGGTGTATGACAGCGTGCCGATGGCGTGTTTTTTTAATTTTTTAACGGCAAGAATGGCTTCGCGCAAGTTGCGCACATCGTTAAGCGCGTCAAAAATGCGAAATACATCAACACCGTTATCGGCCGATTTTTGCACAAAAGCATGCACCACGTCATCAGAATAATGACGATAACCTAGTAGATTTTGGCCGCGTAATAGCATATTGATTTGGCTGTTTGGCAAGGCTTTGCGCAACTTGGCAAGGCGCTCCCACGGGTCTTCTTTAAGAAATCGCACGCAAGCATCAAAGGTTGCGCCGCCCCACGCCTCAATCGACCAAAAGCCGATGTCGTCCAACTTACTGCATATTGGCAGCATGTCATCAGTGCGCAGTCTTGTTGCAATCATCGATTGATGACCGTCACGTAAAACCAATTCTGTAATGTGTATTTTGCTCATAATTTTAAAGACCTACCTTATATTCCTTCATGCGCTGCAATCGCCGCTGATATTGCCGCTGCAATTAACTCTGGCGGCAACTCAGTTGCGTAATTGGTCAGCTCTGGGTGCGATTCCACAAAGCTCGTATTAAAGTTTGCATTTCTAAAATCGGGGTGCTTCATTATTTCTTTATAATATGGAATCGTGGTTTTGACGCCATACACTTCCATATCGCCCAAGGCGCGACGGCCTCGCTCTACCACGCTAGGCCAATCTAGCGCCCAAACGGTTAGCTTGGCGCACATCGAATCGTAATAGGGCGGAATCACATAACCTGTATAAATAGCTGCATCCATGCGCACGCCAGGGCCGCCAGGTGAATAATAACGCGTAATTTTGCCAAAACTTGGCAAAAAGTCATTTTTCGGGTCTTCGGCATTAATGCGATATTCCATCGCAAAACCACGAAAGGTAATCTCATTTTGCTTATATTGCAGAGGCAAACCAAACGCGATGCGAATTTGTTCTTGCACAATATCCACGCCAGTAATCGTCTCGGTCACCGTGTGCTCTACCTGCAAACGTGTGTTCATTTCCATAAAATAAAAATTATTATTTTGGTCAAGCAAAAATTCAACCGTGCCAGCGTTTTCGTAATTAACCGCTTTAGCAGCTTTAACAGCAAGGCCGCCAATATAGTCGCGCTGCGCTTGGCTTAATTGCGGCGATGGCGCAATTTCTATTAACTTTTGATTACGGCGCTGAATCGAACAATCACGCTCAAATAAGTGAATGACGTTGCCTTTACTGTCCGCCATTACTTGCACTTCAATATGGCGCGGATGCACGACGCATTTTTCTAAAAACACTTCTGGCTTGCCAAACGCTTTGCTGGCCTCACTAATCACACGGTCGTAATTGGTCAGCAAATCTTTTTCACTATCGCAGCGCCTAATACCTCGACCGCCGCCGCCGTTAGTGGCTTTTAGCATGACGGGGTAGCCAATTTTTTTGGCCAGCGCGACGGCTTCGTTTAAATCGGCCAAGTTCCCTTCTGAGCCTGGCGTACAAGGAATGCCTGCGCCAGTCATGGCTTTGCGCGCTTCAATTTTATCGCCCATTTGACGAATGACAGCAGCATTTGGGCCGATAAATTTAATGCCGCGCCGTGCGCAGATTTCTGCAAGCTCTGGGTTTTCTGATAAAAAACCGTAGCCAGGATGCAGCGCATCGCAACCCGCAGCCACTGCCACGTTAACAATATTGTGAGCGTTTAAGTAGCCTGCAACGGGGTCAGCGCCTAAATTATAGGCCTCGTCAGCTTTTTTAACGTGCAGCGCATGCCTGTCAGCATCGGCGTATATTGCAACAGATTTAATGCCCATTTCAGAGCAAGCGCGTACAATACGCACTGCAATTTCACCCCGATTAGCGACTAGAATTTTTTTGAACACGACAATGCCTTAAAAGTGTATCTTTAAATAGTGCTTTAAACTTAATGCTTTAATTAAAGCAGCAGCTTTAACCCAAAAACCCCAAAATTATAACATGCAAGCGTGTTGTAAGCGTTAAGCGGGTTTATAAAAACTGCAACAATTCACCTTTTTTTATGAGGAATACATTGATCAATAACTGCATCATTAATAATTTGGAATTTGCGCAAAAACATCAGCAAATTGCTGATAATTTTGCGCCAATTAGCCTAGATCGACTCGCACAAACGCTTGCATTAACAGCTGAGAATGCGCCTTTAGCGAGCATTAATTTTACAATAACAGGCGATACCAAGCGTTTTCGTCAGCCCAGCTTACATTTGCGTATCAATAGTCGTTTGCCTGTTATTTGCCAGCGTTGCCTAGAAGAAATGTTTGTCGATATTGCGCTGAAATTTGACTATTTATTAAGCAATTCGCAAGCAGAAAATTATGAAGATAACGATGAAATTGATTGGCTAGAAATTAATGCCGAGATGGATGTGCGCGAACTTATTGAGGACGAGTTGCTGCTGGCGCTGCCGATTGCACCTGTGCACGAAGCGGGTTGTAGCAAACACAGTATGCAAAGCGGCGAAAAGCCCAATCCATTTGCGGTGCTTAAAAGCTTAAAAAGGCTTAAGTAAAAATCTTAAATTTTGGTTGTCTTTAAGCCGCGATTGCATTAAAATGCGCGCTAGCTAAATAATCAGCACTATTTATAAGCACTCAATTACAAAGTACTATTGGAGCATCAACATGGCAGTTCAGCAAAACAAAAAATCCCCTTCTAAACGTGGTATGCACCGTTCACACGACTTTTTAGTTAATCCAGCGTTGGCTGTTGAACCCACAACAGGCGAAACGCACTTACGCCATCATATCAGCCCAACTGGCTATTACCGTGGTCGCAAAGTACTTGCGACCAAGGCCGATTAATCTAATTTTAGATTTATTTAGGCTTCACCAGTTAAGCTTTTGCTAGTGTCTAACTTTACGCCGCGCACTGCGCGGCGTTTGTACGTCTAGCATTCTTTAGATTTGCGTTTTCTAAATTTGCGTTGACTTTTAAGCCATAATTACATCTAATTAACATGATGGATATCACAATTTCAATTGACGCGATGGGCGGCGATCACGGCCCCCACGTGACCGTTCCCGCTGTACTTGCTGCGCTCAAAAAAGATAATCAACTCAATGTTGTGCTGGTAGGGCTAGAAGATGCCATTCAAGCAGAGCTAAAAGCGCACAAATCTACTACCAGCCCACGCTTACGCATTCATCATGCTTCTGAGGTGGTATTGATGGACGAATCGCCGCAATCTGCCCTAAAAAATAAAAAAGATTCATCAATGCGGGTCGCTATCAATTTAGTTAAAAGTGGCGAGGCCAACGCTTGCGTAAGCGCGGGCAATACAGGCGCATTGATGGCCACCGCGCGATATGTGCTAAAAATGTTGCCTGGCATTGACAGGCCTGCAATTGCCTCTACTTTGCCGTCAGAAAACGGCAATACACACATGCTAGATCTTGGCGCCAACGCTGATTGTACCGCTGAACATTTACTGCAATTTGCCATTATGGGCGCCATGCTTGTTAGTTGTGTAGAGCATAAACAATCGCCAACGGTTGGCCTGTTAAATATTGGCTCGGAAGATATTAAAGGCAATGAAGTCGTGAAACAAGCGGGCGAATTGCTACGCGCCAGCCATTTAAATTTTTATGGTAATGTAGAAGGCAACGATATTTTTAAAGGCACGGTGGATGTGGTGGTGTGTGATGGTTTTGTTGGCAATGTGGCGCTAAAAACTACTGAGGGTTTAGCACACATGATGGGCAAATTTTTAACACAAGAATTCAAAAAAAATTGGCTGACAAAAGTAATGGCACTTGGCGCAATGCCCGTTTTAAAAGCCTTTAAAAAGCGCTTAGACCCGCGTCTTTACAATGGTGCGAGCTTTTTAGGCTTGCGCGGTATTGTGGTTAAAAGCCATGGCGGGGCCGATAAAATCGCGTTTTTAAATGCCATTAACGTGGCCATTGAAGAGGCGCGCAGCGGCGTTTTGCAGCGCATTACGCAGCAATTAGAAATTGAGCATATTAGGCCACTGGTGGTTGCAAATGAAGAAAGTGATATGCAATGACCACACAAGATATGCGCAAAATAGTATCAACAATTGCTGGCACAGGCAGTTATTTGCCTGCAAAAATATTAAGCAATAAAGATTTAGAAACGCTAGTTGATACGACAGACGAGTGGATTTTTACCCGCACTGGTATTCGAGAGCGGCATATTGCGGCTGACGGTGAATTTACCAGCGATTTAGCGCTGGAAGCCGCTAAAAACGCCATTCATGCGGCTGGCATCACGGCAGACAAAATCGATTTAATCATTGTCGCCACCACTACGCCCGATAAAATCTTCCCCAGCGTTGCCACCATGTTACAACGTAAACTAGGCATTGCGGGCTACCCTGCATTTGATATACAAGCCGTTTGCAGCGGCTTTGTGTATGCGCTTGCCACCGCCGATAATTTTATTAAGGCCGGCGCCGCGAAATGCGCGTTAGTCATTGGCGCTGAGACCTTTTCACGCATCACCGATTACAGCGATAGAAGCAACTGCATATTATGGGGTGATGGCGCTGGCGCGGTTATTCTATGCGCCGCGCAGGCCGATATGCACAGTAAAGAAGGCGTTATTTCAACGCATTTACACGCAGACGGCAACTATGAAACCATGCTGCATGTGCCGCGCAAAGAAAATGGTCAAGATACCGTTTTAATGGAAGGCAATGCTGTGTTTAAAATGGCGGTGAATACGCTAGACCAAATTGTTGATGAAACTTTGGCCGCAAACGGCATGCAAAAAAGTGACATTGATTGGTTGGTGCCGCATCAAGCCAATATACGCATTATTACCGCCACCGCCAAAAAACTGGATATGAGTATGGAAAAAGTCATTGTAACCGTTGATAAACATGGCAATACGTCGGCTGCATCTATTCCGTTGGCGCTCGATGTCGCCGTGCGCGACGGCCGCATTAAGCGCGGCGATGTAATTTTGATGGAAGCGTTTGGCGGCGGCTTTACTTGGGGTAGCGCGCTAATTAGGTACTAATTTTTTAGCCACAGAGGGCACAGAGATCACAGAGAAAATCCTATCATTCAGATTATCTTTAGTGAGTTTCGTATGTTAAGTTTTTCTCTGTGACCTCTGTGCTCTCTGTGGCAAAAGCTTTTTAAAATGATTCAACTAAATAAACATTGAAATTATTATGAATAAAACTGCACTTTTCTTCCCAGGCCAAGGCTCACAATCGGTTGGCATGATGGCTGGTTTTAATGATAATCCTGTTATTAAACAAACCTTTACCGAAGCTTCGGATATTTTAAAAACAGACTTTTGGGCGATGGCAACCGAGCCAAACGAGCTGTTAAACCAAACCCAAAATACGCAACCTTTGATGCTAATTGCTGGGGTTGCAACGTACCGCGCATTTATCGCGGCAGGTGGCCTACAAGCCCCAAAAAATAAAATCATAGCCCATGCGGGTCACAGCTTAGGTGAATATACGGCTTTGGTCGCATCAAGTGCATTAACTTTTGCCGATGCGTTGCCGCTGGTAAAATACCGTGCAGAGGTAATGCAAAGCGCCGTGCCAGAAGGCGTTGGCGCGATGGCAGCGATTTTGGGTTTAGACGACGAATTGGTACGTGAATCTTGTAAAGAAGCTGCCCAAAACGAAGTTTGCGAAGCCGTAAATTACAATTCTTTCGGCCAAGTAGTGATTGCTGGCAACAAAGCGGCGGTGGAGCGCGCGATGGAAATTTGCAAGGCTAAAGGCGCAAAACGCGCGCTGCCATTGCCTGTTAGCGTACCTTCGCATTGTGCATTAATGCGGCCAGCGGCACAAAAATTGGCTAAATATTTGAAAATTGTAACGATTAGCTCGCCAAAAATACCTGTTATTCACAATGCAGACGTAGCTGCTTACAACGATGCGGAAAAAATAAAAGACGCGTTAGTACGGCAGCTTTATTCGCCCGTGCGCTGGGTAGAAACAGTACAAATGATTGACTCACTTGGCATTACCAGTGCTGCTGAATGCGGCCCAGGCAAAGTATTGGCAAGCTTAACTAAGCGCATTGTGGCAGAGTTGCCCTGTGCCGCTTTAACGTCAAATGATGCAATTTTAGAATTTATTAGTAGTTGATTTTAATCAGCTTAAATCAATTAAATACGTTTACTATCAAATAGTTAAAAGGTTAATTAAATGTCAAACCTCATTAATAAAATCGCATTAGTGACTGGTGCTAGCCGAGGCATCGGCGCTGCTATCGCACACGAGCTAGGCAAGCAGGGCGCAGTTGTGATTGGCACCGCAACCAGCGCTGGCGGCGCAGAAAACATCAACGCTTCACTAAAAGCGGCTGGCATAAAAGGCTTGGGAATGGCCTTAGATGTGAATGATGCTGCGCAAATTGAAGCCGTTTTAAAAGCAATTACTGAACAATTTGGCAGTGTGAGCATTTTAGTGAATAACGCGGGCATCACCAAAGATACGCTATTAATGCGCATGGGTGAGGACGATTGGGACGTAGTGTTATCGACTAACCTGAAATCGGTTTTTCGTATGAGCCAAGCCGTGTTGCGGCCAATGATGAAGGCGCGTGTGGGGCGCATTATCAACATTTCTAGCGTGGTTGGCCATATGGGCAACGCCGGTCAAACCAATTACGCCGCCGCAAAAGCGGGTATGAGCGGCTTCACTAAATCATTGGCGGCAGAAGTCGGCTCGCGCAACATTACGGTTAACTGCGTGGCGCCAGGCTTTATAGAAACCGACATGACAACCGAATTACCAGACAATATCAAAACCAAAATGTTAGAACGCGTGCCGCTTGGTAGGCTTGGAAATGTCAATGAAATTGCCGCAACCGTGGCTTTTTTGGCTAGCGCAAACGCTGCCTACATTACAGGCGAGACCATTCATGTGAATGGTGGTATGTATATGGTTTAACCAGCCATACTTAACTAACGCAAAATAAATTTAAAGATTTTTTGTATTATCGCGCAGATTTGATAGAATAAGCGCTTAGTTTGACTGATTTTAAATGAAGTCACTAATTTCTAATTAAAGGGGTAAATAGATGTCTGACATCGAACAACGTGTTAAAAAAATTGTTGCTGAACAACTAGGTGCAAATGAAGTAGATGTAAAAAACGCATCATCATTTGTGGATGACTTAGGTGCCGACTCTCTGGACACCGTAGAGCTGGTAATGGCCTTAGAAGAAGAATTTGACTGCGAGATTCCTGATGATGAAGCAGAAAAAATCACTACTGTGCAATTAGCGATTGATTACATCAATACTAACCTCAAATAAACATACTTTCAGCCCTCCAAAAGAGGGCTGATTGCTAGTTAATTCCCTCTTTTTTCATGAGATTTTCACCATGACAATCAACAAACATGCATAAACGTCGCGTAGTAGTCACGGGTTTGGGTGTTGTTTCGCCTGTGGGTATTGGAACACAGACCGCTTGGCAAAATATTGTGAAAGGCCAATCGGGTATTTCACGTATTACACATTTTGACCCCACTGAATTTAGCAGCCAAATTGCAGGCGAGGTTAAACACTTTATTGCTGAAGATTATTTATCGGCAAAAGAAGCGCGCCGCATGGATAGATTTATCCAATTTGGCTTGGTGGCCGGCATCGAGGCATTTAAAGACAGTGGCATTGAAGTCACCGAGCAAAATGCCGAGCGCATTGGCGTGTCGATCGGATCTGGCATTGGCGGGCTAGGATTAATCGAAAGCACCAACGACACTTATGACGAAGGCGGTCCGCGTAAAATTTCGCCGTTTTTCATCCCTGGCACTATTATTAACATGATTTCTGGCAACTTAAGCATTATGTTTGGCTTAAAAGGCCCCAATGTCGCGATTGTCACGGCTTGCACCACAGGCACACATTCCATCGGTGATGCCGCACGTATGATTGAATACGGCGATGCTGATGTCATGGTGGCGGGCGGCGCAGAAGCAGCGATTACTGAGCTTTCTGTTGGCGGCTTTGCATCTGCGCGCGCGCTATCTAACCGCAATGACGACCCCGCAACCGCCAGCCGACCATGGGATAAAGACCGCGACGGCTTTGTGATAGGCGAGGGCGCAGGCGTAATGGTGCTAGAAGAATACGAGCACGCAAAAGCGCGCGGGGCACGCATTTATGCTGAGTTAAGCGGCTACGGCATGAGCGCAGACGCTTATCACATGACGGCGCCCAATATGGACGGGCCGCGCCGCAGCATGGTGAATGCACTTAACAATGCAGGCATTAACCCAACTGACGTTCAGTTTATGAACGCGCACGGCACTTCTACGCCGCTGGGCGATGCCAATGAAACCAACGCGATTAAGGCGACTTTTGGCGATTACGCATACAAACTGGTCGTGAACTCGACAAAATCGATGACAGGACACTTGCTGGGCGGAGCAGGGGGGCTAGAAAGCGTCTTTACCGTGCTATCTATTTATAATCAAGTTTCACCACCGACCATTAATATTTTTAACCAAGACCCCGAATGCGATTTGGATTATTGTGCGAATAATGCGCGAGATTTAAAAATTACCTATGCGCTCAAAAATAATTTTGGCTTTGGCGGCACCAATGGAAGTTTAGTATTTAAAAAGATCTAACTTTTTTTGTGGTTGCCCCAACATTTATTTGTTTTGGTCATCAATTGCATTAATAACGATATTAGTTAAGATACTTAGCTAAATCAGCTTCCTTTATATCCACTAATTCTTTGTTAACTGTCTGAGTGATTAAAGATAAAGTGTTTTTATCTAATGAGGCACGTAATACGCCTAAAAACTTAGGTTCGGCAATCAGGATAAGTCCATCATACGCGTGATCGATACGGCCTTTATTCAACAGTTCAGCTAAATTAATTGCAAATTGTCGAGCAATATGTTCGGTAGGTTCTTGCTTTGGACTTGTAGAATGTCGAGCTTGCCCAACACTGTCAAAAACATGGCCTGGTTTGTCGGTATTAATTTCACTATTCTGCAATCGCCCTTCAGGATGGCTGATGTCTTGGAGCCTACGCATTAAATTGCCTGGCCAGTTGCTTTCAAATAAGCTCGCGCAACTGCGGTTTGCAGATAATATCCATGTGATTGACATTTGTGGAAGCCCCTTTTAGGTTGCTTGAGTAATTTTAATGTCTAAATTATAGTAGCTAAGCGCACGTTAAGTATGTGCGGCAACGCACCCATATCAGATTTTTATTAAACTATCTTAGTCGCAGAATTTAAATAAAATCTAGGCATAACTCAATTTAGAACGAAGGCCAAATACAGGTTGATATTGGCTCATAGGAGAGATGGTAAATTGCGATACAGCTTTTAATTAAGGGACTATTTAGCACTATATAAACGTCATTTATCCATTTTCAAGTCTTTTTAAATGGCATGCGCTGTGGTTTAATATCGGCTCATGGCGCACAACACTTCATATTTAATCAACGGCAGTTTTAACGCCATTATCTCGCCGTTTGACCGCGGTTTTGCTTATGGTGATGGCATTTTTCGCACCATGAAAATAGTGGATGGATTGCCCGAAAGTTGGCCGCAACATTACCAAAAATTAGTCGCGGATTGTGCTGTCATTAATATCGTTTGCCCCAGTGCAGAGCTGCTGATGAGCGATTTGCAGCAGCTATTTTCTCCAGACGAAGAAGCTGTTGCTAAAATTATCATCACACGCGGCGAGGGCAACCGAGGCTATACACCGCCCGCAATCACAGCGCCCATGCGAGTTGTGACCAAATCGCCCATGCCAAATTATCCTGTAGAACGTTTTGAAACTGGCGTTAATTTAATCGTGTGTGAAACGCGTTTGGCCGCGCAGCCTTTATTGGCGGGCATTAAGAGTTTAAATCGTCTTGAAAATGTATTGGCGCGTATGGAATGGAGCGATGTCCACATTGCAAATGGGTTCGCTGAGGGCATTTTGCTGGATAACAATGACAACGTGATTGAATGCACGGCGGCCAATATTTTTGCGCGCTTTTCTAATACGCTAATTACGCCAAGCCTTGCTAGTTGCGGCATTGCGGGCATTACGCGGCAGCGTGTTATCAATGTGGCGCACATGCTTTCGCTTAAAGTAGTTGAGGAAACTATTGATTTAAAAAAACTACTGACTGCAGATGAGGTGATTATTTGCAATAGTTTATATGGAGCCTGGCAAGTGCGTACTATACAAAAAACTGCATTAAAAAATGATGGCTTAGCAGCCATCATTCGCGCGGCGTTAATAACTTGATGCGTTTGCTAAAAATATTGTTGTTTATCAGCCTGTTAGCCACAATTGGTGTAGGTATGTGGCTAATCAATTTTGCCAAAACGCCGCTTCATTTGACGCCAAACGCGCAAGAAATCACCATTGACCCAAAAAGCAGCTTAACCAGCATTGCTAATCAATTGGTGACGCAAGAAGTGCTGCCGCAAGCGTTGCCATTTGTGTTGATTGCACGCTTAACCAATAAAGAATCTAGCTTGCAGGCGGGCAATTACACGGTTAACAAAAATATCACGCCCTATCAATTGTTGTTATCACTTAATCACGGCAAGGCCACGCAAGGTAGCATTACTTTTATTGAAGGCAAAACCTTCAAAGTAATACGCGAAAAACTGGCGAAAAATGATGCGGTCAAAGGTACGATTGAAGATTTATCGGATGCCGAAGTGATGCGCGTAGTGGGTAAAGGCGAGCCACATGCAGAAGGCTTGTTTTTCCCTGACACGTTTTATTTTAACCGTGGCACGGCCGATATCGTCATGTTAAAACGCAGTTACGAAAGCATGCAAAGTAAGCTTGCAAGTGCTTGGGCAAATCGCGCGCCTAATTTGCCTTACAAAGATAATTATCAAGCGCTCATTATGGCGTCTATCATTGAAAAAGAAACAGGCAAAGCCTCAGAGCGGCCGATGATTGCGGGCGTTTTCTTAAACCGCATGCGAATGGGTATGCGCCTGCAAACCGACCCAACCGTGATTTACGGCATGGGCGACCATTACAACGGCAACATCCGCAAAAAAGATTTAGAGCGTGATACGCCTTACAACACTTACACAAGGTCTGGTTTGCCGCCCACACCAATCGCCATGCCTGGCTTGGCCTCAATTGAAGCTGCCTTGCATCCAGAGGCGACAAAAGCACTGTATTTTGTGGGTAAAGGTGATGGCAGCCACGCTTTTGCGAGCAGCTTGGTTGAACATAATCACAATGTGGCAAAATACCAACTTAATCATAAAGTAAAATAAATGTCCTAATTAATGGCTACTAAACTAATAATGACTAAAACCAAGAATGACTAAAACCAAGAATCGCGGCAAATTTATTACACTAGAAGGCATGGACGGCGCTGGTAAAAGCACGCATATTCCTAATATTATTGCAGCGCTTAAACGGCATCATATAGAGGTTGTTTCTACGCGCGAGCCAGGCGGCACAAGGCTTGGCGAGGAATTGCGCGCACTATTGCTGTTTGAATCTATGCACCCAGAAACCGAAACCTTGCTAATGTTTGCCGCGCGCCGTGAGCACATTGCAACGGTGATTGAGCCTGCGCTTGAACGCGGCGCTTATGTGCTGTCCGATCGCTTTACCGACGCGACTTATGCCTATCAATCCAGCGCTAAAGGCGTTGCCAAAGTCAAGATTAAGCAACTCGAAAAATGGGTACAAGGTAGCTTGCAGCCCGATTTAACACTTTTATTTGATGTGCCAGTTGAAGTTAGCTTGAAGCGATTAGCAGATGCGCGCGAACCTGATAAATTTGAGCGTGAAGATGCAAGATTTTTTGAGAAATTGCGTGATGCCTATTTATCGCGCGCTGCTGAAAATCCAACACGTTTTCGGGTTATTGATGCAAATCAGGCGCTCGAAAAGGTCAAATCAGAAGTTAATGTTAAGCTTGAAGAATTTTTTGCAACTATATGATAATTAATTACTACTTTATTAAAAACGATGTATAGCTGGCAACAATCTCAATGGCAACAAATTATGCAGCGCGCAAGCTTGCCACATGCGCTGTTATTACGTGGCCGTGAGGGCATTGGCAAACACGAATTGGCTATTAAATTGTCGCAATCCTTATTATGCGCAGCGCCAAAAGTAGATAAAACGGCTTGTGGCACTTGCCAAAACTGCGTGTGGTTTGCCGAAGAAGGCCACCCAGATTTTAAATTGATTGCCCCAGAAGATGTAGAAACGAGTGACGAAGCACCTAAAAAGAAGGCCGCTAAAAAAAGCCAAATTTCAGTCGCACAAATTCGTCAATTGATTGATTATCTAAGCCTTTCTTCGCATCAAGTGAATAGCCGCCGCGTGGTATTGATTTCGCCTGCCGAAACGCTTAACACCGCTTCTGCTAACGCATTGCTTAAAATGCTAGAAGAGCCGCCAACTAACACCATTTTTTTGCTGGTCACTAGCCAGCCGCAACGTTTATTGGCCACGATTATAAGCCGTTGCCAAGCGATTGATATGCCGCTGCCAGCTAAAGCAGATTCACTACATTGGCTTCAACAACAAGGCATCAGCAATGTCGAACAAGCACTTAATTTAGCTGGCGGAGCGCCTTTATTAGCGTTGCAAATAGCTGAGGAGGGCGATTTAATCGCCACGCTTACCAAGCATTTAAGCCAAGGCGCGCAATTAGATGCATTTGCCTGCGCGCCTTTGTTTACGGGGCTTGGCATGGGGCGTGCGATTGATGCCTTACAAAAATGGGTGTTTGATTTAGCGGCTTGTAAGCTCGCCCAGCAGCTACATTATCATTTAAGTCACAGCAACGCTTTGCAAGCTTTAAGCAAAAGCGTAAACTTAAGTTTATTACTGCGCTTTCAACAACAATTGCTAGAGGCTAAAAAGTTGGTGAATCACCCATTAAATAACGAATTGCAGCTTGAAAATATATTGTTACAATACACACAATTGTTTAAGCCAGTTAAATTGAGATAAACAAAAATTATGTTAGAAAAGAGCTGTTAATTGAACATACAAGCCACTACCGACCAAATTAAAGAAGCCAGTAACAAACCTGGCGTATTATCGCTGGCTATTAAAGAAAAATCAGCCCTATATGCAGCCTATATGCCTTATGTTAAAGGTGGCGGCCTGTTTATTCCCACCAATAAAAGCTTTAAAATTGGCGAAGAAGTGTTCATGTTATTAAGTTTGGTTGACGACCCAATGAAGCTTAAAGTGGTGGGCAAAGTAGTGTGGATTACGCCTGTGGCGCAAGCAAATCGCCCGCAAGGTATCGGCGTGCAATTTAGCGAAAAAGATGGCGGCATAGAAGTTAAAAAAAAAATTGAAGCGATTTTAGGTGGCGCGCTTAAAGCTAATCGCGCCACGCATACCATGTAATTTTATCTGCGTAATTGTTTATATAAACGCTGTAAAATAGCACGTATTACTTTTTTGTTTGTCACAATACCATGCTAGTCGATTCTCACTGCCACCTTAATTTTCCAGAACTTATTGATAATATTCAATCACTTAGATTGAATATGCAAGAAGCGCAAGTCGGTCATGCCTTGTGCGTATCAGTCACGCTCGATAAATTCCCTGAAGTATTAGGTTTGGCAGAACGCTTCGACAATTTTTATGCGTCGGTTGGCGTGCATCCTGATTATGAAGATATTGAAGAGCCGACTGTCGAACAATTACTAACCTTAGCACAACATCCAAAAATTGTGGCCATTGGCGAAACTGGTTTGGATTACTTTCGTTTAACTGGCGATTTAGAATGGCAACGGATGCGATTTCGCACCCATATTCGCGCTGCCATAGCATGCGCTAAACCATTGATTATACACACAAGAAGTGCTGCAGATGATACTTTACGCATCATGCGGGAAGAGGGCGCAAAACAAGTGGGCGGGGTGATGCACTGCTTTACTGAAAGCCTAGACGTTGCCTTGGCAGCCATTGAAATGGGTTTTTATATTTCATTTTCGGGCATTGTTACCTTTAAAAATGCAGCACAAATAAAAGCAGTCGCGCAAGCAATTCCGCTCGATAAAATATTGGTGGAAACAGACTCTCCTTACCTCGCGCCTATGCCTTTTCGCGGCAAAACCAATCAGCCTGCGTATGTCAAATACGTTGCGCAAGAAATTGCCAATTTGCGCGGCATTAGCTTAGATGCAGTGATGCAAGCCACCACCAATAATTTTTTCACGCTATTTAAACAGGCAAAAACGGGTAATAGTAGGGCGGCGAATTAATGCAACTTACCATGCTAGGCGTTGGCTCCAGCGCAGGTACGCCAGTTGTCGGTTGCCGCTGTGACACCTGCATTTCTAAGGATGTGCGCAACAAACGCACGCGCTGTTCAAGCTTAATTACACTGGATTCTGGCGAAAATATTCTCATCGATACCGGCCCAGATTTACGCAGTCAAGCGCTGCGCGAAAATATTAATCGCGTGGACGCCGTGCTGTACACCCACACGCATGCCGATCACTTGCATGGCATCGATGATTTACGCGCATTTTGCGTGCTGCAACGTCAGCAAATTCCTTTGTACGCAAATGCGGATGCTGCGGCGCATATTTCACAGAAGTTTGGTTATACTTTACGTGAACCAAGTAATTTTTGGGAAATGCCGGTACTGCGCGTAGAAAGTATGGATGAGCCGTTTAATTTATTTGGTGTGACAGTTACGCCAATCCCAGTGATGCACGGAAAAAGCCATATCTTCGGCTATCGTGTCGGCAATATCGCGTATTTAACCGACGTATCAGAAATACCAGAAACATCTTTTGCGCTTTTAAAAAACTTGGACATTGTGCTGATTGATTGCCTGCGCGAAGCAGCGCACCCAACGCATATTAATATTGAACAAAGCTTGGCTTATATTAGTCGTATTAAAGCTAAATACAGTTACTTGATTCATATGACGCATGAATTAGAATATGCATTGTTGTCAAGCAAGCTGCCAAAAGATGTATACGCGGGCTATGACGGCTTAAAATTGCAGGTTAATTAATGGTAAACTATTAATCACGTCAACAAAACGCATTACAAGGCGTTAAATTGGCTAATCATTGAATTTAAAAGGGTTTTTACGAAAATGGCTCGAATTACACTAAACAAAATTTTAATTAATGGCCTAATCTTAGGCTTGCTAACCGCAACCACTGCATTTGCTGTGGGCGCTGTTAAAACTTATACAGAAAATGAATTTTTAGATAAATTTAGTGGCAAAACCAAAACTGTAATAGCCGAAAAACTAGGCGTACCAGCAAAAAAAGAGTTGTCGGTTAAACCATCTAACGCCAGCGCTATGGTCGGCGGCAAAGATGTCGATGACGGCAAATCTAAAAAAGTTAAAGTCGAAATGTGGTATTACAAAAACATCGTTAAGTATGATCCAAAACATACTTACAAAGAAACCGAAATAACTTTTGTTAATGACCGCGTGTTAAATATTGCATTTTTTAATAACAAGTAACTAACTGATTTTTATAGTCATTATCTAGGCCGAGTAGAATAGCTCGGCTTTTTTACGGCCATTACTTATGTCATATTTACTTCGTATAATGTATATTATGTTAAATTCTATAGGGGCTCATTTTTACAAAAGTCATAGCATTCAATACTTTCAAATCCATCTCAACGACTAATCGAAAATAACATGGAAAGTAAGCCAATTACTAGGCAATAAAAATTGATTATTGATCAGGCTATTTTCTAAGTTCTCTGCCTGCAATTGATTTATTTTCAATCACTCAATAAGCCTAGCAAAAATTCTAAATTAATATTTATTTCATGCAAAATGCAACTGAATTGTAAACTTAATTTAATTTATTAAGTAAGCGGCCTTAACTAATTGATTTGGCATACTAATTGCAGTTAATATAATGAAAATACAAGAATTAAGATTACAAAGGGAGAAATCATGGCAATCGTACAAACAAAAATTAAAATGCTGTCTATTATTAGAAGCAAAATAAACTCTATAAATACCATTGTAATCAATGGGTTGAAGCTATCTAAAAATAATTTTTTCGCAATTATAATGCGCGATAATTAATAACAATCAATATGTCTTATCGCGTACCAAACATCACAGCTTTAATGAGTGTCATCAAACTGACATTTTGTGTCCATTTTTAGACAAAAAATGTCAACATTTTCTAAAATTTTTGCTGCATTGTGTTTATCGACATTTGTTTTGCTGGCTTCTAGCAATTTAGCATTTGCTGCTGGCACAGCCGTCAATACGTCAATTACTAACACCGCCACACTGGCTTATGATGTTAACGGCATTGTGCAGGCCAGTATTACCAGCCCTGCTGCAACTTTTTTGGTCGATAGAATAATTAATTTAGCTGTAGCGGAAGCTAACGGCGCGCCAAGCATTGTAGCGCCAGGGCAAGCCGTTGCTGTTACCACCTTTACTGTCACCAACACGGGCAACGACACGCAAGACTTTAATCTTGCTACAGCTAACTTGCCGAGTGGCACACTCATATTCAACAATTTGCCGCCATCTAGCGATAGCTTTGATGCAACTGGCTGTGCAGCCTTTGCAGAAAGCGGCGCAAATGCTGGGTACCAAGCGGCAGAAGATTTAGCCACTTTTATTGATGAGCTTGCGCCAGATTTAACCAAAACAGTTTACGTGGTGTGTAATATCCCGCCCGCACAAGCCATTAACACTGTAGCCGTTGTTAGCTTAACTGCAACCGCGTTAATTGGCGGAACGGCTGGGACAAAAGGTGCCTTGTTAACTAACGACACTGTAACGCCTAATTCGCCGGGCATCGATATTGTCTTTGCTGACCCAACTTTAGCCCCAAACGCAAACGGTACGATACCTGCGCAAACTGGTGGCGACGCGGCTGCCACGGCGCGCGATGCTTATCGCGTAGTGACTGTGGCAACCAACATCACCAAAAGCGCTACTTGCAGCCCGGCCCCTGCTGATTGCAATGAAGCCAAAACAGGCACGGTCATTTCGTACCAATTGCTAATCACTGTAACGGGCTCTGGCTTTGCAGATGGGCTAGTGATAACAGACCCTTTGCCAGCTAACCTCACCTATGCAAACGGTTTAATTGTGCCGCCTAGCGCACTAAGTTCTGATTTTGGCGCTACCACGCCAAACACTTTAACCGTCAATTTTGGCAACGTAGCTGCGCCTGCCAACCTTACCATTCAATTTAAAGCAACTATTAACTAAGCCCATCAACACGATGAACAATATCAAGCAACTAGCCATCTCTAAATCAATTTTTCAAGCAAGGAGAACCACCATGAAATCACCCGCTATTCAACTATCAAAATTAATCAACTTAAGCTTTGCTGCGCTACTCGCCAGCACAATTAGCTTTTCGGCTTACGCTGCAGGCGTCGAATTTAGCAACAAAGCCGAAGTGGACGTTACCACCATCAAAGATGGCAAAAAAGAGACTAAGCGCGTTGCTGCCAAAAAAGTTGCGCCCGACGGCGAGGTGATTTACACCACCACTTTCAAAAATACCATTGATAAACCCATCAGCAACATCATGATAACCAACCCTGTGCCCGCCAATATGCTGTACAGCGCAGATAGTGCAACGGGTGCAAACACCGTTATTACTTACTCTGTAGATGGCGGCAAAACCTATGATGCTCCAGAAAAATTAACTGTTGCAGGCAAAGATGGCAAACGGCGCCCTGCCCAAGCGGCCGATTTCACGGATATCCGCTGGATTTACAAAGGCGATTTAGCCACAGGCAAAAGTAGTGATGTTGGCTTTAAGGCAAAAGTTAAATAAAACTTGCTAGCCAAATTTTACAAATTAAAAAAGAGAATTGAAATGAAAAATCAGATTAACCGAATATTAATGATTCCCATACGTCGATTTATGCTGCCGCAGCCGGCACCGCCGCCAGCAATTGATGATTTCGAATCCCGCAGCCATGCGGGTTTTGTGCGTAAAAAACGCGGTGAAATTCACTCACTTTTGACCCACAAATTACAGCTTTAGCAGTTTAGTTTTAAGTTTTGGTAACAAATTTTAGTCAGTTTTTTAGTCAGTTTTTTTTGCAGTTTTTAATTAAGTTTTACTTTGTAGTTTTATTTTTTTAGGAGATTTACCATGAAATTCATCAGGAAATTAAAAGTGCAGTCTGCGCCTTCGCAGACCAAACTATTCGGCGGGCTGATTATTGCAGCCTCGCTGATGTTCTCTCAAGCAGCTTGGGCAGCGGGTACAGCGTCTGGCACCGCCATTAACAACATCGCCAAACTTGGATACTCCGTTAGCGGCGTTGCGCAAAACGAAATTTGTTCTGCCACAGGCCCTGCTGGTAATAGCCTTGGCAATGGCGGCACATCTGGTACGACTTGTACGGCTGGTTCAAACGGTGCGATTAACACGGCTTTTGTAGTGGATAACAAAGTCAATTTAACTTTAGTGACCAATGATGTAGCGGCAGTTCCAGTAGTGCCTGGTCAAACCAATGTGGTAACCACTTACACATTAACCAATACTGGTAATACGGTGCAAGATTACTCATTTGCGGCGGCTCAACTAGCTACAGGCAGCACTGTGTTTACCACGAACGACAACTTTGACACAGGCGCATGTAATGTGTTTGCAGAAACCAATGGCACTCCAGGTTATCAAGCGGCAGATACTGCAACGTTTGTTGACGAGTTATTGCCTGATCTTACTAAGGTTATTTATGTGGTTTGCGCCAGTATTCCAGGCACGCAGGTTAACAACGATCAAGCCAATGTGAGCTTAACAGCAACTACCTTAGCTGGCGGCGCAGCTACTGCTCAAGGCGCAGCGTTAACCAATGCAGCTACCAACACTGCTGGTGTTGATGTCGTATTTGCTGACCCAGCAGTTGCAACTGCAAATGCAAATAACACAAACCCAGTGCAAGCTGGCGTTGATGCTAAAGCAATTGCAAACGATGCCTATAAAGTGGTTTCTGCCAATTTAAGTGTCGCTAAAACAGTTAATCTCGTGTGCGATCCAGTTAATGGTAATGCTAACCCAAAAAACATTCCGGGCGCGGCAGTGCAGTATGCCATTACGATTGTTAATACAGGTGCAGCAGCGGCCTCATTGACTACTTTATCAGACGTGTTGCAATTAGCAGGTTCTGGCCCAGCCACTTCAGGTGGCGCCACTGGTATTGTGTTTGACCCTAAACTTAATAGCGGCGCCCTACCAGCCACAAACTGTGTTAGCGGAAACGGTGCAAACACTTTTTCTGGTACTGGCTTTGCCGCAAAAACTGGCGCAGGTATTGGCCCTGGCGTAACAGCCCCGGGCGCTGCTGCTGATGCAATGACAGCAGGCGGTGCAATTGCCGGCCAAACTGTCACCATTACGTTTAGCTCGTTAACCACCAGCGCTATTGCAGCTGGCGCTGCAACAACATTAGCAGCAGGTAGCTATATTACTGTGTACTTTAACGCGTTTATACAGTAGTAATTGTTATGTTAGCTAAATGTTAAAAGCAGTAAAAAAGGTTTCACGTTTATGCCGCGCCGTAACTCGCGCGGCTAAGCGTGGCATTGCCGATTGGTCGTCAGGTTTTTCAGACGACCAGTCTGCTTTGTCATGGGCGCTGCCAAGTAATATTTTGGCGCCTATGACAAAGCACGCGCTTTCATTATTCTTAATTACAGGTAGTTTAATAGTATGGCCAAGCGCCAGCTTTGCGCTTACGCCTTTTAACACAACTATTACCAATACTGCGACTGCAAATTATTCAGTCAGCGGCATCCCAGTGACTAATTCTGGCAGCAAAACAATAACCACTTTGGGCCGCACACCCTCTAGCATTGAGTTTTTACAATATGACCCAAGCGGCAACCCAAGCAATGCGGTCGATGTGCAAGCAACTCAATGCGGCGCTAGCACTTTGGCTGCGCCCACTATTATTGTGCCACCTTCTGCAACCCCAGTGGCTTTATCGCTTGTTAGCCCAATTAGTTTAACTCCGGTTACGCAGTACGCCAGCGGAGACCCCGTATTTGTGAGGGTTAAAGATGCTGATAAAAATGTAAGCGCAACCCAAAAAGACACTATTACCGTCACCATAACTACGCCAATGGGCGATACTGAAACGCTTACTTTGCTGGAAACTGGGCTTAGTACAGGTATATTCGACGGTTATATTCAATCAGCAAGTGCAGCGCCAGCAGCTAATTGCCAATTAGACGTAACAAGTAATGAAGAAGTAAAAGCAACTTATACCGATGCCCTAGATGCCATCAAACAATCAACCACAGAGGCTTTGTTTGATCCTTTTGGCATTGTGTTTGATTCATCTACTGGCCTTGGTGTGAATGGCGCAACAGTTGAAATAGTAAGTGATGTTGGAGGTAACCCGCGAGCCACCGTGTATTGTGATGACGGCGTCACAATTTTAACGCAGCCAATTATCTCTGGCAGCGCTACCAATTGCGATGCGCTTGTACCGCAAGGCGGCTTTCGCTTTCCACGTATGTTGGTTGGCACTTATAAATTAAAGATTACGCCACCTGCCACCTATACATTTATTTCTAGCGTGCCCTTCCCTATCTTGCAAGCCTTACCAAGCGCGCCTTTTGCGTTAACGACTGCCTCAATCGGCCAAGCATTTAATTTACAAGCTGGCCCGCCGTTAAAAATTGATGTGCCAATTGACCCACTAGGCGGCACGCTGCAAATCACCAAAACTGCTGGTAAAACCGTGGTTGGGGAAGGCGAATTTGTACCCTATATTATGACCATTAAAAACAATGCGAGTGGCACCACGCCCAACGTAAAAATTGGCGATGTGCTGCCAATCGGCTTCCGTTACGCAAAAAATTCTAGCACGGTAAATGGCGCTAAAATTGCTGACCCAGTGATTGCAGGCGATGGTCGCACACTTAACTTTAGCATTGGTAATATTGCAGGCGGCGCAACGGTTACGCTAAACTACGTGGCAGAGGTAACTATTGGCGCAAAAACAGGCAAGGCCGAAAATATTGCCTTTGCCAGTAACTACACGTCTAACACTAGCCGCGCAGCGGTAACTGTGCGCGAAGATTTGTTTAAATCGCGCGCGATTTTAATAGGCACTGTGTTTGCCTGCGATTGCGACGAGCTAAAAGATGGCGACACAGATACAAGGTCTGGCAAAGTAAAATTAGTGGGCGTGCCAAGCATTAAAATTGTGCTAGAAGACGGTACGAATATATTAACAGATGCAGATGGCCATTGGCACGCAGACAATATTCGCCCTGGCACACACGTCGTTCAGCTCGATTTAGATTCGCTCAACGACCAATATGAGATTATCAATAAAGGTAATAATACGCGCTTTGCGGGCCGCAAGTACTCACAATTTGTAAACTTGCAAGCAGGCAGCCTGTGGCGCGCCGATTTCTTCTTGCGTAAAAAAGCGGGCGCCGAAAAAGCAATGACCCCTGCTGTGAAAGCAACAACTATCGAGCAAGCCACGATAGATGCAGGAAAAATAGCCAATAAAAATGGCCGCGAGCAATTGGTAGAAATTTTACCTTACGACACCGATTGGCTGGCTACAACGCCTGCTGGCGCAGAATGGTTGCATCCGCAAAGTAACTTTCAACCTGCGCTACCAGCCATTAAATTAGCCGTTAAATCGGTGCCAGGCCAAAAGGTAAGCATCAAAATTAATGGCAAAGACGTTAGCCCGCTTAATTATGACGGCGTGAAGCAAAATACCGCTAAAACCGTTGCGCTAACCACTTGGAGTGGCGTAAGCATTAGCGAGGGCGACAATAAATTTGAAACCATTATCACCAACGCTGATGGCACAGAAGCCTTGCGCGAAACCCGCGTGATTCACTATTCATCTGGCCCAGTAAAAGCGGTGTTTGTGGCAGCTAAATCACAATTGGTGGCCGATGGCAAAACTAAACCTGTCATTGCGATTCAATTTTTAGACGCGGATGGCAAGCCCGCCCGCCGAGGCATCGGCGGCAATTATCAATTGAATTCGCCTTACGAATCAGCACTATTAATCGATGCGATGAACAAAAAACAACTCTCGACCACGCTAGAAAACAAACCTGTTTACACGGTGGCAGAAGATGGCACGGCGCTTATTGAGCTTAGCCCCACCACGCAAACAGGCGAAGTAGTGATGAATTTTGAGTTTGCAAACCTGCGCAAACAAGAGATTCGCACTTGGTTAACACCCGGCCAACGCGATTGGATTTTGGTCGGCTTTGGTCAAGGCACCATTGGCCACAAAAAATTATCAGGTAATGTAGAAGCCTTGAAAACGGCAGGCGCAGACGACGATTTGTACGACCGCGACCAAATTGCTTTTTATGCCAAAGGTACAGTAAAAGGCGAGTATTTAATTACCGCTGCTTACGATACGGCCAAACAAACTGGCGCCGCTGGTTCCACCGCAGGCGCTATCGGCAACTTAAAACAAACTATCGACCCAAACCGTTATTACACGCTATATGCCGATGCAACGCAGCCTTATTATGACGCGCCAAGCGCACGCAAATTATACGTAAAGGTGGAAAAGAAACAGTTCTACGCCATGTTTGGTGACTTTGATACCGGTTTAACAGTAACTGAGCTTTCGCGCTACAGCCGCACGGTAAACGGTATTAAATCGGAATTTAAAAACGAGAAATTTGCCTATAACGCCTTTGCCACACAAAGCGCGCAAGCCTATGTGCGTGACGAAATTCGCGGCGAAGGCACATCGGGTTTGTATCGCTTATCGCGCAAAGATTTGTTAGAAAACTCTGACAAAATTCGTATTGATGTGCGCGATAGATTTAAATCGGAAGTCATCGTGAGTACGCGCACCCTCACCCGCTTCTTGGATTATGATATCGATTACACGCTTGGCACATTGTTCTTTAAAGAGCCGATTATGAGCCGCGATGCTGACTTTAACCCCGTGTTTATCATCGCCGAATACGAATCGAAAGATGCGAAAGATGAAAAACTAACTTACGGCGGCCGCGCCATTGTTAAGCCGAACGAAAAAACCGAAATTGGCGCCAGCTTGGTGCATGAAGGCAATGTGGGTAACAAAGGCAACTTACAAGGTTTGGATGCGAAAGTTGACATTAACGACACCACCAAATTAAAAGCTGAATTGGCGCATAGCAATAGCAGCGTGGCTGGCAGCAAATCAAGCGGCAACGCGTATTTGGCAGAAGTTATACATCAGGATGATAAATTTGATGCCAAAGCCTACGTGCGCCAACAAGATGGCGGATTTGGGCTTGGCCAGCAAGCGGGCTCAGAAACGGGTACGAGGAAAATAGGCGCAGAAGGCCGCGCAAAAATAAGTGACACGGTGCAAATACAAGGTCAAGCCTATCGTCAAGAAACGCTAGGCACTGGCGCAAGTCGTGATGTGGCTGACGCGCGCGTTGAGCAAAAATTTGGCGACCTAAGTACTTATTATGGCGGCAGATTGGCACAAGATAATGATGGCGCAGGAAAAAATAGAGATAGTAAACAAGCTATTGCAGGCATTGGTTATGAAATGCTTAACAAAAAACTCAGCTTGCGCGCCGGCACTGAAATTGGCTTTGGCAGCGCCGATAGCACTGACTTCCCTGATCGTTTAACATTCGGCGCGGATTACAAGCTCACCGAAAAAACTAGCGCGTTTGCCGAGCACGAAATTGCCAAAGGCAGCGACTTTACTGCCAACACTTCACGCATCGGCATGCGCACGCAACCTTGGGTGGGCGGTGAAGCCAAAGCATCAATTGGCAATGAAATTAGCAAAGATGGTGGTCGCACTTTTGCCAACGCTGGCTTGGCACAAAAATGGCAAGTCAACGAGCATGTGCAAGCCGATTTTGGCTTAGATCGCTCACAGACCATTGTTGGCACACAAAATAGCGCTAACGGCAGCGTGACTAACGGCGCAGTTAATCCTATTAATACCAACGTGCCGTTGGCAACAGGTAACGCCAGCGGCAACAGCAGCGGCGATTTTACAGCACTGAGCGCTGGTGTTAATTACACGCAAGATAGCTATAACGGCAATGCGCGTATTGAGCTGCGTAGCGCAGAAACAGATGACAAAATTAACTTAGTGCTTGGTGTGCAACGCACTCTAAATAAAGGTGAAGCGGTTGCGGCCGCGTTTACTTTAAACGACAGCAGCAGTAACACTGGCGCTAGTAACAGTAAATTTGATTTGCGCGTGTCTTACGCCTATCGCCCACTATTAGCGCGCTGGACGGTGCTAGATCGCATCGATTTTATTGGCGAAAATCAAAACGATTTAACCACTAGCTCACGCACCAAAAAATTGGTGAACAATTTTAACGCCAACTATATTCCAAATCGCCGCACGCAGCTTTCACTGCAATATGGCAACAAATATGTGTTAGACACCATTGATAGCCAAGAATACAAAGGCTATACCGATATCGCTTCGGCAGAATTGCGCTATGACGTTTCTAGCCGTTGGGATGTTGGCTTACACGGCTCTGTGCTTAACTCGTGGAACAGCGGCGTGCATGTGTTTGGCGCGGGCGCATCGGTAGGCTACCGCTTAATGGATAATACCTGGTTATCAGTTGGTTATAACGTAAAAGGCTTGAATGATAAAGACTTTGATGGCGCTGAATATCGCGCGAAAGGTGTTTATGCGACGATTAGAATCAAGTTTGATCAAGATACGCTAAAGCTAAATGAGAAGAAAAAACAAGATGTTGAGGTAAACCAATAATGCGTAACTTGGTTAATCAACATTTTTTAAAGTTTTGCATCATATTGTTATGTTGCTTTAATAGCCTAAATACTTTGGCTGCCACATACCTATTTGTGGGGCCAAGTGCGATAGGCACAAATTGGGTTGATATTTCTGCAACTGGCACTACTGTTGCACTGGCGGATGATAGCGTTTCTGGTGCAGTCCCCATTGGCTTCACCTTCAATTTTGGCGGTACAAACTACACGCAAGTATTCATTGGCAGTAACGGTTGGGTATTTTTTGGCACTACTTCTACAGCGTTTACTAACGTAGGTGTTGCGTCTTCACCAGTTAATAACGTGATGATGCCATATTGGGGCGATTTAAATCCTGCCAGCACTGCAACTAGGGTTAGATATCAAACAGTTGGCACAGCGCCGAACCGCCAATTTGTGGTGTCATATTTAGGTGTGCCAACCTATAACACTACAGGAGCAAACACATTTCAGCTAGTGCTATTCGAAAATGGACGTTTTCAATATAACTACCAAACGACAAATACACAAGGTGGTGGTACAGGCTCAGAAGGCTTCACTGTAGGTTACAACTTTAGCGCGACTGATTTAGTACAGTTTTCACTCGACACGGCATCTGTACCCAATAACACCTCGTTAACTTGGTATATTTCACCATCATTGGTTAATTTAAAAGCCGTCACAGTACTTACCGATCCAATCAACAATGCAACTAACCCTAAATATATTCCTGGCGCAGTTGCGCAATACACCATCAATATTAGCAACACCAGCGCTGGCGTGGTAGATAGCGGCAGCACGGTGATTACCGACCCAATTCCAGCTAATACTGAGATGTTTACTGGCGGCCTAACTGCGACTGCGCCCTTTACATTTATCGATGGTGCGCCAGTTAGTGGCTTAGCCTGTACTTTTGTTTCACTTGCAAGCGCAACGGATTGTATTGATTTTTCTAACAATAGTGGCGCAACATGGACATACACACCTTCTGCTGCTAGCGATTATGATCCGCTAGTTACCAATATTCGCTTTAGGCCAACGGGTGCTTTAAATGGCGACACACCGCCTGCTACTGCACCCTACCCCAACTTTAGATTAAACTTTAAAGTGCGCATTAAATAATTAAGCTTTAAGTTTTTTACTTAACCAGTCATCCACACTCGCCTTACCCGCGCCGCCAAACAATAACGGCAAAAACATCACAATGTACATGAGTGGTAATTTGAAATTACCGAAGCCATCATTTTCTTCATCGATAATGCGGTAGCCTTTTAGTAAATTGCCAAAGGTGCTGTAATGCTCTGGCCAATGCACGCTGGCGATGGCGACAATAGTTAATATAATCAATGAGATACTAAAGAAGCGTGTGGCTAAGCCAAGCACCAAGGCAAATGCGCCGACGATTTCAAAAAACATCGAGATTTTCCAACTGACATCTGGAGGCAATAAATTAAATGGGAATGGGAAGGTTAAATCGGCAAACCAATTGGTGCCGTGCAGCTTCTCAAAGCCCGCTTCGCCAAACTCCCAAGCCAGCATTAACCTTAATGCCAACTGCGGCAACCAAGTGTTGATGGCGTTTACTGTCTTGCATATGAGTTGGTAGCACTGCGTGATAGATTTAAGCTGCAACATGATTATCCCTAATAATTTATTGTAATCATTAGTCGCGCTAAGCCTTAAAACCTTACGCTGTTTTGCTATTTTAATTTATGCTAATTGTGATTTTTTGCTGCTTTTATATTGATAGTAAAGTCGAATGCCAAACAATAGGGCTAAAGCTGCAGCATAATAAAGCGGTTCAGTGACGTCTTTTTTAACCAGCCATAAAAAATGTACCACAGCCAAAATAGCTAGCAAATACACCACTTGATGCAGCTTTTTCCAATTAGTTTTAAGGCGTTTAATCATGTAGCTATTGGAGGTTGCCGCTAATGGAATTGCTAACAAAAATGCGCCAAAACCAACCAAAATGCGCGGATGTTTGGCGATATCTTTTACAATATCGGCCCAAACAAAGCCGAAATCTAGCCACACATAAGTGGTGATGTGTAGGCAGGCATAAAAGAACATAAATAAGCCCGTTAGCCGCCGCAATTGAATCACCCATACTTGCCTTGTGATTAAGCGAACGGGCGTAAGGCTTAGCGTCACTAGTAAAATAACCAGCGCCCAAAGGCCCGTTGAGCGCTCAACAAACTCAACTGGATTGGCGCCTAAATCATCGTTAAAACCAAGCCAAACAAGTCGTGCCAAGGGAGTTAATGCAAGCAGCCAAATAGCAACCTTAACCAGGTTAATTTTTTGTTTATTCATAACTAAAATCTTAGAAGTTTTTCTTAAGATCTAGCCCAGCGTACATTTGGCCTACTTGATCGGCATAACCATTAAACATTTTTGTTTTAATGCGCCCCGCGAATAAGCCCGCGCCTATTGGCTTTTCAGATGATTGTGTCCAACGTGGATGATCGACATTGGGGTTTACGTTGGCATAAAAACCATATTCATTAGGACCAGATTTCACCCAAGTGGTCAGCGGCATTTTTTCTACAAAACGAATCTTCACAATCGCTTTTGCACCTTTAAAACCGTATTTCCACGGCGTAACCAGGCGCACAGGCGCGCCGTTTTGATTCGGCAACACTTCGCCATACAAACCAACTGCCAACAAGGCCAGCGGATTCATGGCTTCATCCAAGCGCAAACCTTCGGTATATGGCCAATCTAATATCGGCGAGCGCACGCCTGGCATGGTGGCTGGGTCGTTTGCAGATATAAATTCGATGAATTTTGCATTGCCAGTTGGCTCTGCCCATTTTACAAGGTTAGATAAAGGTAAACCAATCCAAGGAATTACCATTGACCAAGCTTCCACACAGCGGTGGCGATAAATGCGCTCTTCTAGCGGCGCAATTTTCATCAAATCTTCAATGCTGATGGTTTTGGCTTTTTTTACTTCGCCTTCAATGCTAATCGTCCATGGACGCGGCTTAAATAACACTGCTTCAATCGCAGGGTCAGCCTTGCCTGTGCCAAATTCGTAGTAATTATTATAAGTGGTGATGTCTTGATACTTGGTGAGTTTCTCATCTGCGCCATAAGCAGTTTTGGTGTAGCCTGTGATTTTTTGGCGAGGAATGTAAACAGAGCTTGGTTTTGCAGTAGCTTTTACGGCCACTGCCGGCGCGTTTGCGCGCCCTACCAATCGTCCAGCGCCTTCAGTTGCTCCACCAGCGATTTGAGCCGCTTTTGATTGCGTTGACCAAATGCCTGCCGCACCAGCAACCAAGCCGATGCTAGCCGTTTTCATCAATGCACGGCGATCCTCAAAAAGTGTACGAGGCGTGATTTCGGATGGCTTAATATTGCTTGGATTGGTAGCGGTTTTGCTGGTAATAATCATGATTGGCGCCTTTTTGTGTGGGTGACATGCTTTGTCTGACAAGGCTTAGTCGCGCAAGGTTTAGCTTACTTACAGGTTTCACAGAAAATAAACTGAGATTACTGTGGCTATACTTTTAAGAAAACTATTTTTCTTGTTTAATAAAAGCAGTACCCACCGTGCGTAATTCTACGCGGCGGTTTTGGTAACGGCCTTCTTTGCTGTTATTGTTAGAGGCTGGGCTACTTTCACCCTTGCCAACTGAAACCAAGCGCTCGGATTCGATGCCATGGGCAACCAAATATTCCAGCACAGCTTTAGCGCGACGCTCGGATAATAATTGATTGTAAGAGTAGCCCGCAGTGTTATCGGTGTGACCTTCAATAATCACGCTAACGCCAACCGAATCTTGCAGGGCAGCTTTAGCCTGCGCTAATATAGACTCAGAATCAGCCAGAATTTTTGAGCTATCTGTGTTGAAATTAATGCCGTGCATGGTGAGCAAAATGGCTGGGCAACCACGTTGATCCACCTGCTTGCCTGCCTCGGTATTGGGGCAGAGATCGTTTTCATCATAAACGCCATCGCCGTCTTTGTCAGAGGGTTTAATAATTACAGGCGCAGGCGTGGCAGCCGCAACTTCTACCGTTTTAATGATGATTTCAGGTTTTGGCTGCTCGCAAACATAATCAAGGTCTTTACTAATATCATTGTTTGTTAATGGATTGCTTGACGATTGCAGCGACGCGCAGCTGCTGAAGCTGAGAATCAACATGAAAACTAAATATTGCTTAATACGAAACATAACTGAAGTGTGTATGTTACGTGTCATTTTGTCAAACACTAGTTACGATTAATCAACTAAAACAACTAGATACGGCTATAATCTGTTGTAAAACAGCAGCTACTTAATTGCTTGCTCAATTTCTTGTTCTAAGGCTTTATCTTTGGTGTCTTTCGCGATAGTTTTGGCTTTATTTACAAACACTTTTGCCCCAGTCACGTCGCCACTTGCGGCCTTAGTTTGCGCTAAACCTAAATCGGCTTTGGCCTCAAAATAAGCACCACCTTGGTCGTTACTAAATTTAGCCAAGTTAGCAAAAGTTTTTTCTGCATTGGCAAAGTCTTTTGCCGCAATATATATATCGCCAAGCGCGAGATTTGAATTGGCATATTGATCCTGTGTCCCCGCTTTTTTCTGCATATTGACTCCTTTAAGCTGGTATTCAATCGCAAGGTCATATTGTGCTAGTGCCTTATAAGTGGCGGCCAAACGCTCTAAACTGTCTGCGCGTTCATTGTCATTCATCGCAAGCTTGTAACCCGCTAAATAGCTCGCCAGCGCAGCATTGTTATCTTTACTTTGTGCTTGGGCTTCGCCCATTAAGTTTAAGCTGATACGCTTATATTTATCATTTTTGTCTAACTCGCAAAGCGTAATACTTTTCTGGTAAGCGGTAATCGCTTCAGCATTTTTGTTGTTGTCTTTGTGTAAATTTCCTAAAAATAAATAAGAGATTATTTGCTCAAATCCGTCAGTTGTATTAGCGGCAGAAGCCTCAAGCGCGCTCACAGCTTCGGCATACTTGCCTTGCGCACCCAAAGCACGCCCATTACATTGCAAGCCGTCATAGTTTTTTGGATCTAGTTTTAATAATTCCGAAGAGGCTTTAACGGCTTTATTTAAGTCACCTTTAGTCAGTGCGGCGGTGCATTCACCCAATTTTTCGGCGACATCTGCACTGTTTGCATTGGCAGATAAAGTAAACAAAAACAATGAATTAACGATTAAAGTTAATGTGATTTGTGTTAATTTTACTGGTGAAATTTTTTGTATTGACATTGTTGATTCAAACCTATTTAAAAAAGAGTTGTTTGTTGTGTTCTTTTATTTGTCGCTTCAATTTCAGACTCGCCTTGTGCGAGTTTAGTTGCTTCACTGCCTAGCAATGCTTCCAAGCCTGCTTCGTCAATAACAGCCACACCTAATTCTTGCGCTTTTTCTAGCTTACTACCCGCGTCACTACCTGCCACCACATAATGCGTTTTTTTAGAAACACTACCACTCACCTTGCCGCCAGCCTCTTCTATTAAGGCTTGCGCGACATCGCGGCTTAAATTGGGCAGCGTACCAGTCAGTACAAAAGTTTTGTCTAGCAACACGCCAGTCATTTTTTGCTTACCCGCAGTTTCAGGCCAATGCAAACCTAATTGCTGCATCGATTCAATCACTTGGCGATTATGCGGTTCGCTGAAAAATTGTAAAATCGATTCCGCCACAATTGGCCCAACATCATTGACTTGCAACAATACATCAAACTCCGCATTCAGCAAGGCTTGCAGGCTGCCGAAATGCGCGCTTAAGTCTTTTGCGGTGGCTTCACCCACATTGCGAATACCCAAACCGTAAATAAATCGCGCCAATGTGGTGGTTTTACTGTGGTTCAACGCATCAACAACGTTTTGCGCTGACTTCTGCGCCATGCGCTCCAATTTGGCCAGCGTGGCCGCATCCAGTTTGTAAATATCGTCTAAAGATTTAACCAAATCGGCGTCAACCAATAAATCAGCCAGCTTTTCGCCCATGCCTTCAATATCCAATGCTTTTCGAGAAGCAAAGTGCGTAATGGCTTGCTTGCGCTGCGCGGGGCAAATTAAACCGCCCGTGCAACGCGATACGGCTTCGTCGGCCAAGCGAATGATGTGTGAGCCGCAATCTGGGCAAATGCTTGGCATAACGAACTCGCGAGCGTTTGCGGGGCGGTTTTCTAGCACTACCGAAACCACTTCAGGAATCACATCGCCTGCGCGCCGCACAATCACCGTGTCGCCAATGTGAATGTCTTTGCGGCGCAGCTCGTCTTCGTTATGCAGCGTGGCGTTGGTAACGTTTACGCCGCCCACAAACACGCTTTTTAGGCGCGCTACGGGCGTAATGGCGCCTGTGCGCCCTACTTGCACGGTGATGTCTTCTACAACAGTTGTGGCCTCTTCTGCGGGATATTTGTGGGCAATGGCCCAACGCGGCGCACGCGACACAAATCCCAGCTCGGCTTGTTGAGCAAAATTATTGACTTTATAAACCACACCATCAATGTCAAACGGTAAGCTGCTGCGCTTTGCGCCAATCTGTGCGTAATATTGCTGCAAGCCAATGGCATCCTGCTTCACAGCGCGTAAATCACTGACAGGAAAGCGCAACTCGGCCAAATAACTCATCGCTTCTGAATGCGATTTTAAGCTTGGTGCACTAATCGTTTCGGACGTTATCAAACTTCCCAAGCCATAGGCAAAAAAGTGTAATGGGCGGGTGGCAGTTATAGCGGGGTCAAGCTGGCGCAAACTGCCCGCGGCGGCGTTACGCGGGTTGGCAAATAATTTAGTGCCCAATTTTTCTTGCGTTTGATTTAAACGCTCAAAATCTTTTTTAAGCATCAATACTTCACCACGCACTTCTAACAATTTTGGTGGATTAGCTAGATGCAAACGCGTTGGAATCGCCCGAATTGTCCGCAAATTATGCGTGACATTCTCGCCCGTGTAACCATCGCCGCGCGTCGCGCCTTGCGTGAATACGCCGTTTTCATAAGTGAGCGTAACCGCCAAGCCATCAAATTTTGGCTCAAGCGCGTACTCCGCTTGTTCAATGCCCAAACCCCCGCGAATGCGCTTATCAAAAGCCAGTAATTCGTCGTCGCCAAATGCATTATTTAAGGACAACATGGCTTGGCGATGGGTGACGCTGTCAAATGCGCTTAAAGCGCTGCCGCCAACGCGCTGCGTGGGCGAATCAGGCGTAATCAATGGGGGGAATTGTTTTTCTAAATCAACCAGTTGGCGATACAAACCGTCATATTCACTATCAGAAATACTGGGCGCATCTAGTACATAATAGTGATAATCGTGCTGTGAAATTGCAGTTTTCAGCACAGTCACTTGCTGCAGTGCGGTGGTTGAATCTAACATGCGCGTAACAAAATTAATTAGAAATAGACAAAATTAATTAAGAAAATCAACATTAATCGAGCTGTAGGTAGAGTTAATTTAATCTAACTTAGCCAAAAAGCCGTATGCTGGCTGGGCTTCCAGGCATAATGCCGCGCGCAACCATGGTGGCATGAATGATTTTAAGTTGTTGTCTTATTTTTTCTATTTGTACATCTCCTAGCAGGCGTTGATTATCATCAACCAAGCGTGCATTTAAGCTTTGCGCCATTTTTTGCGCGATTGCAATCATTTGATTAAACACTTGCTCGCAATTGCTTACTTTAGGCATTTCTATTTGAAAAGTAACGCTTTTTAGTACGTTTGTACGCAAGTTTTCAGCAGTAAATGGTTGATTATTGCTGTCCAGTAGCACAAATAAAGGCTCACTTTTACCGTTTTGCAAATAATGAAATTTGCCGTCTGCCATCAAACTTAATCCGCTGGCCTCTGCCAGGCCTTTAAATTTTGTGCCATGAATCGGCGATTCATTTTGCGCCATGTGTACGCTAATAATTTGATCAACTTCAATACAAAACTGATCCAACTCTATCGCACGTTGCAGTGCGTCTCCGTTAGTTTGCCACTCAACATGTGCGTTTAAACTCAAGCCTGCATCCTCTACCGCGAATTGAAATTTATTAAGCAAATTTTTGGCAACTGGCCCACCTCTGTCGGCAAGCTGCAAGCTGCAAGCAACCTGCTTAAAAGCGGCGCTTGGCGTGTTGTCAGATAACAAATGCCATTTATCTTCAACATCTAGGCCATGCATCATGATCGGTAAGCCAATATCGGCTATCGCAGAGTTAAGCGTCTGCAAATCTGCTGACTCAATGCTTTTGGTGGCATAAAAAATAGCGGTTAAATCAATTTGCGGATGAATAATGCTGGGCAAATTAGCCTGCACGCCTTGCGCTTGCTGATATAAATCGGCTTTAACGATTGATTCGGGCAGGGCGTCTATTCGCACATCAGCCACGCTAAAAAAGGAATTATCTGCGGATTCAATATGCGAGGTATTGAATTGCGCGAAAGTGTTTGTATCGTTTTTAACCGCAGCGTCTAAGAAAGTTGCGTCATCCGCAACTGCCAATGTTGGCTCATCTATGTTTTCCTCGCGAGATGTCTCTGTTAATACTTGCGCTTGCTCTGTTTGCACTGCGGTGGCCTTTAAAGACGCCTTTGTTTTGCTGCCTACGCCAGCCAATTCTTTCTCTACGTACGCATCGCTATCAATGTAAAAGTCATCCGTCAGCACATCTTTTTGCGGCACTATAAAATCGCGGCTCACCTCATTACGCAACTTGCGCTCTTGGAGCCAGTTGTATACCAGAACGCCCGCGATAATCAGCGCGCCCAACACAATTAATACTACTTTTAAATCAGACATGTGATTATTTTACTTCTAATTGAGGATTCATTGAGGGTTAATTGAATGGTTTTTTGGATTTTAATTTACGCTATCGCTCACGTTTGCATATTTAGCGCGGCTTCAATATCCACATCCACAATGCGCGAAACGCCTGATTCTTGCATGGTAACCCCAATCAATTGCTGCGCCATTTCCATGGTTATTTTGTTGTGACTGACAAACAAAAACTGAGTTCTTTCAGACATTTTCTTCACCATATTGCAAAAACGCTCAGTGTTACTGTCGTCTAATGGCGCGTCAACTTCGTCCATTAAGCAAAATGGCGCTGGGTTAAGTCTAAAAAGTGCAAACACTAAGGCAATGGCTGTAAGCGCTTTTTCTCCGCCGCTAAGTAATTGAATTGTTGTATTTTTTTTCCCTGGCGGCTGCGCAAATACTTGCAAGCCGGTGTCTAAAATCTCATCGCCAAGAAGCTCTAGCCTTGCCTGCCCTCCTCCAAACAATGTGGCAAATAGCTCATTAAAATGATTGTTAACCGTATTGTACGTGTGCATCAATTTGTCACGCGTTTCGCGGTCAATCTTTTTAATCGCGTCTTCCAACGTTTCGGTCGCTTGGCGCAAATCTAACATTTGGCTATCCAAATAAGTTTTTCGCTCGGTTTCGATCGCCAGCTCTTGAATGGCAGCCAAATTCACTGCGCCGAGTTCACTAATTTGTTGCTGCAATTGAAAGGTTTTACGAGCGAAATCGCTGGCTTTTGCGTTGTCAGCAAGATCTTTAGCCAAAGCCTGCTCGTTCAAACCGTTTTCGAGCAAACCTGCTTGGCATTGCTCAAAATGCAACCTTGCTTCTTGTTCGTTTAGTCGGCTTTGCCCTACACTATCGCGCATCGGGTGCAATTGTTGCTCGTTTGTTAGGCGAACACGCTCTAAATCTTGCAGCTGCGTGTCTTGCCCCGCCAAATGATTGCGCGCTTCTGCCAGCGCTGTTTCACGCGACTGCTTCACATCAATTGCCGCGGCCAAATTAGATTTCAATGTTTCCATTGGCGTTAGTTTAATACTGTCTTCAGCCTCTATTTTGCGTTTTAAAAAAGTGGTTTTCTCATCATTGTTGACATTAATTTTAATATTCAACTCATTGATATTGCTATCTAATATTTTTTTATTAAAGAAAGCTTCTTGAAGCTTTTTTTCTGCCAATTGAATCGTATCGCGCGAGGCAGAATACACTTGTTCAGCTTGTAACTTATCGGCCAAATCAGCATTTTTTGCGGCTTCTAGCGTGCCAAGTTGCGCGCTAATAGCTTGTTGCGCTGCTTGTCTATTACTTGCATCCAACGCCAACTGCTTGAGTTTTGCGTTGGTGGCCGCAATATCGGCCTGTATACTTTTTTCGCGCTCGGTTGCGGCTTGCTGCGCTTGTTGTAGAGTCGACAGCTCCAGCTGCGATTGATGCAGCGCGTTGGTCGCCAATTTAAACTGGTTATTTTCATGCTGCTGTTGCTGGCGCGCGGCTTGTAGCTTGGTTTCCGCGCTTTTTAGCTGCTCGGTGACCCTATTGAGTTGTTGCTGTAATTGCGGATGATTTTTTTGTAACTTTTCTAATTGTTGCTGCCTTTCTAACACGCCGTGCAAGCTCGAACTCTCGCCGTGATAGGCAATACTATACCGACCAAACACATCGCCCTGCGCGTTTACTAGAGTTTCGCCAACTTGCAATTGAGCAATATTTTTTTGTACATCTTCGCCAGTAGAAAGCAAATAAGCATCTGTCAGCCAATCTTCTAAAATAGGTTTTAAGTCGGCATCGCAATCTTTTATCACGCTAATTAAGGGTGTCAAATTAGCATTTGCTTGGCTTGCCCTTTCTTGATTAGATGCTCTGTAACCCATCACCAGCGCGCCTGGTGGGCGCATGCTTAAATCACTGTTGTCCGATATCAAGGCATTTAATTTTGCGCCGAGCACCGCTTCTAATGCCACGCTCCAAGTTTCGTCAATTTTGATTTTTTGCCATAAACGTGCGCTATTTTCTAAGCCGCAGCTAGCCAGCCAATCGGCCACTTTGCCTGATGAATTAAGCGAATGCTGCATTTTAAGCAGCGATTTTATTTCCGCCTCCACAGCGTTATTAGTACGTTGCGCTTGATTTTGCGCTTCGCGCTGCTGGTTGATTTCAGACTGCAAGCTTGCCTCGTCTGCGCGCAATTTTTGTAGGGTGCTTTCAATTGACGCAATTCCTTGCTGCGCAACGTTAAGCGCAGTTTCACGCGCCTGCATCTGAGTTAAATCGGGCAAACTTAAGCGCGATAATTCACCCTCAAAACGCT
The DNA here is from genome assembly GCA_014378845.1 of Methylotenera sp. Classification (GTDB taxonomy): domain Bacteria; phylum Pseudomonadota; class Gammaproteobacteria; order Burkholderiales; family Methylophilaceae; genus Methylotenera_A. Next base: position 3,130 of record JACMNB010000041.1, on the reverse strand, counting down.
GCAAACGCTGTTTGTTTTCGGCAATATTTTGGTTTAAATGGTTAATATTGGTGTTTTCTATCTGAATGCGCTGATTGGCGTCAGACAAGGCTTGCTGACTTTTTTGTGCAGCGTCTCCAGCGGCTTTTAGCAAAACTTCTTTTTGTGGCAGTGTATGTTTTAGAGCGTCTAAGGCCAATTGCGCTTGCTTTTCATTGACGCTGGCGCTTACCAGATCAACTTGTTTTTTCGTTAAATCTGCCTGCAAAGCCGCGCTGGTGCTAGCGCTACGCTCTAGTGATTGGCTTAATTGTGACAGCTGCAAAGCCATGCGCTCACGCGCCTCTAAGGTTTGCCTAACTTGGTTTTCTAAGTTTGAAGCCTCTGCATTCGCTTCATAATACGCTGCCTGTGCCTTGTTAATGCCTTCGGATGCCGCATAATGCGCTTGGCGGCTTGTTTCTAACGCGGCTTCACTTTTGCGTAGCGCCGCCATTTGCGCTTCAAGCGTGTTTACTAGCGTGTCGACTTGCGCTTTGGTCTTTTCCCAATCACGACTGGCATCACGCTTTTTTAACAGCCATAATTGGCCTTCAGCCAGCTTGTAAGCGGCTTGCAAGGCATGATATTTCTGGGTGACGACCGCTTGCGATTCTAATTTAACGATTTGTTTTTGCAGCTCGCGGCAAATATCCTCAACACGCACCAAATTCTCGCGCGTGTCGCGCAGGCGCAGTTCGGTTTCGCGGCGGCGCTCTTTATATTTGCTAATGCCCGCAGCTTCCTCCAAAAAAACCCGCAGCTCTTCAGGTTTGGCCTCCACAATGCGCGAGATGGTGTTTTGGCCAATGATTGCATATGCGCGGCCGCCCAAACCCGTACCAAGAAACAAATCAGCCACATCCCGTCTGCGCACAGCGCTGTTGTTAATGTAGTAGGTTGAGCCTTTTTCGCGCTCAATCACACGTTTGACAGAAATTTCCGCATACTGGCTCCACTCACCGGCCGCACCACCCAAACTATTATCAAAAATTAGTTCCACCGAGGCACGTGATATAGGCTTTCGATTACTAGATCCATTAAAAATCACCGCATCCATCGCGTCGGCACGCATTTCTTTGGCGGAAGATTCACCCAAAACCCAGCGCACCGATTCCATGACATTGGATTTGCCGCAGCCATTTGGCCCGACAACGCCCACCCGTTGGCCATGCAGGTGAATAGTGGTTGCGTCGACAAATGACTTGAAGCCAGCAAGTTTTAAGTGGGTTAAGCGCAAAAGATTTGTTTTTTTATAAGTGGTTTTTTAAGAATTTAAGAGAAGCTTTATGAGATTTTACAGTAACGTTTTATAATAACGACATTATTTGATATGAATGGAATTATGTCTAGCACCAACTTACACGATAGCGTGACTTTACTGGGCGATGCAAACGCGCAACCGAGTAAAATTCTCGAAACTTTCCCAAATCCAGCACCCAATCGCGATTTTCATATTCATATGGAAATTCCTGAGTTTACTTGCCTTTGCCCCAAAACTGGCCAGCCAGATTTTGCGGTCATTACTTTAGACTACATTGCAGATCAGCATTGTGTAGAGCTGAAAAGTTTAAAGCTATACATTGTGTCATTTAGAAATGAAGGCTGTTTTCACGAGGCTGTTACCAACAGAATGCTAGATGACTTGGTTAATGCCACCCAACCACGCTTTATGCGCGTTACCGCTCAGTTTTTTGTGCGCGGCGGCATTTTTACCAATGTAGTGGCTGAGCATCGCAAAGCAGGCTGGCATCCGCAAATAACCGTTGAATTGGCTCAATTCGCATCGCAAAGTAATACGCGCGACTAACTAGTTTTTAAAACTACTTTTAATTAAGTGACGCTATTTAATAATGTTAAATAGGGAATTTCATAGGCAGTGCGTATATTTAATTGACTTTTGCACCGCACCTCATTAATATTGCGCCTTCTCGAATTGTTGTCGATTTTAGAACCCAATTTTTAAGTAACGCGGGGGTATAGCTCAGCTGGGAGAGCGCTTGCATGGCATGCAAGAGGTCAGCGGTTCGATCCCGCTTACCTCCACCAAATTTAAAAACGTTAAGTAGTGGGTTTAGCAATTTAAGCGCTAAAGAAATTGAGTAGTTTGTAGTAAAATATCACTTGCTTAAATTTAGCAGTGATATCGGTTTAAATTCCAAGGTCCCCATCGTCTAGAGGCCTAGGACACCTCCCTTTCACGGAGGCGACCGGGGTTCGAATCCCCGTGGGGACGCCATCTTATCCCCGCTTTGAGGTCCTACTCTGTAGGTAACTGAAGCGGTGAGGCTAGCAGGATCAAGCACCACATTATCTACCAATGCATTAAGCGCGTCTTTGAGGGACTCTTTGTTTTCTGTATATTCAAGATTCTCGATAACAGTCTTAAGCATTGTCCTGACATGACCTCGCGTTAAATTCTTATAAATAGCCGTAGATTGTGATTCTTCTTCTACTATTTTTAATTTCTCAGCAACTGCTTTACGCTCGATTTCTAATTTTTCTATTGTGCGTAGCAATGCTTCTGGCGCGGTAGTTTCAGTAAGTAAGCCAGTTAATTTCTCGATTTTCGTGTCTATTTCTTTAATAGCAGAGCGAAATTTTTTAGAAGTATCTTTAGATTCTCTTTGCTTGGCAATCTCGTGAAAATGGTTCAGGATGGCATCAACCATATCATTTGCCGAGAGCGAGGTTATCACCTTCTCCATTATGGCCTGCTCTATCGCGTCAGCATTAACGCGCTTACCTTTACCTAACCTATAGCTTCCATCACCGTCAGAATGCCATTTCGAGCCTTCTGGCGACTCTAATAAACCCGACAGCAGATACACCCTATTAATCGATTTGCGTGCTCGAGTAGTTTGATTGCCTACCATGTTCAAAATAGCCTCCGCCTCATCTTCAGTAATTAAAGCTTCATGCGTGTTTTTATTGATTTCCCATTGATCTTTAGGCCTGAATTTAGTACCCCCTGTCAATCGGCGTCCAAGACTTTCCACTAATCGGCGTCCAATTGTTTCCACTTTTCGCTTGATTGAGCACTGTTTTTGCGGTGTTTAAATCGGTAAGATTCATTACCAGTTTCCAAGATGTCGCAATGATGTGTAATACG
>JACMNB010000040.1 GCA_014378845.1 Methylotenera sp. | reverse complement strand
CAAGGCGAGCTTGCGCACAAAGATAGCATGGGCAACACAGAAACCATTAAACAAGGCCATGTGCAGCGTATGACGGCTGGCACTGGCGTTTCACATAGCGAATTTAATGCGTCAGATTCTACACCTGTGCATTTACTGCAAATTTGGATTGTGCCAAATCAGCAAAATTTACCACCCAGTTATGAAGATGGTTTTTTTACCGATGCCCAAAAGCAAAACCAATGGTGTTTGCTGGCAAGTGAATACGCAGAAGCGGGTTCATTAAGGGTTCATCAAGATATGCAATTATTAGTAAGCAAGCTAGACAAACGAAAAACGTTAAATTACGTTCTTAAAGAAGGCCGCAGTGCCTATTTGCAAGTGACCAGTGGTAGCCTAGAAATCAATCAACAGCAGCTTAATGCGGGTGATGCAGCTATGTTTGATACCGCACAGACGATTAAATTAAATGCGATAGATAATGCGGAAGTATTATTGTTTGATTTGCCAGCAGTTTAAATAGGAGAAAAGCATGAAATTAAGTTTTAAAAACCATGCTGCGGCAGCCGCACTAGTGCTGGCTTGCAGCCATGCACTTGCAGAACCTAATGCTTACCGAATTGACGATACACACAGTTTTGCCAACTGGACAATCCGCCATGTGGCCAGCAAAACATAGGGTACCTTTAGTGATATTAAAGGCAAAATTTTGATTGATGCCAATGATTTATCAAAATCAAGCGTAGAAGCCAAAATTAATATGCTGAGTGTGAATAATAGCCATCCAAAACGCGATATAAATATTCAAAAATCAGACTTTTTAGACGTAGAAAAATTTGCTGAGATGACATTTGTTAGCAAAAAAATTGAAGCAAAATCGACGACAGAAGGTGTAATGACAGGCTTATTTACCATGCATGGCGTTACCAAGGAAATGACATTTCCGTTTAAGGTCTTGGGTTTTGGCACTGACCCCTGGGGCGGCTACAGAACTGGCTTTGAAGCACATACAGCATTAAAGGCCAGCGATTTTGGTTTTGGCTGGGGTTTAAAAAAAGAAGCGCCGATAGGCGATGATATTGAAATTACGCTATTAATTGAAGGTGTGAAGTTACCACCGCCAAGTCCTATTAAATAGCTTTACGGTTTAATTAATCAGATGGAGTTTACTCAATGGCTTTAGATTTATTTAGCCCAGCCAAGCTGGGCAGTATTACGCTTAAAAACCGCATGGTAATGGCGCCACTAACTAGAAGCCGCGCGCCAAAAGATAGTGGTGTACCACAAGACTTAAATGTGACTTATTATAAGCAGCGCGCCACAGCAGGCTTAATTATTACAGAAGCCACGCCAATTTCTGCTATGGCACATGGTTACATTTTGCTACCAGGTATTTATACTGATGCACAAGTAGCGGGCTGGAAAAGGGTAGTCGACGCTGTGCATGCTGAAGGTGGAAAAATAGTGCTGCAATTATGGCACGTGGGTCGTATTGCGCATCCAAGTTTACTGCCAAATGGCGCACTGCCAGTAGCGCCAAGTGCCATTAAGCCTGCAGGCCAAGCCTTTACTTACCAAGGCTTGGTTGATTTTGTAGAGCCACGCGCGTTAGAATCCAGCGAGATACCAGAAATTGTGCAAGAGTATACTCACGCGACGAAATGTGCCTTAGCAGCTGGTTTTGATGGTGTAGAAATTCACTCAGCCAACGGCTATTTGTTAGACCAATTTTTGCGTGATGGCAGTAATAAACGGGACGATCAATACGGTGGTAGTTTTGAAAATCGTGCGCGTCTATTAATGGAGGTCACCAAAGCAGTGGTTGCAGTTGCGGGTGCAGATAAAACGGGCGTGCGCTTATCGCCAGCCAGTCCATTTAACGATATGAGTGACAGCAATCCACAAGCATTATTTAACTTTGTTACTGAGTCGCTCAACCAATTTAATTTGGCTTATTTGCATGTGGTAGAAGGTGGCATGGGTGGCGATGAAGTAGTATTTGATTTTGCAGAGCTGCGCAAGCACTTTAAAGGCAGTTATATGGCGAATTTTGGTTACGATAAAGCGCGTGGCAACGCCGCTATTGCCAGTGGCCATGCCGATGTAATTGCTTATGGCGTACCATTTATAGCTAACCCAGATTTGGTGCAGCGTTACAGAACAGATGCGCCGCTAAACGAAGCGGATAGCAATACCTTTTACGGCGGTGACGAAAAAGGCTACACAGATTACCCATTTTTAAAGGCTTAACTGAAAGCCATTATGCAAAAACCTGCCATTACTCAAGCACCCATTAATGAAGTGATTGCTAAACGTTGGAGTCCGCGCGCATTTGATGCAAGCAAGGTTGTTTCACACGAACAACTAATTGCCCTGTTAGAGGCTGCGCACTGGGCGCCTAGCTGTTTTGGTGATGAGCCTTGGCGCTTTATTGTATGGAATAAAAGCATAGACGAAAGTGCTTGGCAGCAAGCCTTTGATTGCCTAGCCCCTAGTAACCAAACATGGGTAAAACATGCACCATTGTTAATTTTAGTGTGTGCTAATAATTTGTTTGGTCACAACCAAACGCCAAACCGCTGGGGACAATATGACACTGGTGCAGCGGCAGAAAATCTGTGCCTGCAAGCCAGCAGTATGGGCTTAGCCGCGCACCAAATGGGTGGCTTTAACAGTGATTTAGCGCGTGAAAAATTTGCGATTCCTGCCCAATACACCCCAATGTCCATGCTGGCTGTGGGTTATGAAGGCGATGCCAATAGCTTGCCAGATGATTTAAAAGCGCGCGAGCTGGCAGAGCGCAAACGCAAACCGTTAGGTGAATTGTTTTTTGAGGGCGCTTGGGATAAACCTATTAAAGCTTAATGTTAACTAAACATAAATGCACTGCAACCGCAAAGGTTGTCCCCGCAGAATATGCCAGCTAAAGCTGGTTATTTATGCGTGAAAGCCAAGATCCATGAGGATTGCGAAGTATGTGCTGTGGTCGTTTCTTCTGAGCAAAAATGCACTGTTATTTTTTTACTGCGACTACCTCAGATGTGAAATCACAGCCTAACATAGGCAGGCTGCCCTGAGTGTTCACTTTTAATTCGCCTTTTTCTATTACCAAATTGGATTCTCCGCTCCAAGATTTACCCCATTTGTTGACGCCCTTGATTGTTTGCTTGGCCGTATTATCCGAGATTTCACCTTCAACGGTAAAGTTGCCATCCCCATTACTGCCTTTGCCAGTGTAAGTGTTGCCTTTTACTTCATGTGTGACAGTCCATAAACTATTGAATGCCCCATTAAAGCTTGTATTGGTGCAGTTTGTAACCATACCTTTATCGGTGCCACTAAATGTGCCAGAGAAATCTTCTGGAGCAGCAAGAGGTTGATTGATATAGAAAAAAGGCATTAAAATACAGATTGAAATGGTATTGATAGTGATTGTTTTCATGAGTTAAGTCTCCTAGTTAAGATAAAAAAAGATTGAATAAATGCTAGCCTCGCATCGCTGCCATGACAATGCCTGGCACTTTCGCCCAGTTTGCGTTTTCTTCCATCGCGACTAATTTTTGGGTGACTACCTTGGCTTTTTTATGACTGGCAAACCAAGCAGGTTTAGGGAAGGCAAACAGCGGCGCACGTAGCACAGCTTTTTCGATGCCTTCTAGCATGGCGGTGTTATGCACAAAGCCCGCCCCACTTTGGATGTCGTTTGGCGTAGAGTCTGGGTACGCACCCCATGGCGCGCCAGTGCAGAATAGCAGACCAATAAAGGTATTCACTGTAATCGCGCCATATTTAAGCTGGCAAATGGCTTGCTCGAAGGCCGCATTGATGTTGGCATCTTTCAGCGATTTTGGATGCACAATGAGCGTCGCATTCAGCGTACCCCAAAGTTTATTATTGGCAAATGTTGTGGCAGTTTGCAAAAAATCAATCGCATCCGCGCTGCCCGCTTGTACGCTAGTGATGACAGAGCAAAATGACTCTTCGGTAAAAAGGCTTTCATGCACATCCTCAGGGTTTAAATCGGAGATAAATGTCCAAGGCAGCTCGCCAGATTTTGCACTGCCAATATTAGTGACGTTGCTACGGTTTTTTGTGGCAGTTTGCCAACGGTCTTGTGCGCCTGGGTAATAAGCGGCTCGTGTCGGTATTGATGCGCACACTTCTTGCAAGGCCTTCATGAAACGCGCACTGCCATCCCAATTTTTTGGCATCATCAGCACCTTGGCCGTACAGCACATAAACGATGCATTCATGGTAAACGCGGAGGCAATTTGCTCGGCTTGAAAGCGTATTTCTTTATCGGTATAGGGTCCTGGCACGATGATAATAGGCGTCACATTGCCCAGCTCGGCACTAATAGGCTTGCGTAAAAGCGGCTGATTTTGCGCGCGACGTTCGTCGGCGTCGGCACCGTTATTGCCCCACACAATTTGGTCATAGGTTTTGTCCGATCCCGTTAAATGCACCTCGTCAATTTTGGGGTGATACACCAAATGCCTACCAACCTCCGCGCCGCCATACACTATTGCTAAAAATTGTTGGTCAATTGCCGCTTTAAACGCCTCTTCAATATACGGCCCAAGGTAGGCGTTGACGGGGTTCATTTTCAGCAAACATACTTTGCCCTCGTTAAACATTTTAGTCAGCACATCCATTAAGCCGATGCTGGGAATATTGCCTGCACCGAGCACCAGCGCCACTTTGCCTTGGTGACCTTGGCCTTGATGCCTTTTGTCTAGATTAGAAGTAGTCTTGTAAAAGCTGGCGCGGTTGGTTTCTAGTGTTTTTTCAGTCACATGGGCTTGCATATAAACATCAACGGTAATATCTTTAAATAAGATGCCATCAATCGCGTTATTGGGGTAAATCTGCACCGCCAAATTGCCCGCAGCCGTGCGTTTAACTTTGCCTATTTTTGTATTGCCGGTATTTGCGATGCTTTGTAAGCTTTCGCGCACTAAACGCAATTGTCGTACCACGCCCCAATAGCCTGCTGCCCACTCTTCAGCAGCTAAGTTTGAATCTGGCGCAATGCCTTTGGCTTTGCAACCCGCCTGCACCATAGTTTCTAGCACTTTCATTAAGCCTTGCTGCATAGTCGTTGCTAATGCAATGCGTTTTTCGATGCTAAGCGTGGCAAATTTCCACGCTGCTTCGCGTAAATGCGCGATGGCTTCATCGAGTTTGGTTTGACTTGATGCAGGCGGAGTGTGTATTTTGGTTTGACCAGATTGATTGACGGCATAGCTGGAAAACTCGCGAAATTGATCCATCGTTTGGATATGTTTGGTGCTCATGATAACTCCTTACTTTGTAATCAATAAAATCATTAAGAAAAGTCAAACCATGTAATTCATTATAAACAACGTGGTTTGAAAGAAAAGCTAAATAACATTGCTTAATCTTTTTTTCCTTTCCAATCCACCGTGTATTCGGTGGCAGAAGTAAAATAGCCGTTATATTCGCCTTTGCCTTTGATGCTTTTGTATTTACCAGTGCCGCCTACATATTCCCATTGACCTTTAAAGCTGGTCATTGGGTTGCCGTCTTTCATTACAGTATTTACTTTGCCGCTCCATTTGGCAATGGTTGAGTCGGTGCCGTTAGTAATGGTGTAATAGCCTGAGTGATCGCCTGTGCCTTGATGCAAATTGGCAATTTCTGGGTTTGATACTGTTGCGCCTTCGATAAAACCGCCACTAGAAGCACATGTGGTCTCACTTAACATCACGGCGTAACCATCGGTGTTGGCAACATTGGCTGCGGTAGGTTTATAAGTACATTTTCCTTGTCCTGCGATTGATTCTGCATTGGCATTAATTGATGTAAGTGAAAATAGAGTAAATACGGCGGCTGCAATAAGACTGTGATTACGTGTAAACATGATAAATCTCCAAAAAAATAAACTCAGTTAAAAAGTAGCACCTTTGTAATCAGCAACAAAAGCATTTGATTAATGTTTGCTGCGGTGTGTGAGTAATGTAAATTTTTGATATGATGATAAGAAGTTAGATACAGTAAGTAACGCCTTGGAAAAGGTGTTACTTACACAACAATAAGAATGCCAAGGGTGGATGCTGATGCAAGCTGTGGAACAACAGTTAACGCAAATAGAGCAAGACCAAATATGTGCCAGTGTAGCAATTATGCTGGCTAGCCCATTGTTTTCTGGCTCTCCGCGCCAACAGCGTTTTTTAGATTATCTTGTGACCAATACTTTAGCAGGCCAGGCTGATCGCCTAAAAGGTTACACTATTGCGCTAGAGGTATTTGATCGCAAAGATGATTTTGACCCGAGTTTGGACGCTATTGTGCGGGTAGAAGCGACACGGCTTCGCAATAAATTGCGTGAATATTACGATACATTAGGTACAAATGATGCCATTCGCATCGAATTCCCCAAAGGCAGCTATAACTTAGAAATAAGTATTCAGGCCGCGCAAGCGTTAGAAAGACGCGTTGCTAGCAATCAGTTAATACCCACACATCCGCGTTTAATAGATAATAAACCTTCGTTAGCCGTGTTGCCGTTTGCCAATATTAGTGCAGATAACGCAAAAGAATATTTCGCTGATGGCGTGGTGGATAGCTTGATATCTATGCTTTCAAAGCTATCAGGTTTATTTGTTATCTCACGACAATCGTCATTTTCATATAAAAATACTGCAAAAACATCTGCACAAATTGCAGCAGAGTTAGGCGTGCGTTATTTGTTAGAAGGCAGCGTGCAACACGCGGGTAATCAAGTGCGCGTGACCGCACAATTGGTGGATGCGATTAATGGAGGGCATATATGGTCCGACCGTTATGACCGCGAATTAAAAGATATTTTTGCCTTGCAAGATGAGCTTACACAAAATATTGTGAGCGTATTGCAAATTAAGTTAGATAGTGCAGAAGCCGCGTTTTTTGGTTTGCAAGCCACCAATAGTATAGAAGCGCACGATACCTTGCTGCAAGCTATTTCACAACATAGAAAATACGCGGAGCAGTTTGTGAATGAAGCAGTTTTGCTATTCAAAAAATCATGTGCTTTAGACCCTAACTATGCAGCAGCGCATGCTTGGTTGGCGAGGTCATTAGCACTTACTTCTTCACAAAGATGGAATCTTGACCCTGTTATTTTAGATGAAGCACTTTTACATGCCGAGCGTGCTGTTGAGCTAGATTCTCAAGCAACTTATGCGATTTCTATACTAGGCTGGGTACATCTTTGGCGCAGAAATCGAGAAGAATCGATTGCACATTGCCGCCATGCCGTCACATTAGACCCAAACAACTCAGAAGCGCATTTATTTTTATCCATCGCGCTTTGTGCTGCTGGCTTTGGTGAAGAAGCGCTTTATTACATTGAAAGAGCGCAGCGATTTAACCCGATCCCCGATGTTTTTTACACCTACACACAAGGCATGTGCTTTTATGTGTTAAAAAATTACCATAAAACCATTGTTACTTTTGAGCAAGGTTGCAGGCTAAACCCAGCTTTCATCCCTAACCATGTGTTTCAAATGTTTGCCTATGAGCGTTTAGGTATGCAAGCAGAAGTACGTCAAAAGTTTGAGACGATAATTGCACTTAAAAATGGCGATAGGAGTGTGCCGCTTTCGGTACTCTGGACGGATAGTGCGCTCGCGTATGAGTATAATGAATTTTGGAAGCAAGTTTGTGCGCGTTATGTTTAGCTGGTTTTGAATTGACTTTTGCACAACGAAACTTAACTTAAAGCTGCACGTCTGATAAACTGCTGAATTATTCAAATAAACACTTTATTTAAGGCAAAATCATGGCTGTTGTTACACTTACCAAAGAAAATTTTAAACAAACTATCGAGAGCAATAATTTTGTGATTGTGGATTTTTGGGCGCCATGGTGCGAGCCGTGTATGGTGTTTACGCCAACATTTGAGGCAGCAGCAGCAGCAAATCCTGACATTGTGTTTGGTATGGTGAATACCGAAACTGATCCTGAAATTGGTGATTATTTTGAAGTCGCGCAAATACCAGGCATTTTGGTGATTCGCGATCAAGCGGGTATTCACACGCAAGTGGGCGAAATTGGCGCACCTGCGTTAGAAGAAATTATTAAATGGGCGCGCGAGCGTGATATGACTGCCGTGCATGAGCATTACCAAGTAGAAGCTCAAAAGAAACATTAAATGCATTGTCGTGCTGAACTTGATTCAGCATCTTTTTAGCAAATTAAGATTGCGGATCAAGCCCGCAATGACAAACAAAAAAGCCACTTTTAGAAGTGGCTTTTTTATTGATGTTTATCGCTAAAAACCGCCTGTAGTCAAAAATCGAAATAAGTAAAACGCGCCAATTGCCATCATGGCATACATGGGAATGTTGCCAGACTTTTTGCTTTCGTTAGGATTGGTTGACGACATCATGCGATTCATCAGCCATAACACGCCAATAATAACCGGTATCAACATCATGTGTGTGCTGGTATCAAACAGCCAACTTAAGGCTTTTGTCAGTACGCCGCCATCTTTAAAAAACTCCATGCCAAGCCCAGCCAAGCCAATCAACATTAAAATTAACCCGCCAACCGAGGTTAATGTTTTTACCAATGTATCTGCTTGAATATCTGCGTTTTTGGCGTATTTATTGGGATCTTTCTTTTGCGGTGCGGCCATGATTGCCTCCTAAAAGTGTGACTAATGTGGATTAAGATTGATTTTGGGTTGAATCAACTCTAGATTAATTGCTTCCAGATTAAAGTAATTTTGGGTTGAATCAATTTTGGGTCAAATACTTGGCGGGGTCAACCGATTTACCCAAGCGTCTTATTTCAAAATGTAATTTAACAGAATTAGCGTCTGTATTGCCCATCTCTGCAATTTTTTGGCCAGCAGCAACGGCTTGGCCTTCTTTCACCACAATTTTGCTGTTGTGTGCATACACCGATAAATAAGTTTTATTGTGCTTAATAATGACTAATTTGCCATAGCCGCGTAAATCCGATCCGCTATAAATCACCTTGCCAGGCGCGGCTGCATTAATGGCTTGGCCAGTGGTGCCTGCAATATCAATACCTTTGTTGCTGGCTTCAACAAAGCCTGCGCTTATTTTGCCCTGCGTTGGCCAGCCCCAACTTATCGATTCGTCATCTGCTGGTTTAACGTATGTAGATTTGCCATCGGCAGATTGGCCATCAGCTGTATTTGCAACAGAAGGCTTATTTTCAGCTGGTTTGGTTTCAGCTGATTTAGTAATGACTTTTGCCGAGGAAACGCGATTCCACGCGGCAACGCTATAGGGCTCCAGCGTGGCTTTTGGCTCGGTTAATACTGGCGTTACCGCAGAACCATTCATAGGCACGGTATTTGGCTTGGTGGCTGTGCCAGTTGTCACAGGCTCTACTTTTATCGACGTAACAATCACGCCGTCATCGGTTTTAGTGGTATCCGTTTTTGTCGAATCACTAGGCGTAATAGTTTTAGTTTTAAAGCTGCTTAAGTCTAGTTTTTGGCCAATTCTAATTGGGTAGGGCGAGGCAATATGGTTGGCGGCGGCAATCTCTTTGTAATCAATGCCATATTGCAAGCCAATGCCAAATAGCGTTTCGCCTTTGGCGACTGCATGGCTATCTGGCCGCCAATCTTTGGCGCTAACCAATTTTGGGTCGATTGGTTTAACCGCAACTGGTGGTTTAGGTTTACTGGTTTGCGGGGTGCGGTCTATCACTGGCGCTGGCGGGTTGCTTTCGCAAGCCGTTAAAAACAATAGCAAACAACTGACAACTAAAACGCGCATTAAATTAAACCGCCCAATAAAGGCACAAATTTTACAGGCTCCAATTTAGTTTGCACGTATTCTTTTGGCGAAGGATTATTAGTACGCTCAATCAGTGTTAAAACTTGTGTTGTGGTGCCAACGGGGATTACCAATCGCCCGCCAATCGCCAGTTGCGCCAATAATTCATTGGGCACATGGCTGGCGGCGGCGGTGACGAGTATGCCATCAAACGGCGCAAATTCGCTCAAGCCAATGCTGCCATCGGCGTGGTCTAACTTTACGTTATTGCACTTTAGCGTGCGTAAGTTAGTGCGCGCTTTCATGACAAGCGGCCTAATCCGTTCTAGCGATAATACTTCTTTTGCCACGCGCGATAAAATTGCAGTTTGGTAGCCGCAACCTGTGCCAATTTCTAGCACTTTATTTAATGGTTTGCCGTTGCGCAAAATCTCAGTCATTCGCGCCACAATATAGGGCTGCGAAATGGTTTGGCTGTAGCCAATGGGCAACGAAACATCTTCGTACGCGCGTGTCGATAATGCCTCATCCACAAAAATATGCCGCGGAATTTCACCGATAGCCGATAAAACCACCTCATCGCGTATGCCTTGCTCGCGCAGGCGCGTTAGCATGCGCTCTCGCGTGCGCGTTGACGTCATGCCAATGCCAGCGGTGTGTTTTAATAAGGTGGATTTTACAAGTGCCATGTTGTTTGTTGGGTTATTTCTGTTGTAGCCAATGCTTAATTTCATCCATTTGCGTGTGTTTAGTTAAATCCACTTGAATGGGCGAAATTGAAACCATATTTTGCGAAACCGCATAAAAATCAGTACCTTCACCGCCGTCATTTGGCTTGCCTGCAGCGCCTACCCAGTACACAGTTTCGTTACGTGGCGTTTTTAGCTGAATCACAGGCTCTGCCTTATGGCGCTTGCCTAAGCGAGTGACTACTCGGCCTTTCAGCTGGTCATAAGGCACATCGGGCACATTCACATTTAATAAAGTTGGCGATGCAAAGCCAGTTTTTTGGTAATGTTGCACCATTTCAACCGCAATACGCGCGGCAGTTTCAAAATGTGTGGCATTGTGTTGCGACATCGAAAAAGCCAATGAAGGAATACCCAGCAAGTAGCCTTCCATCGCCGCCGCCACTGTGCCACTATAAATGGTGTCGTCGCCCATATTTGCACCATCGTTAATGCCGCTTACCACCATGTCTGGTATGGCGTCCATCAAGCCAGTTAGCGCAATATGCACGCAGTCAGTCGGCGTGCCATTGACATAAAAAAAGCCGTTGCTGGCTTGTTTAACGCTTAGCGGGCGATCAAGCGTAAGCGAATTGCTGGCGCCGCTGCGATTACGCTCGGGCGCTACCACGGTAATATCAGCAATTTTGGCCAAATGTTCGGCCAAAATATTAAGCCCTGGCGCAAAATAGCCATCGTCGTTGGATAGTAATATTTTCATACGGGATTATAAAGCCAGATTCTCATCGGCTTATTATAATTGAAGCGTGGATTATTGCGGCGGCCGGCGCGTGAGTTTTGCGTAATAAATTGCGCAGATAAAAAATAGTAGCGTTAATACCACTTCTACCACAGCCAATTTGGCCGATAAGCCTTTATCCGCCCATGCGCGCACAACGCCTTCGGTAAAATAAAAAAGTATAAACATGCTCGCCCATTGGTAGGTGTAGCGTTTGCCTTTTAAAATGCCAAAAAGCGGCAATAATAACGGCAACGTTTTCAGAATCAGCAGCGAGCCGCTTGGCTTAAGTGGCGCCAGTATTGACTCCCAAGCCAAACACAGGAATATTAAGGTTAATAAACTTGCGCTTGCACCCAGTTGCAATGTTCGCAAAATTCCTTCTTCCTTTGTGGGAAGGGGCTGGGGAAGGGGGTTTTCACTCATGCTCGGGCAGCTTTGCTTAATGCCACAAAGGCAGCGCGGGCAGAGTTTGCATCAAAAATTGGCGCTGCAAAACTAAACCGCAATATTTTGATCTCATTATCCGTCACAGCTTCCACATCAAACCCGTCGCAATCTATACCAATTAAATTGACACGGCTTGGCGCGGCGCCATAAAAATGTTGACAATATTGCTGCATACTCTCTTGATGATCGTCGTTCATGTGTTCAATCACACTGCTTTCAAGCGCAGCGATTGAGGTTGCATTTTTTACCTCAACCATCTCTTCACCTGCCACCCAGCCCATTTTACCAAAGCCTGCAATATATCGCGCTTGGCTAATATTAATGCGGTAAAACTGAAAATCGTGCATGGCCAAATATCCAGTCGATTCAGGCAGATAACGACAATAACGCGCCATTAAATCGGCATCTTTTTTGTCAATTTGTACCGCCTCGCCAATTAGCGTTAAGCGGCCATTGGCATGCAAATCTTCTACAGATTTTAAATTATTTGATTGAAATGCCAACAGCGACACTTTTGGGTTGGCGATGATGTTTTTGGTGTGTTCGGCAATATTGCTAATCAATACAATAGGTCGGCAATCGTGACCCAGCACAAATGGCATCACTGAGCCAAATGGATAACCATCAAATTTGGCCGAAAAGCTTGATAAAACGCCGCTGCGCGTGCTGCGTAAAAATTCTTTTGCTTCAACTGCTAAACTCATCAATATTTACTTTTCACTGGCTATAGGGTTTGTGATGGATAACTTGTTGGTTGAAATCAAGTTAATTAAAACCGTTTTATATTAAAACTTTAGTATATTAATTCCGTTCGTGGTGAGCTTGTCGAACCACAGATCAATGACTAATATTAATAATTTAAAAACCAACCCTTCGACAAGCTCAGGGCGAACGGTGGAAATGTTAGTGCTAATATTACTGCTTAAGTTAGCTTAGTTTTAGCGCCGTTTCAGCCAAACGTTTACCCAGCGCAATGCACAATTTCTTTTCATCATCGGTAATTTTTTTGTCATCCAACGCACCGCCCACATGGCTTGCGCCATAAGGTGTGCCGCCACTTTGCGTGCTAGATAATGCAGGCTCAGAATAAGGCAAGCCCACCATCATCATGCCGTGATGCATCAGCGGTAACATCATGGTAATTAGCGTGCTTTCATTGCCGCCGTGCATGCTGCCCGTGCTGGTGAATACGCTCGCAGGCTTATCAATTAGTGTGCCTTTCAACCATAGCGCAGTCGTACCATCTAAAAAATATTTCATCGGCGCCGCCATATTGCCAAAGCGCGTAGGGCTGCCAAGCGCTAAACCGATACATTCCTCTAGGTCTTGCAACTCGCAGTAAGGGTCGCCACTTTTAGGAATATCCGATTCGGTCGCTTCGCAATTAGCCGAAACTTTCGGCACAGTGCGAATGCGCGCTTTAGCGCCGCTCACGCTCTCAACACCACGCGCAATCAGCTGTGCCATCTCACGCACGGCGCCACCTTGAGAATAATATAAAACTAGAATTTCAGACATTATTTAATCAGTTGCTTTCAACATTACAATTAAAAGTTTTTTAACTCCGTCATTCTCGCGAAAGCGGGAATCCATTTTAAAAAGTGACAAATCTAAACATGGATTCCCGCTTTCGCGAGAATGACGATGGGGGTTAAGTTTTAATATGTTTAGTAAGCTCAATCGCCTTGCCAATATAGCTACCTGGCGTCATTTCTAGTAGCAGTGTTTTTGCTTCGGCGGGGATGTTTAATTCTGCAATAAAGGCATGTAAAGAAGCTTTATTAATGCCACCTTTACCGCGCGTCAGCTCTTTTAGTTGCTCATACGGATTTTCAATGCCATAGCGACGCATCACAGTTTGAATCGGCTCGGCGAGTACTTCCCAGCTGTTATCTAAGTCTTGTGCTAGTTTGGTAGAATTGATTTCCAGCTTATTCAAGCCGCGTAAACATGAATCGTAACCCAGCAGCGTGTAGCCAAACGCCACGCCCATATTGCGTAACACGGTTGAATCTGTGAGGTCGCGTTGCCAACGTGAAATGGGAAGCTTTTCTGCCATGTGGCGCAACACGGCGTTGGCTAAGCCTAAATTGCCTTCGGAATTTTCAAAATCAATTGGGTTGACTTTGTGCGGCATGGTGGACGAGCCAATTTCGCCCGCTTTGACTTTTTGCTTGAAATAACCAACCGAAATATAGCCCCAAATATCGCGATTCAGGTCGATTAAAATGGTGTTGATGCGGCTTAAGCAATCGTACAGCTCCGCCATGTAATCGTGCGGCTCAATTTGGATGGTCATCGGGTTATAAGTTAAACCCAAGTTTTCGACGAATTTCTTAGCAAAACTTTCCCAATCAAAATGTGGGTAAGCCGATAAATGAGCGTTAAAATTACCCACCGCGCCATTAATCTTGCCGAGTATCTCATTGTCTTTTAATTGTTTTTGTTGACGTTGCAATCTGTAAACCATATTCGCCAATTCTTTGCCCATCGTCGTGGGCGATGCGGTTTGGCCGTGCGTGCGTGCAAGCATAGGTTGCGCGGCAAGTTCGTGCGATAACTCAGTTAAACGTGCGATTAAATCCGCCAAAAACGGCAGCATCACAGTTTCCGTCGCGTTTTTCAGCATCAAGCCGTGCGATAGATTATTGATGTCTTCTGAAGTGCAAGCAAAGTGAATAAACTCACTGGCTTTTTTAATCTCTGGGTTCGCGTCAAACTTCTCTTTAAGCCAGTATTCAAGCGCTTTTACGTCGTGATTAGTACGCGCTTCAATCGCTTT